>CALXCB010000004.1 GCA_944386695.1 uncultured Clostridia bacterium | reverse complement strand
TGGAGCCAATAAGCAGAATCGAACTGCTGACCTACGGGTTACGAATCCGTTGCTCTACCAACTGAGCTATATTGGCAGATATAAATATACAATCGTTATTATAGCAATATGAAATTAAAAAGTCAATTATTATTATATGGATTTTAACCATTTTAAACTAATTATTATTGTGGCGATTACAGTTATAACAAATATAACAGAAGTTAACAACAAAAATTAAAAAAATTATTGAATTTTAATAAAGTTTAATATAAAATTATGATTGTGTAAAATAATTTATGAAAAAATAGAATAAAATTAATGAAGGGGGAAAAAATGAAAAAATATAACAAATATTTAAACATATTCAATATATTTTACAGTTTAGCAATTTTAATCATATTGTCAGTAACTTATTTTTCTGATACTTATTTATATATGGTATATGAGTCTTTTAGTATTGCTTTATTAAAAATAACGCCAATTGCAATTATAACATTTAATGTTATAATTTCCATCGTAAATTTAAAAAAGAAAAACAAAAAGAATGGCATAATCCATATAGTAATCGCTGCCAGTTGGCTTATATATATGTTATCAGATTTTACTGAATTAATACTAATGATAATATGTTTAATTTCAGTAATATTAAGCATAATAAATTTAATATTTAATAAAGAAATCGAAGATAATAAGACAAAAATTCCAATTGTCTTATTTTGGATACTTATAATTATGGAGAGTTTTTTTATAATTACACCAATTGTAATGTTTATAATTAGCGTAAATAATTTAAAAGAGGCATTGCCAAAATTAAAAGAAGAAGTTAATATGGAAACATATGTATATAACAAAGATGGTGTATATGTATATTTAGATAATCAAGGAAATAAGTTAACTCAAAAACATTTTGAAAGTATAGCAAGCATTTCATATCCATCTAAATATATGGTGAGTCTATTGATAGACGAACATGAAGCTAATGTGGGATTTACTTGTAAAGATAACAAATTAATTGTTATAAATTCTCAAGGTGAAGAAATGTTTTCAATATGCAATTTATTTGATGATTATTTTGATGTAGCAGTAAATTTTATGAATTGCATAACACAGGGTAATATTTTAGGAATACAATCTATTTCTTCAGTAACTAATTATGATAGAAACGAAAATAACTTACGAAAATATACAGAATTAACACAAGAAACAAAAGATTTATTTGAAGACAATAAAAATGCTGAATATATGTATTTTAAAAATGACGAACTATTACTGCAGGTTGTAATGAAAAATAATGAGATAGAAGATGATACAAAACTCTTAGAAACTTATGTGAAATTCACATATAATTCAAAGCTTTACAGAGATATAAGAAAAATACAAGAATTTTATGCAAACAAAAAAGAGTACTATTTATTAGACATAGAGAATGGAATAAAAAAACAATTAAAATGCAATAACCTAATTTATGAAGCATACTATACTTCTAATGATTTATATGAAGAAATTCTAGTATATTCTAATGGAAGTATACCATTTTATGATACAGAGGAAACAGGATATTTTGAAAAAAATGGAGAAAAAAGGGTAATAAATAAAGATTATATAGTAGAAGATATTAATGAAAATTATATAGTTTTATTAAATCAAGAAACAGGAGAAACAATCTTTTTATCATTGCAAACAGGGCAGATAGAGCAAAAAATACAAAATCCAGTAATGATATATAGTAATTTTTATATTCAATGCCCAAGTAAAGAAGGAGATGAATATAAGATATTAGACAAAAATCTAAATGAAGTTTGTCACTCTTACTATATGCCAAGGTTGTTAGGAAGAAGATATATTATTAATAATACATCAGAAGTCTATAGTATTTATTATTATGATAAAGATAATATAAAATTAATTGATGAAGTTAACTCATACGAGTTTTTTGACATTAATGCACCTGCAGTTGATCTAAAAGAAAAAGGCTCAACTGTTTATAGTATGTTAGGAATTTTAGATTAATTTGGAAAGAAAAAAACAAAATATGTAAAATTTGTATTTTTTTGTTTTATTAGACTGAAAAAGTAGACATTTAGAATAAATTATGATATAAAAAATTAGTAAAAAATATAATACTTAAGAAGGGAAGAAATAAAATGAGTGAAAAGATAGTAAACGCAATTATAGGAGCCTTTGGAGGAGTTACGTCAATAGCATTTGGAAAAGAATTATTGGTATTTGTTATATCTTTAATGCCAATACTAGAATTAAGAGGAGGCTTGCTTGCTGCAGCATTGCTTGGCTTAGATCCTATACCAAGTTACATAATTAGTATAATAGGAAACATACTTCCAATACCATTTATATTACTATTAATAAACAAGATACTTGAATGGATGAGAAAAAGCAAACATTTTAGTGGAATTGCAAATTGGCTAGATAAAAAAGTAGAAAAAAATAAAGGGCAAATTGAAAAATATGGATATCTAGGAATAGTAATATTTGTAGGAATACCACTTCCAGGAACAGGAGCCTGGACAGGTTCACTTATAGCATCAGTTTTAGAGATGGATAGAAAAAAGACATTTATAGCCGTACTATTAGGAGTTATTATAGCAAGTATTATAATGATGATTTTATCATTTGGAGTTGTAGCTAATATAGTCGGATAAAAGGAAAATGAGTAATGAAGGATATATTAAAAGAAAATAAATTAAAATTATTAGGAATAGGTATAATTCTATATTTTGTTTTTATATATGCAATAAATATCAATATAACAATTAAAAATTGTGAATTAATAGGAATGATTTTAGTAGCTTTCATAATATTAAGTACAAATTTTATTATAGTCAAAAAATACGAAAAAGAAAAGAAAATAGATTATAAAAAAATAATATTAGCAATAATTATAATAGGAATCATATTAAGAACAGTATACATTTTATATACACCAATAACCCAAAGACAACATGATATGGAAGTCGAAACAGGTCATCTAGCATATATTGAAACAATATATCAAACTGGAAAGTTGCCAACAAGTAATAGTTGGCAATTTTATCAACAACCATTACATCATATAATTGCAGCTGGATGGCTTAAAATAAATGAATTTTTTAGTGTAGATTTGCAAACAGCTGAAGAAGGAATACAAATTTTAACCGCAATATATTCAAGTATGTTAATGTTAATTACATACTGTATTTTAAAAGAAATAAAGATAAAAGATTGTTATAAAGTATTAGTAATTCTTATGATTGCGGTACATCCAACTTTTATAATTTTATCTGGTAGTATAAATAATGACATTTTATCAGTAATGTTAATATTTACAAATTTGCTATATCTGGTAAAATGGCATAAGAAGTCTAGCCTTAAAAATACAATTATCTTAGCAATAATAACAGCATTATCAGCACTTACAAAAATATCAGGAACAATTATTGCTGTTCCAATTTTATATGTTTTTATAAATAAATTTTTAAAAGACTATTTTAAAGAAAAAAATGCACAAATTATAAAAAGCTATGTTGCTAAATTTTTAGTATTTGGGATTATTTCATTAGGAGTAGGTTTATCGTATAGCATAAGAAATTTAATATTATTTGATCAAGGTATATTTTATGTACCTACTCCAGGAACAGCATCATATTGTGGAGATAGGTCATGGCTTGATAGACTAAATATTTTTTCAAGTGAATGGCTAAATATATATTGTAAACCTTTTGATGATTGTAATATATTTGCTTATTTAATAAAAAGTTCTTTATTTGGAGAATATTCTCCTGAACAAACAGATATCTTTGGTGAGATAATAGCGATATTAATGTTAATTATCAATATTATAATAGTTACTATAAGCCTAATAAGCTTTATAAAAATATTAAGAAAACAGAAAGAAAAAGGGTCAGTTATATTAAATATGTTTATTATATTTTATATAACAGAACTTGCTATGTATATGTATGGAAACGTAACAAAGCCATATGGATGCACAATGGACTTTAGGTATATAGTGCCTACAATATTATTAGGAACGCTATTTATAATAAATATATGTAAAGAATCAAAAAAATATTATAAAATAGTAAGTAGTATGGTAATTCTATTTGCAATAGTATCTATAATATTTGAATTGACTTATATGAGTACATTGCATTTATAAAAAATAAATTAAATACAAAGACAGGTGGAATTTTATGAAAAATGTAATTATAATAGGTGCTGGTCCAGCAGGATTAACTGCAGCAGATAAATTATTAGAAGATAAAGATGAGTATAATGTCACGATTTTAGAAGAAACAGAAGAAATAGGTGGAATATCTAGGACAGTAAAATATAAAGAAAATAGAATGGATATAGGTGGACATAGATTTTTTTCGAAAGATCAAGAAGTAATGGATTATTGGAAAGAATTAATGCCATTACAAGGAAAAAATTCATTTGATGATGAAGAATTAGGTAGAATAAAACCGCTAGAGATAGGAGGACCAGACCCTAATACAGAAGATAAAGTAATGCTAATACGTACTAGAGTTTCAAGAATTTATTTTTTGAAAAAGTTTTTTGATTATCCTGTAAGTTTAAAATGGAAAACTTTAAAAAATATGGGATTTATAAGAACTATAAAAGTAGGTTTTAGCTATCTAAGGGCAGTAATATTTAAGAGAAAAGAAAATTCACTAGAAGACTTTTATATTAACAGATTTGGAAAAGAATTGTACAATATGTTTTTTAAAAACTATACAGAAAGATTATGGGGAAGAAAACCATCAGAAATTTCAGCTGATTGGGGAGCTCAAAGAGTTAAGGGTGTATCTATAACAGCTATTATAAAAGATATGTTTAATAAATTATTAGGCAAAAAGAATAATCAAAACACAGAAACATCATTAATAGAACAATTTTGGTATCCTAAATATGGACCTGGGCAACTATGGGAGACTTTAGCTAAAAGAGTAGAAAATCGAGGCGGAACAATAAAAAAAGGGCATAAAGTAAAAAATATAAATATTAAAAATGGTAGAATAATATCTGTTGAATGTGAAGTTGATGGAAAAACAATCACAATAGAAGGAGATATATTTATATCTTCAATGCCAGTAAAAGATTTAGTTTGCGGGTTTAAAGGAGAAGAAATCCCTTCTAAAATATTAGACATTGCAAATGGCTTGTCATATAGGGATTTTTTAACTGTTGGATTATTAGTTAATAAATTAAATTTAAAAAATGAGACTAATATAAAAACACTTGGAAACATAGTTCCTGATTGTTGGGTATATGTACATGAACCAGAAGCAAAACTTTTAAGAATACAAATATTTAATAATTGGTCACCATATATGGTTAAAGATCCTAAAAATACAGTATGGATAGGATTAGAATATACATGCATTGAAGGAGATAATTACTGGAATATGAGTGACAAAGAGTTTACAGAATTTGCTGCAAATGAGTTAATTAAAATGGGAATTATAAAGAAAGATGATATTTTAGATTCTCATAGAGAAAAAGTCAAAAAAGCATATCCTGCTTATTTTGATACATATTTACAAATTGATGAATTAATAAAATATTTAGATAGTTTTGAAAATTTGTATTGTGTAGGAAGAAATGGACAACATAGATATAATAATATGGATCATTCAATGGCAACAGCTTTTGAGGCAGTTAAAAATATCAAAAATAATATTAAAGACAAATCAAATATTTGGAGTGTAAATACAGAAAAAGAATATCACGAAGAGAAGAAAGCTTAAATACTGATTGTAAGAGAAAGGAAGAAGCTTAGCAAAATGGGAAAAAATTTATTATTAATAGACGGAAACAGCATAATGAATAGAGCTTTTTATGGAATAATGGGAAGCAAAATGCTAACTACAAAAGATGGAAAATATACAAATGCTGTATATGGATTTTTAGCAATATTGTTTAAAAATTTAGAAGATTTAAATCCGGATTATATCGCAGTATCATTCGACTTGAAAGCCAAAACGAAAAGGCATGAACTTTATGAAGGATATAAAGCAAATCGTCATGGAATGCCAGATGAATTAGCTGAGCAAATGCCGATAATAAAAGAGATATTAAAGGCAATGAATATAGATATAGTAGAAAAAGCAGGTTATGAAGGAGATGACATTCTAGGTACATTAAGCAGATATGGAGAAAAGCAAGGATTAGATGTAACAATTCTTTCAGGAGATAGAGATACATTTCAACTTGCAACAGACAAAGTAACAATTAGAATTCCAAGAACAAAACAAGGTAAAACAGAAACAGAAGAGTATAATAGAAAAAAAATAAAAAAAGAATATGGAATAGAACCAAAAGCTCTAATCGAAGTAAAAGGATTACAAGGTGATACATCTGATAATATTCCAGGAATTCCAGGGATAGGTCCTAAAAAAGCTATTAATTTAATAAAACAATATAAAACAATTGAAAAACTATATGAAAGCATAGAACAGGGAACTGATGATTTAAAAGGAAAACAGAGACAAACAATTATAGACAACAAAGAAATGGCTATTCTTTCAAAAGAATTAGGTACGATAGATGTAAAAGTTCCATTAGATGAAAATTTAGATACTTTAAAACTCGAAGAATGGGACAAAGAAAAAGTACTACAATTATTTAAAGAATTGAATTTCAAAAGATTTATCCAAAGATTTGATTTAGAAGGACAAGATACAAAAGAAGAAAAAGATATAAAGAAATTATTTAAAATAAATTTTTCGGCATCAATTCCAGAAATAGAAGAAATAATAAAAAAACAACAAAAATTATATTATTATTTTGGACTAAATAAAAATGACAATAATGAAGATATAATAAAAAAAGATATTATGTCAATATCTATATATAATTACAAAACTAAAGAAATATATTATTTAAAAAGAAATAGTACTGAATTTGATAAATTTTTAAAAAAGATTTTTGAAGACGAAAAAATAGAAAAAGTAGGATATGAACTAGGAAATATTTATATAATTCTAAAACAAATGGGAATTACAATGCAAAATTTAAAATATGATATAACAGTAGCAAGTTATATTTTAGATCCTACAGAAGGAAAATATTTAATTGATGATTTAATAGAAAAATATCTAGATTTAAATATAAATGATTATATACAAAAAAATGAATTAAATGAAGGTTCAAAACAAATAACATTGTTTGAAAAAAAAGAAAGCAAAGAAGATACAATAATTTATAAGACATCATTTTATGCATATTGTATTTATGAATTATCAAATGTTTTAACAGATAAACTAAAGGAAATAGAAACATTAGATTTATTTACCAATATAGATATGCCAACAGTAGAAATCTTGGCTAATATGCAGTGGAATGGAATGCATATTGAGGAAAATGATCTTATAGAATTTGGGGAAAAATTAAAAGAAGGTATAGAATATTTGACAAAAGAAATTTATAATATAGCTGGAGAAGAATTTAATATAAAGTCACCAAAACAACTAGGAGAAATATTGTTTGAAAAAATGAAGTTACCTTGTAAGAAAAAAACAAAAAGCGGATATTCAACAGCAGAAGATGTATTAGAAAAAATAAGAAACGAATCACCAATTATAGACAAAATATTAGAATATCGTCAACTTACAAAGTTAGATTCAACATATGTAGAAGGAATGAGACCATATATTAATCCAAAAACAAAAAGAATACACTCATTTTTTCATCAAACGATAACATCAACAGGAAGAATAAGTTCAACAGAACCTAACCTTCAAAATATACCAACAAGAATTGATTTTGGAAAACAATTAAGAAAAGTATTTACTCCAGAAGAAGGAAAAATATATATAGATGCAGATTACTCGCAAATTGAATTAAGAGTTTTAGCACATATGTCAGAAGATAAACATATGATAGAGGCATTTATTCATGGAGAAGACATTCATAAACAAGCTGCATCAAAGGTTCTGCATAAACCAATAGATCAAGTAACAAAAGAAGAAAGAACTAGAGCAAAGGCAGTAAATTTTGGTATAGTATATGGAATAAGTGATTTTGGATTATCAGAACAACTTGGAATAGGAAGAAAAGCGGCTAAGGCATATATAGAACAATATTTAAATGAATATTCAGGAATAAAAAAATATATGACTAATATAGTTGAAGAAGCTAAAGAAAAAGGATATGCATCAACAATGTTTGGAAGGAGAAGATATATTAAAGAGCTAAGTTCAAATAATTATATGGTACGAGAATTTGGCAAAAGGGCAGCTATGAATACTCCAATTCAAGGAACAGCAGCAGATATAATGAAAATAGCAATGATAAAAGTATATGAAAAACTAAAGGAAAAAAATTTAAAATCAAAAATAGTTTTACAAGTACATGATGAAATGATGATAGAAGCATTAATTGAAGAAAAAGAAATAATAAAAGAAATTTTGAAAAAAAGCATGGAGTCTGCAGCAAATTTAAAAGTACCATTAATTGCTGAAATATCTGAAGCTAGTAACTGGTATGACTGCAAGTAGACATAACATTTTTCATTAGGGTCGTTTCCTTTTGCAAAAAGAAACGACCCTAATGAAAAATAGAAGGGAGAAAAAATTGACAAGACTACTGAAAAGATTAATTATACTAATAATATTAATAGCAATAGTGTTATCAATTTTAAAATACATAGATTTTGAAAATATAAGAAATCAAATACTAATGAAAATATACAAATTAGATTATTCAGATTGTGTAGAAAAATATTCAGATGAGTATGATGTAGATAAATATTTAATTTTTGCCATAATAAAAGCAGAAAGCAATTTTGACGAAAAAGCTGTGTCAAATAAAGGAGCAAAAGGACTTATGCAACTAATGTATTCAACAGCAGAAGAATTAGCTGATAAAGTAGATATAGAATTAAATGAACAGAATGTTTTAGATCCAGATATTAATATTAATTTAGGAACAATGTATATTTCAAATTTAATTCAGAAATATGAAAATATCAATTTGGCATTAGCGGCATACAATGCTGGAAGCGGAAATGTAGATGGATGGATAGAAGATGGAACATTAAAGTCAGATGGTTCTGATATAGAAAATGTACCATTTACAGAAACAAACAATTATGTTAGAAAAATTTTGAGAGATTATGAAATTTATAAGGATATATATGTTGAAGAGCCATAGGGACTGGGTCTTTGTTAGAAAGAAGATGATAAAATGGAAGCAAAGGAAATTACAGAAATTAAGGCTAATAAAGATAATAAAGAATATGTATTAAATGCAGTATCAAATCAAGGAAAATTATTAGAATGGGTTTCTGATGAATTAAAAGATGATGAAGAAGTAGTAAAAAAAGCTTTAGAGAATGATGGAGAAGCAATGGAATTTGCAAGTGATAGATTAAAAGATAATAAAAAATTAATGTTACTTGCAATAAATAACGCACCATGGACAGCTTGTTATGCATCTGATAGATTAAAAAAAGATAAAGATGTGATAATGGCAAGTGTAAAAAAATATGGGCAAACATTATATTTTGCAAGTGAAGATTTAAGAGATAATTTTGATATTGTAAAAGCAGCAGTATCAAATAAAGGGATAATTGTAAAATATGCAAGTGATACACTAAGAGATAATGAAGATATAGCAAAAACTGCAGTTTCACAAAATAAAGTAGCTATACATTATTTAAGTCAAAGACTAAAAAATGATGAGGAGATAAAAAAATTGACTGAATAAATTAAAAAGAAAGAGAGAAATAGCAGTAATGAAATGGTTAAAAGTAAATACAATTAGAATATTAATATGTGTTATTTTACTAATTGGGTTTTTATTAAGGCTTATAGGAATTACAGATTACCCAAATGGATTAAATTGTGATGAAGCATCAATTGGATATGAAGCATATTCATTATTAAACTATGGAATAGATAGAAATGGAAATTCATGGCCTGTATTCTTAGAAGCATGGGGAAGTGGGCAGAATGCCTTATATATGTATATAATAATGCCTTTTATAAAAATATTAGGATTAACAAAATTAGCAGTAAGATTGCCAATGGCAATAATAGGTTGTATATCATTAGTAGTAATATACAAATTATTGAAAAAAACAAAAAATCAGAAACTGACAATAATAGGGATAGCATTTTTTGCAATATGCCCATGGCATATAATGAAAAGTAGGTATGGATTAGAATCTAATGTATTTCCAGATTTATGTTTATGGGGAGCTTATTTTTATATTATATCATTAGAAAACAAAAAAATATCACAAATGTATTTAGGGTCAGTTTTATTTGGATTATGTGCATATGCATATGGCACGTCATACTATTTTTTGCCAGTTTTTCTAATTGTATTATTTAGTATATTGGTGATCAAAAAGAAAATACAAATAAAACAAGCACTAATATCACTAGGGATAGTAGCTATAATATCATCACCAATTATTCTAATGATAATAATCAATTCTTTTAATTTGGAGCAAATAGATATATGGAAAATAACAATACCGAGATTAGCCTCAAATAGATATGAAACATTAACATTGTTATCTTCCGATAATGTAATTGTTCAATTAATAGATAATTTTATAGAGTCAATGAAAATACTTATACTTCAAAATGATGGGTATAATGCAAATACACTAAAAAATTATGGTATCATTTATGTATTTTCGTTGCCAATAACAATTATTGGATTAATAAAATGCATAAGAAAAAAGGAAAATATAAATTTAGTTTTTAATGTATGGTTTATATCTGCCTTTATGTTAACATTTATTTGTAAACCCAATATAAACAGAATGAATATCATATATATACCATTGATTTATTATACAGCAATAGGTATATATGAAATAGTGACAACTGTTAAATGGACTCAATATGTATTAGCATTAATATATATATGTTCATTTATAAGTTTCCAAATAAAATATTATCAAACAGATTTTACTGAAACATATACTTTTTATGATGGCATAGAAAATATGATAAAATATACGGATACTCTTAATGTAGAAAAGATATATTTTCAATATGCTTTTAAAGAGCCATATATTTATATATTATTTTACAATAAAGCAGATACTAACGAATTTGTAAAGACTGTAAAATATGAAAGTGAATATAAGGGATTTGATTCAGTAATATCATTTAAGAATTATATATTTTCATTACCAAAATCACTAAATGAAAAAGAAGATGCGGCATATGTAATGTTAAAGAATAAAGAAAACGAATATAATATTGATGAACAAAAGTGGAATAAAACATATATAGATGATTTTGTTGTAATAGATAAGAAATAAGAATAAAATAATAGTCTCCCTCATATATAAAAGTAGGACAAAAGAAAATGAAAAAGTACGTGTCCGAAAAACTATAAGAGGGAGTTGATTTTATGTGGTATAATAAAAATGTAAATGAAATAGCAAGAGAACTGAAAACAAACATAAAAAAGGGACTAGCAGATGAAGAAATAAAAAAAAGAAAAGAAAAATATGGAATAAATAAACTTGATGAAAAGAAAAAGGAAAGTTTATTTATAAGGTTTATAAAGCAGTTTAATGATTTTATGATAATAATTTTAATTATAGCTTCAATAATATCTGCAGGAGTTTCATATCTGCAGGGAGAAAATGATTATATTGATTCTATAATAATTATTGCAATAGTTGTTTTAAATGCAATTATGGGACTAGTTCAAGAGGCAAGAGCAGAAAAATCAATAGAAAGTCTAAAAAAACTTACGCCACAAGTAGCAAAAGTCATTAGAAATGGTAGACAAGAAGAAATTTTAGCAGAAGAGTTGGTACCAGGGGATATAATTGAACTTTCAGATGGAAATTATGTGCCAGCAGATTGCAGAATTATTGAATGTTTTAATTTAAAAATAGAGGAATCTAGTTTAACAGGAGAAACAGAACCTGTAACAAAAGTAAAAGAAGAGATTTTAAAACAAGATATAACAATTGGCGATATGAAAAATATGGCATTTATGGCAAGTATTGTAGTAAGTGGACATGGAAAAGCAATAGTTACCGAAATAGGTATGAATACCAAACTTGGAAAAATTGCAAATATGATTATTGAAGATAAAGCGCCAGAAACACCTATTCAAAAAAAGCTTGGAGAAGTAGGAAAGGTTTTAGGGATTGTTTGTTTAATAATATGTGCTGTAATTTTTGTCATAGGAATTATTAAAAAAATTGAGCCAGTAGAAATGTTTATGACATCAGTAGGCTTAGCTGTTGCAGCAATACCAGAAGGCTTACCAGCAATAGTTACAATTATGTTATCTATTGGAGTTACAAAAATGGCAAAGAAAAATGCTATTATAAGAAAGTTACCAGCAGTCGAAACTTTAGGAAGTAGTAATGTTATATGTTCAGATAAAACAGGAACATTAACACAAAATAAAATGACGGTTGTAAAAACAGTATCAGACAATGAAAAGTTTTTACTAGAATTAGGTTGTATGTGTACCGATTGCTCAATAGACAAAGATCAAAATGGAGAATTCATTGTAAAGCGGAGAACCTACAGAATTAGCTATAGTAAATAAAGCACTTAAAGAAAATATTAATAAAAATGATTTGTATTTAAGAAAAAATAGAATCAGTGAAATACCATTTGATTCTAATAGAAAAATGATGACAACAGTACATAATCAAAATGATAGATATATAAGTATAACTAAAGGCGCACCAGATATATTGATAAACAGATGTACCAAGATATATGAAAATGGAAAAATAAAAACTTTATCAAATGAACAGAAAAATAAAATCAAACAGCAAAATATAGATATGGCAAATGAAGCTTTAAGAGTAATTGCAGTAGGATATAAAGAAATTGATTATTTAACAAAAGCAACACTAGATTTGGAAGAAAATTTAATATTTGTAGGTTTGATTGGGATGATAGATCCGCCAAGAGAAGGAGTTAAAGATGCTGTGCAAACTTGCAAGCAAGCAGGAATAAAAACAGTAATGATAACAGGAGATCACATTGCGACAGCAAAAGCAATAGCAAAAGAATTGGGGATTCTAAGTTCTGGAGAAAAGGCAATAACAGGTACTGAACTTGATAAAATAACAGATCAACAATTAGAAAGAAATATAGCAAGTTATTCTGTATTTGCAAGAGTTACACCTGAACATAAAGTGAGAATCGTAAAAGCATGGCAAAAAAGAGGTGCAGTAGTTGCTATGACAGGAGATGGAGTAAATGATAGCCCAGCACTAAAAAATGCAGATATAGGAATAGCAATGGGAAAAGGTGGCACAGATGTTGCAAAAAATGCTTCTGATATGATTTTAGCAGATGATAATTTTGTTACAATAATAGAAGCTGTAAGGCAAGGAAGAGCAATATATGATAACATAAAAAAAGCAATACATTTTTTAATTGCAACAAATATTGGTGAAATAACAACCATTTTTATAGGTTTAGTTTCAGGGTTAGAATCTCCTTTACTTGCCATTCAACTTTTGTGGATTAATTTAGTTACAGATTCGTTCCCAGCAATTGCTTTAGGATTAGAAAAAGAGGAAAAGGGGATAATGAAGCGAAAACCAAGATCTTCAAAAGAAAGTATATTTGCAGGTGGACTTTGGGAAAAAATAATAACAGAAGGAGTTATGTTAGGAACTTTAACTCTATTTGCATTTTCTTTAGGAACTAGATTATGTGATTTAACAGTTGGAAGAACAATGGCGTTTGTAGCATTAGGATTGTTAGAACTTGTACATAGTTTTAATGTAAAAACAGAAGAATCAATATTTAAAACTGGACTTTTTGAAAATAAATTTTTAATTGGTAGTTTTATCTTAGGAACACTTTTACAAATAATAGTCGTAATAGTACCATATTTTGCAAATGTATTTGAACTTGTACCATTGAATTTTACACAATGGATTTATACTATTTTAATTTCTATTATACCAATTTTTGTAGTTGAAATTCAGAAAAAATTAAAAGAAATAAAATTTAGAAAAAAGTATTTCCAAGAAAAAGATGTTTGGCAGGGGTAGAAGGACTCGAACCCTCACAGGCGGTTTTGGAGACCGATGTGCTACCATTGACACTATACCCCTATAAAAATTACTTAATAATAATAGCATAAAAAAATAAATTTGACAATAGATTTTAAAAAAATTTTTTGGGGCAATGGAAAAAGTTTATTTTCCTCTGCCCCAAAAGTTCAGGTTAGATTAGCAACATCCACCTCTATTTCCACCACAACAGCAGAATATTAAAAGTATAAGAATTATAATCCAGCAGCAGTCATCACCAAATCCGAAACCGCAGCCACATCCGCCTCTATTTTCTGGCATAGTATTTCACCACCTTTCAGCATTATAAATTTAAGTATTATAGGCAAGGGTTTTGAGAATTACATCTGTCTTCACAACATCTGTTTCCACATCCTCCACAGAATAGAAGTAAGAAGAGAATAATGAACCAAAGAATTTCATTATTATTAGAACACATGATTTTAGAACCTCCTTGCTAAAAAATCTTAATTTTTTATCTTGCGTTATGTTATATATTATGAAACAAAAAAAAATGTGTTACAGTAGTTGAAAACGAAAAATAATAATGATATAATTCTTTTTGATTTATACTGAAAGGAAGAAAATATATGGGAAACATAGTATTATTAGATGAATTAACAATCAATAAAATAGCAGCCGGAGAGGTTATAGAAAGACCAGCATCAGTTATAAAAGAGATGGTAGAAAACTCAATAGATGCAGGAGCAAAAAATGTGACAGTGGAGATAAAAAATGGAGGAATTTCATTTATAAGAATTACAGACAATGGTAAAGGAATAGCAAAAGATGATGTAGAGTTAGCATTTGAGCGTCATGCAACAAGTAAAATTCGTTCGGCAGACGATTTAGATGATATAAAGTCAATGGGGTTTAGAGGAGAGGCTTTAGCTAGTATTGCAGCAATTAGTAATGTCGAATTAGTAAGCAAAACAGAAAATGATGAAATAGGCACTAGGATAGTAGTAGAAGGAGGAGATGTTTTATCATTAGATGAGATAGGATGTTCAAAAGGAACTACTATTACAGTAAGAAATTTATTTTTTAATACACCAGTAAGATATAAATTTTTAAAAAAAGATTTTACTGAATCAGGTTATGTAGAAGATGTAGTAACAAGAATAGCATTAGTGCATCCAGAAATAGCAATAAAATTTATTAATACAGGAAAAACAATACTTCAAACTAATGGAAGTGGAAAATTAACTGATGTTATTTATAGTGTTTTTGGGAAAGAGGTAGCAAGTAATATCATATATGTAGATTATGAATATGAGTACATGAAGATAAAAGGAGTGATAGGAAGACCAAATATTGCTAGATCAAATAGATCAAATCAAATATTTTTTGTGAATAAAAGATATATAAAAGACAAAACATTGTCATCAGCAGCAGAACAAGCTTTTAAAGGAATGCTTCCTATAGGCAAATTCGCATTTTTGGTTTTAGATATAGAAATGCCGCCAGCAAAAGTCGATGTAAATGTTCATCCTGCAAAATTAGAGGTTAGATTCGCTGATGAAAATATAGCTTTTAAGGCAATGTTTCATGCAATAAAAGATACCTTATTAAAATCAGGTTTTATGACAGATAGAGAAAAAAATCAAGAAATAAAATCTGCATCAAAAGACGCATTTAAAATTAAAAATTTTGAAGAAAAAGCAGAAAAAACGTATACAATTGAAAATAAAAATATAGAATCAACAGGAAATATTGTAGAAGATATATTTAATAGCAGAAAGAAGAATGAGGAAAAAGTAAGCTCAGTACTTGAGAACCCTATAATAATGTCAAACCAAGACATTTTTGGAAAATTAAAAACATTACAAGAAGAATTGAAAAAAGAAGTGGAACAAAATCCAAATTTACAATTAACAGATACTTATAAAGAAATGGAACAAAAATATAATAAAATTATAACACCAGTTCTAAATCCAGAAAGTAGAAAAAAAGCAGAAGAAGATGCTGTTTCCAAAGATTTAAACGAAGAGAACTTTATTGAAAATTCAAAAAACGAAAACATAATACCAATTCTTTTTGAAGATTCAAGCAAAGACGATATAGCAGAATCAAACATTCAAAACACTGTAGCAAGTGAATCAGAGAAGATTAAGAAAGATATAAAAGAAAACTTTGAGGTTAAAGAAGAAGAAAAAGAAAAAGATAAAAATAACCAAAAAGAAAAACAACAAAAAGAAGAGAATAAAGAAACAATACTATCTTTTAAAGAAATGTATAAAGAATTATTTGGAAAAGAGCCATATGGAGGAAGGAAGCAAGACGAAACACCACAAAACGAAAACCAAGAAGACAGTTTTTATACAATAGATGAAAACATTGAAGATAGTAATATATCTATGTTTGAATCAGATTCTAATTATAAATATTCAAAATATAAATTTATAGGAATAGCATTTAATACTTATATTATATTAGAAATAGGTAATGAATTATATATAATGGATCAGCATGCAGCACATGAAAGAATAATGTATGAAAAAGTAAAAAAGAATTTTTTTGCAGAAAAAGAAAAAGACTCACAATTACTATTATTACCAGATATAATTACATTAACTCATAAAGAGATGAATATAGCAAAAGATAATTTTGAACTATTTAGAAAAGCTGGATTTATATTAGAAGAATTTGGAGAAAATACAATAAAATTATCAGGAGTTCCAAGTGTCTGTATAGACTTAGATACAGAAGAATTATTTAAAGAGACTTTAGATGAAATAAATACAGTTGCTAGAACAGCAAAACAAGAAAAAGAAGAAAAATTCTTAGCTACAGTGGCATGTAAAGCAGCTGTCAAGGCAAATATGCAACTTACAAAAGAAGAGGTAGACAGTTTGATGGAGAAACTTTTAGAATTGCCAAATCCTTTTACCTGCCCACATGGAAGACCAACAGTGATTAAAATGTCAAAATACGAAATAGAGAAAAAATTTGATAGAAAGTAGTGCCATTTGAACTGGTTCTCTTTGGTTTTTTCTATAGAGCCAAAAAGAACCGGTTTAAATGATTCAAGCTGCTAAAATATTGTATTGAAAAAAAATATAAAATAATGTATAATAGAACTGTATTTGGGGGTGTAATGGTTTCGACATTATGCCAGAAGTATGAATAGCGAGTAGTGGATGGTCGCTTTGGCCACTATAAAAAAGCGAAAATAAATATAAACGCTGATAATAGAGAATTAGCATACGCTGCCTAATTGCAGCGACGCCCTATTTTATGTTCCTACGCATAAAATAAAGGTGTTATAATCAGTAGGAAACAAATCTATCAAGTGCTTTGGTGATAGAGGGTATTAAAAAGCTATATTTAAACTAAGCACGTTTGCTTGCGTAGTTTAAATGAATATAAATAGCAAACTGCACTCGGAGAAGTTTATATGGAAAGTATAGTGGACAGGAGTTCGACTCTCCTCACCTCCACCAATTAGGACACAAAATTAATCGTTTTGTGTCCTTAAAAATAGCTTGAAAATATTCTTTACAAAAAGGAAAAAATGGTGTAATATAAGTACATAAATTAACAATACTATAAATAAAACCCAAAAGGAAGGATGAAATTTTAATGAGATTATTAGAAACAAAATCAGATGAAGAAGAATATACAAAATTTTTAGAAAATCACGAAAGATGTAATTTCCAACAATCTTTAGAATGGGCAAAAGTAAAGACAAGCTGGAAAAAAGAAGTTATATTAGCAGAAGATGGAAATAAAAAAATTATAGGATCTCTTATGGTATGGATTAGAAAAATACCATTTTTTGGAAATATAATGTATTCTGCTAGAGGACCAGTATGTGATATACACAATATAGAGGTTTTAGAACAGATAACAGAGGGAGCAAAATTATTAGCTAAAAAATACAATGCTATAGTACTACGCATTGAACCAGATATTGAAAGTAGTGATACAACATTTAAAGATATTATGTTGAATTTAGGATACTTAATAAAAGATGATGCTAAAAATTTTAGAGATGAAATACAGCCAAGATATGTATTTAGATTAGATACAAAAGGAAAAACGGAAGAAGAGATATTTAAAGCATTTCATCAAAAAACAAGATATAATGTACGTTTGGCGACAAAAAAAGGAGTAACTGTAAAAGATGGAAACAAAGAAGATTTAAAAGACTTTCATAAAATAATGATAACAACAGGAATACGAGATGGATTTATTATCAGACCATTAGAATATTTTGAAAAGATGTATGATTGTTTAGGACCAGACCATATGAAAATACTGATGGCATATTATGACGGAAAACCAATTTCTGGAGTAATTCCAATTATGTATGGAAATAAAACATGGTATTTATATGGAGCAAGTAGTAATGAGCATAGAAATTTAATGCCAAATTATTTATTACAATGGGAAATGATAAAAATAGCATTAGGCAGAAAAAGTGATATATATGACTTAAGAGGGGTACCAGGAATTGCAGACAATAGTAATGGATTATACAGATTCAAAAAAGGATTTGGTGCAAAATATACAGAATTCGTAGGGGAAGTATACATTCCATTTAAACCATTAACATATAAAATGTATAAATTTTCAGAAAAAATGTTTAGAACATTAAGAGCATTAAAACTTAAATTAAAAAAATAAATTAATTTAAAATAAAAATAGAGGAGAACCGATGAAATCGCTTGTAATAAATAAAGAAGATTTGAAACATAATATAAGAAAAATAAAGGAAATAGCAAAAAAAACAAATAATTTAGATAATCAGGATTCAGTAAAAATAATTGCTGTTGTAAAAGGAAATGGATATGGTTTAGGATTAATACAGTATTCAAAACTATTGATTGATAATGGAATTGACTTTTTAGCAGTATCTACAGTAGAAGAGGCTATTAAGTTAAGAGAATTTAAAATTCAAGCCAAAATTTTAATGTTGTCATCAACAGCAATCAAAAAAGAAGTTGAATTATTAGTAGACAATGATATTATAATAACTATAGGTTCAAAAGAGGCATTAGAAGTTGCAGAAAAAGTTGCTTTAAAAAAGAATATAAAAATAAAAGCTCATTTGAAAATAGATACAGGATTTGGAAGATATGGTTTTATATATAATGAAAAACAAAAATTAGTTGAAATTCTAAAAAACATAAAAAACATTGAAATAGAAGGAACTTTTTCACATTTATCCTTAGCTTTTTATGAAAAAAATCAATATTCGGAAGAACAGTTCAAACGTTTTATGAATGTAGTAGAAGTTTTAAAGGAAAATAAAATAAAAACAGGAATGCTTCATATATGCAATTCTTCAGGTTTTTTAAAATTTGAACATATGAGATTAAATGCAGTAAGAGTTGGCTCAGCATTTTTAGGAAGACTTGCAATTCCAAATGTGTATGGCTTAAAAAAGATCGCATATTTAAAATCAAATGTAACAGAAATAAAAGAATTACCAAAAGGATATAATATAGGATATTCAAATTCTTTTATAACCAAAAAGGAAACAACAATAGCCATAATTCCTTGTGGATATGCAGATGGATATAATGTAAGAGAACAAAGAGATATGTTTAGAAAAATAGATAAATTACGTTATATAGTCAGAGACATAAAAGATAGTTTTAAAGATAAATCACTATATGTTGATGTATTGTGTAAACAAGATACAGAGAAAAAATACAAAAAATGTAAAGTTCTAGGAAGAATAGGAATGTATCATATAGTAGTAGATATAACAGGAAAAAATGTAAAAATAGGCGATGAAGTAAAATTAAATGTTAGCCCCATGTTTGTAGACAGCACTATTAGAAGGGAGTATATATAGTGGAAGAAAAACAAACCAGAAAAGAAGAATTTTTAAAATTAAAATTCTTTAAAAAAGTATGGTATTCTATAACAAAATTTGAAAAATATCCAGAGATGGCAGCTCTAGGTGTAAAAAAAGCAATCATATATTTTACAGAATTAATGATAATTTTTACGATCTTATTTACAGGAACATATGTATATTATATATCCAATGTTGCTGAATTCGAAGAAGAAAACTTAAGCTTTCCAGAAAAGATAGTAAGTACATTAACAGATGGAATAGAAAATGATCAATTAGAAGAAAATGCTCAAATTTTAAATCAATACGATGATAAAACACTAATTGCATCATTATTTATAAGTTTTTTTATTTATTTTTATATAATTACTCTAATAGATGTTTTCACTTTATCCATTTTTGGACTACTTACTTGTATGATTGCAAAAATAAAAATGAATTATAAAGCTATATTTAATATGTCTATTTTTGCTTTAACATTATCAATAATACTAAGAATAATATATTTAATTGTGACAATGTTAACTACATTTGAAGTAAGATATTTTAATGTAATGTATGTAGCAGTATCATATATAAGTTTGGCAGCAGCAATTTTTTTAATAAAATCGGATATAATAAAACAACATTTACAGTTGATAAAGATTATAGAAGAAAGTAAAGAAAAAATAGAAGAGACTATAAATATTCCTAAAAAACCTAAAGATGATGAAAAAGAAAAAGAAGATAACAAAGAAACAGATGAAAAAGAGAAAAAAGGGGAAGAAGAGCAAGGCTCAAATGCATAAATATAAAAAGAAGCAAATTAATTTGAAAACCAAATGCAAAGTTTTTCATAATTAATGGGTTTTGAAAGTAAGAAAGGAAAGAGATTTTTATGAATGATAATAATAAAAATAATAACAAAAATAACAAAAAGAAAGAGCTACTGTATCTACTATTAGTTCTAGTAATTATAATATTGATGATGGCTTATATTATATATAGTGTAAATAATAAAAAAGAAGAAGATGAGACAACACTTAGTTATACAGAGTTAATAAAACAAATATCAGATGGAAATGTAAAAAAAGTAGAAATGACAACAGGTTCAACTTCTATAAAAGTAACATTAAAAAATAAGATAGAAGAAAGCGAGAATAATAGTCAAAATAGCGAAAAAAATACTCAAAATACAGCTGAAAATGCAGAAAACACTCAAAATACAGAAGATACAGAAAATACAGAAACTTCAGAAAATGTAAATAAGGAGAATACAGAGCAAGAAGGTGCTGGAATTGTAAATAATCATGGCCTTTTTGGAAAAGAAGATGAAGAAGAAGATCCAGATTTAGTTAAAGAGGCAATTGTTCCAAATACACAAAGTTTTATAGAATTAGTACAAAATAAAGTAGCAGAAGGAAATGATATAGAGGTAATACAAAAAAGTCCTAGTATATGGGCTACAATCCCATCATATATACTATCACTTTTACCAACCATTATAATGGTTGCATTATTTATAATGATATTTAAAATGCAAGGATTAGGAGATAAAGGTGAAATATATAATGAAACCGAAAGAAAAACAAAAGTAAAGTTTACAGATGTTGCAGGTCTAGATGAAGAAAAAGAAGAAATGATTGAATTGGTACAATTTTTAAAAGAACCTAAAAAGTTTATAGAAATGGGAGCTAAAATACCAAGAGGAGTATTGCTTTATGGAAAACCAGGAACAGGTAAGACATTAATTGCAAAAGCAATAGCAGGAGAAGCGGGAGTTCCGTTTATCTCAATGAGTGGATCTGAATTTATAGAAATGTTTGCGGGATTAGGAGCATCAAGAGTTAGAAAGTTATTTGAAAAAGCAAGAAAAATGGCACCTTGCATTGTTTTTATTGATGAAATAGATGCAATTGGTTCAAGAAGAACAAGTGGAAGTGGAGCAGAATCTGAAAATAATCAAACATTAAACCAATTATTAGTTGAAATGGATGGATTTTCATCAGAAGAAACAATAATAGTTTTAGCTGCAACAAATAGACCAGAAATGTTAGATAAAGCATTATTAAGACCAGGAAGATTTGATAGACAGATAACAATTCCTGCTCCAGATAAAAAAGGAAGAGAAGAAATTTTAAGAATTCATAGTAAAGATAAAAAAATAGCAGATGATGTAGAATTAGAGAGCATAGCTGAAGATACAGCAGGTTTCACAGGAGCAGAACTTGCTAATATCTTAAATGAAGCAGCAATTATAGCAACTAAAAATGAACACGACAAAATTACCAGAGATGATATAGAAGAAGCTGTTAAGAAAGTAACAGTAGGACTAGAAAAGAAAGCAAGAGTAATATCTGACAAAGACAAACGTTTGACAGCCTATCATGAAGCAGGACATGCAATAGTAAGTTGGTATTTACCAACTCAAAAAAAGGTAAAAGAAATTTCAATAATTCCAAGAGGTATGGCAGGTGGCTATACTATGTATAAAACAGATGAAGATAAATCATATATCTCAAAAACAGAAATGGAAGAAAAATTAATAGCATTACTTGGAGGAAGAGCAGCAGAAAGAGTTGCACTTGATGATATATCAACAGGAGCAAGCAATGATATAGAGGTTGCAACACAAATTGCTAAAGATATGATAGTAAAATATGGAATGAATGATTTAATAGGTCCAATTTCATTGAAAAATGAAAATGGGGAATATCCATTAGATATGTTCGGCAAAGATATGGGGGATAGAATTGGCGAAGAAGTAAAAAAATTAATAGATGCAGCATATAATGATGCTCAAACAATATTAAAACAACATATGGACAAACTTGATGCAGTTGCAGCTGAGTTATTAAAAAATGAAAAAATAAATGAAGAAAAATTTAAAACTTTCTTTGAAGATGAAGAATAGTGCCAAAGAAGGAGATTTATGAAACCAAAAGTAATTGTAATAGTAGGACCAACAGCCTCAGGAAAAACTTCGCTTTCAATAGAACTTGCAAAACAAATTAATGGAGAAATTGTATCATGTGATTCTATGCAGGTATATAAAGATATGAATATAGGTTCAGCAAAACCTACAAAAGAAGAGATGCAAGGAATTAAACATTATATGATAGATGAAATTAATCCTACAGAAAGATTTAGTGTAGCGGAGTATAAAAAAGGAGCAGAAAAGGCAATAGACGAAATTTTAAAAAAAGGAAAGATACCTATTGTAGTAGGCGGCACAGGACTATATGCAAATAGTTTGATCTATGGAATTGAATATAACGATATAAAATTAGATGAAAAATATAGAGAAAAATTGATGAAAAAAGCAAATACAGAAGAGCGGATTAAATGAATTATATGACCAAGCAAAAAAAATAGATGAAATTGCAATAAAAAAAATAAGCCCGAATGATAAAAAAAGAATAATAAGAGTTTTAGAAATATATTATGCAACAGGAAAAAATAAGACAGAACAAGAAAAGCAGTCTAGAAGAAAAAAAGTAAAATATGATTATATAGTATTTGGAATAAATATAGAAAGAGAAATTTTATATAAGAGAATCAATAAAAGAGTTGATATAATGATACAACAAGGACTAATCGAAGAAGTTCAACAAATATTAAAAAAATATTCTAATTTGGCAACAGCACTACAAGCAATAGGATATAAAGAAATAAAAGAATATCTTGATGGAAAAATAACAAAAGAAGCAGCAATAGAAAAAGTAAAACAAGAAACAAGAAGATATGCAAAACGTCAAATAACATGGTTTAAAAGAATTGAAAAAATAAAATGGCTAGATGGATTAAAAGATACACAAAATAATATAAATATTATTTTGGAGGGAATGAATTGAGTAAAATTATAAATTTCAATGAACTAAAGGATAAGAAGACGCAGAAAAAATATATAATATATTTAATTTTTGCAATAATTATAATATATATTTTTTATTCTATTTATTTACTTTTAAGATCACCAAATGAAACAGTTTTGGTTGATGATGGAAGTTTAACACTAGAAGAATCTGCAACAGGTTATATTATAAGAGAAGAAACAGTTTTAACTGGGAATAATTATAAGAATGGACTGACTGCAATATTATCAGAAGGAGAAAGGGCAGCAAAAGATCAAACAATTTTTAGATATAGCAGTAGCAACGAAGAAGAAATAAAATCAAAAATCGAAGAAATAAATCTAAAAATACAAGAAGCACTTTCTAAAGAAGGTACTATACCTTCCACAGATATAAGAAATCTAGAAAAACAAATTGATGAAAAATTACAAAACTTAAATGAAATAACAGATACGCAAACAATAGAGGAATACAAGAAAGAAATCGAAGAAATAATTAGCAAAAAAGCAAAAATAGCGGGAAGTTTGAGTCAAAGAGGATCATATATTCAAGATCTTAGTAAGCAAAAAGAAGAATATGAACAAAAATTAACAGAAGGATCAGAATATATTAATGCACCAGAGGCAGGAGTTGTTTCATATAGAGTAGATGGCCTAGAAGATATACTTACACCTGATGATTTTAGTAATTTAACAGAGGAAAGTTTAGAAAATTTAGGTTTAACCACGGGAAAAATCATATCAACATCAACTGAAAGTGGAAAGATAATAAATAATTTTAATTGTTATTTAGCTACTATATTGAGTAGTGAATCAGCTAAACAAGCGGAATTAGATGAAAAAGTAACACTAACATTATCTAGTGGAAATGAAATAAGTGCCAATATAAAATATATTGCAGAACAAGACAATGATAAAGTTTTAATTGTTTTTGAATTAAATACATTAACAGAGGAATTGATTCAATATAGAAAAATTTCTTTTAACATTACATGGTGGAGTTATTCAGGACTTAAAGTACCAAATACATCGATTATAGAAGATGAAAAAGGCTTAAAATATGTAATAAGAAAAAAAGCAGATTTAAGTGAAAAAGTGTTAGTAAAAGTACTTAAGAAAAATGATAAATATTCAATAATAAGTACATATAATACAGAAGAATTAAATCAACTAGGAGTTGATTCACAAAGTTATAGTAAAATTTCACAATATGATACGATTTTATTATACCCAAACACATAAGAAATATTACAAAAATATTACAAAAATATTAAAAAAATATTACATTTACTGGAAACTATTGACTTTTTTAAAAAAATGTAAGATACTAGTTCTGTATTGAACAAAAACGAAAAACGTTTTAGGAGGTTAAAAAATGTCAAGTGCAATAATGAGTAAGGTTTGGAATTTATTCGGAATGGATCAAGCAGACGAGGAAGAATATGACGAGGACGATGTATATGATTATGACTACGAAGAAGAACCTGAAGAAAAGAAAAGTTTTATAAAGAAAAATAATAAAGTAATATCAATGCCACAGTCACAATCTATTAGAATGGTAATTTCTCAACCAACAAGTTTTGAACAATCAGAAGAAATTTGTGGTTTTCTAAAAGAGAAAAAATCAGTAATAGTAAATTTAGAATATGTAAATAAAGATGTAGCAAGAAGAATAGTTGATTTTATAAGTGGAGGGGTATATGCATTAGATGCACATATTCAAAAAGTATCTAATTCAATATTTTTAATTGCACCTATAAATTATGAAATAACAAATGAAATGGCAAGAGAAGAAATTAAAAACAAATTATCAGTTTCTTGGTTAAATAAAAACAATATTAACTAAAAAGGGGGCTTAAATTATGCTTACACCACTAGATATTGAAAATAAAAAATTCTCTAAGCAAATCATGAATGGATATAGTGTTGAGGAAGTTGATGATTTTTTAGATGAAATAGGGGTTGACTATGCTAAAAAGCAGAAGGAGCTAAATGAATCAGGTAAAACAATAGAGGAATTGACAAAAAGTTTAGAGCATTATAAAAATATAGAAGAAACACTTCAAAATACTTTACTTATGGCACAATCTACCGCAGAAGAAGTGAAAAATGTAGCTAAACAAAAAGCTGATCAAATAGTTAATGATGCTAAGGCAACAACTCAAAAGGAAGTTGACTTTCTTCAAAATGAAATTTTATTAAAAAAGAAGGAATTAGAGGATTTACAAAAACAATTTGATATTTATAAGGCAAAAATGGAGTCACTATTAATTTCTCAATTAGAATTAATAAAAGAGATAAATAAAGAAAGTTAGAGGTATGAATATGAATAAAGACACAAAGATCGAATTATTAAAGATTTTATTAATGGTTGTTATTTTAATATTATTAATTGTAGGAATAGTATGGATGAACAGAGAAGATACAACATCTGAAACAGATAATAATACAACAAATGTAGTGGAAGATGAAAACGAAGTTGATGAAAATGTTAATGATGAAAACATTGCAGAAGAAGGAAATGAAGCTACAAATAATGAAGCAGAAAGCGATAATACAGCTGATGAAGGAGAAAATAATTCAGAGGAAAATACTGAAAATGTAGCTGAAAACACAGCAGATTCTGGTGAAAATGCAGAAAATGTAGAATAATAAAATACATAGTTAAAAATTGAGGTAATTAGTTGCTTCAATTTTTTTTAGTATAAATATAAATATAAATATAAACTAATAATTATACATACTTGTACCAAAATAATTAGTATAATTTAATAAAAATATTTTATATAATTTTAAATATATTAATGTATAATAGGAGGTACAATATGGAACCAATTCAAAGACTATATAGAAAAGGAAAAGTAATATCAAGAAGTTTGCATATAGATCAAGATTTATATGAAAAGATACAATATTTATGTGACAATGTGTTTGATGTATCAGTTAGTAAATTTGTAAATATTTGTGTTGAAACGTTATTGCAAGATAAGGAAAATATAAAATTTTATAAGAAACCATATAAAGCAGATTCAATATATCGATCAATACTATTTAGAGAGGAATTCTATAATGAATTAATAGAAATTAGAGATAAGACCGGAATATCATTTAGCAGATTAGTTAATGGTAGTATAAAAAACTTCTTTGAAAAATATGAAGGTCAATATTTTAAATTTAAGTAAGAGCATGTAAACACATGCTCTTATCGCACAATTAATTTTTTTGTAAAATCTACATTCCCAACAGAAGATTTTTTATAACATAAAGTATAAATATTGGTTGCTAGAATATCTTTATCTAATAGTATTTTTAAATTTTTATTAGTATTACTATCTACAAATTTTTTTACAGAAGTAATAATTTTAAGATTATGGTTGGAATTACTTATCTTACTAAGTAAGGTCTTCCCTTTAGAATTAAAACCTAAAATTCTCACATAAGGAATTATTTTTTTAGAGATTGCCATTTCTCTTTTTGTTATATTAAGAAGAGAATAAAGCATAATACGTTTAATTCTAGTTTCTGTATACCTTTTAGATAAAACGATATTTATAAATTCATATAAAGAATTACATGATAAAGCAGCTTTTTTTAGTAAATTTTCAAGCCCCTCTGAAACATCCGCTAAATTTTTTATATCTTCGATACTTTTTATTCTTAAATTATATATTATATTTTTTTCAAATTCAGAGAAATCTTGTATATAATTTCCGTTATTTATCTCTTCTTTTAAAATAGTATAAGAACTAGGAGTCAACGCATTTTTTAAATTTTTTGTATTACCACTTTTTATCATATTTCTAATTGCTGTACTGCTACAAATCTCTCCGGTATAATCTTTTGTTAAATGACCAGAATTTTTACGAGGTATTAGTAATGGTTTTATTTTTGAACGGTGTTTTTTTAAAGATTTTAAATATTCTATGGCCAAAATATTATTTGGCTCAAGCATCAAATTTGCAAAGGATTTATCATTAAGATAAGTGCATACTGCGTTTTCTCTAGCCTTAGGAAATGATAAACCTTTAGATAATTCATTTGTTAAAAAAGATTTATATTCTTTAGGTTCTTCATATAAAACATTAGCAATAATATTTAATTTATTTATTTCTTGACATTCAGCACCAAAAGAAAGGTTATCAATAATTTTTAATGAATTGAGAATTTTTATAGCTCCATCTGCAAAATTTTCTGCACTTGAAACAGAATATAATGTAGGAAGCTCTATAACTAAATCTACACCATTTGAAATAGCCATTTCTGCTTTTGTCCATTTATCGACAAGAGAGGCTTCACCACGTTGAGTGAAATTCCCACCAATTACAGCTATAGTATAATCATCTTTAGTAATCTCTTTTGATTTTAAAATATGATATAAATGTCCATTATGAAATGGATTATATTCTGCAATGATTCCTAAAACCATATAAATATCCTTTCTTTAAATATTATAGTTTATAATACCATAAAATGAGAAAATTAGTCAACATTTTTATAAAACAAAATAAAACCACCAGTATAAAACTGGTGGCTAAGGGGGATCGGTTTTCAAGTTACTCGTCTGAGGGCTCGTTATAACTTAGAACGAGCTCCTCAGGCGAGAAGACAAATCTTCCATTTGCCCTATAGATATATGGAAGACCGTCTTCTAAATTTTGAGCCATGAAAGGACAATCTAGGTATACATTTGTGTCTACCTCTGTAATGTCCAATTCATGTTTGCAGTCCACGTCTGAGTAGACGTGTCCTGCTTCTATCTTATAGTTATATGGGTCCTCCCAGAAGAAGAGGTCCCAAAAATCTTGAGAGGAGTTACTTGCAGTTTCCTCTAAAGATTCGTTTTCTGTCGTTAGAGAGGTATTTTCCTCTTCTAACGACGTTTTTTCAGACTTTAGAGAAGCAATTTCTTTCTCTAGAGCCTGATTTTCATCTTTCAAAGAAGAAATTTCTTTTTCTAAGGAGCTCTGAGTCTCCTCAGCTGTCGTTAGTTTATTTTCTAACGACGAAATCTCTTCTTTTTGAGAATCAGGAGTTGAATTTTTAAGCTCATCATTCTCCTGATTCAAAGATGCGATCGTATTTCTTAAAAAGGTATTATCCTTTTGGAAAGACCGCACCTTTAGTTGTTGAAATATTACTACTGCAAAGAGTAGCAATATTATTATGATATATATTTTTTTTGAATTTTTTTTATGTTTATTTTTTTTCATTTGTTTTCCTTTCTTTTATTTTCAAATCCCCCTAAGATCGTAAGTTAACATAATTTTACCATCTTTTTAAAACTATGTCAAATTAGCGCATCAGCAAGTAATTAGATATAGAAAAATAAATTTGAGTTTAAATTGACATAGAAAATGTATTATGATATAAAAAAAGTATACTTTTTAAGAAATAGGCCTTTAACCCTGTTTAAAAATGGAAAAAAAGGGGAAAATAGATTTAGGAGGTAAATATTTTATGGAAAAAGTAAAAATAGTCCAATACGGATGTGGAAAAATGAGTGCATATACAATGAGATATGCTCTAGAAAAAGGATATGAAATAGTAGGAGCAGTAGATATCAATCCAGATGTTATTGGAAAAGATATTTCAGAAATAATAGGATGCAATTATGAACCAACAGGTATAAAAATAACAGATGCAAAAGATACAGAAGCATTATTAGTAAACACAAAACCAGATGTATGCATAATTACAACAATGAGTTTAGTAAGTGATCTAGAAGAAATTTTAATGTTATGTGCAAAACTTGGAATAAATGCAATAACAACATGTGAAGAAGCTTTTTACCCAATGGCATCAAACCCAACATTAACTAAAAAAGTAGATGCTTTAGCAAAACAAAATAACTGTACAATAACAGGAAGTGGATATCAAGATGTATTTTGGGGAAATTTAATCTATACTTTAGGTGGAGCAACTCATAAAATAACTAAAATCAAAGGAAGTTCATCATATAATGTAGAAGATTATGGAATAGCATTAGCACAAGTCCATGGTTCAGGAATGACATTAGAAGAATTTGATGAAAAAGTTGCAGCAGCTGATAAAATTTCAGAAGAAGAAAGACAAAAAGTTATAGAATCTGGAACATATACTCCATCATATATGTGGAATGTTGTGCCATGGCTTGCAGATAGATTTGGTTTTACAATCACATCAATGACACAAAAATGTGTACCAATAGTAGCAAAAGAAGATATACATTCAAATACATTAAATATGGATATAAAAGCAGGAAGAGCTACTGGAATGAGTGCAGTAGTTACAGCACAAACAAAAGAAGGTGTTGAAATAGAAGCAGAATGCATAGGAAAAGTATATGCTCCAGAAGATGTAGATACAAATGATTGGACAATATATGGAGAACCAGATACAAGAGTTGTAATAACAGAGCCAAAAACAGTGGAACTTACATGTGCGAGTGTAATAAATAGAATACCAGACTTAATAAACAGTGTTTCTGGATTTGTTCCAACATCAAGAATGGGAGAATTAAAATATTAATTTTCAATTGGGGACGGTTCTTTTGGCAAAAGGAACCGTCTTCAATAAAAATGGAGGAAATATGGAAAGAGTTGATAAAACAAATTATTATTTAGATATAGCAGAAACAATAGCAGAAAGAGGCACATGCCTTCGTAACAACTATGGAAGTGTAATTGTAAAACATGATGAGATAATTTCAACAGGATATACAGGAGCCCCAAGAGGTAGAAAAAATTGTTTGGATTTAGGATATTGTATAAGAAAGCAAAAAACTGATTTAAGTGGAGCCGGTTATGAAAGTTGTAGGTCTGTACATAGTGAACAAAATGCAATAATTAGTGCAAATAGGAGAGATATGATAGGTGCAACATTATATTTAGTTGGAATAAATAAACGAAATGGTAAGTATATAGATGACAATTACCCTTGTACATTGTGTAAAAGAATGATTATAAATGCAGGTATTGAAAAAGTTATTATGAGAGATAACAAAGCTAAATATAGAATTGAATATGTAAAAGATTGGATCGAAAATGATGACACACTTAATTAAAAAGCTTGAATATACTAAGATAGCGATAATAGAAAATGTAAGAATGGATATAACGTCAAATAAAGAAGAAAATACTGTAGAATAAAATATTGCGACATGAAAAGAAACTGAGATTACACATGTCGCAGTTGTAGTTTTTATTCAAGTGTTTGAGCCAAAGTAAAACCTAGAAGTAAGCTTAAAATAGAAATAACACCTGTTAAATCAAAAGAAAATCCGAGGATAAAGTACAAAAATTGAGCCAAGTGTAAAACCTATTATGGTAAAAAAAGTTTGAGGATAAAAATTTTTAAATAAAAATTGAGTAACTTTCATAAAGAAAAGGCTACCTAAAAATAATCCTATACACAAAGGAAAAATAAAAGGTAAATACACACAAGACACAGCACCAAGATATGGCTCATATATTCCTAAAAGCATTAAGATTAATGTACTGCTTACACCTGGAATTATTACACCAGCAGACATAATAAATCCAGAAATTATTAAAAATAAAAAACTATATTCAGTGGTAGAAGTAGTAGCAAGATTTTTTTCAAAAATTACAAAAAATATACCTATAAAAAGTGAAAACAAAGTAAAAATCAAGTAATAAGGTTTAAACTTTGTTTTTTTTGTGCTTTCTTTTATTAAAGCAGGAATACTGCCAAGAATTAAACCAATAAAAATAAATTTTATTTGAATAGGATAAGCAAAAAATAAATATTTCAAAATATTTCCAAAAAGAATAATTCCAACAAAAGTTCCAAGGATAATAGGAAAAAGAAATTTTATATTTTCTTTTATATTTTTAAAAAAATTCAACACACAATTAAGCAAAGTTTCATATATACCAAAGATAACACATAAAACACCACTACTAATTCCAGGTAAAATTGCACCTGAACCGATTAATATTCCCTTAAAAAAATCTTTCAAATATTTCAAAAAAATCAATCCTTTCTGATATAAACATATGTAACAAATAAAATTTTATGTTTTAAAAAACTAGGTCAGGCACATTTTATTTTTGGTAACATATAATTTGTTAGAGAAAGTGGGGTGCTTTATGATTTCAGGCCTTTTTATTACAGGATTTTTACAGTTTTTAAAATCGGCTATTTTAGTCGTTCGGATATATTACAGGAAGCAATTTATTTCCAGAGCCATTATCGGCAGAGGAGGAAAAAATAGCTTTAGAGCAACTAGCAAAAGGAGACGAGGAGGCACGCAATCTTTTAATTGAGAGAAACTTAAGACTTGTAGTTCATGTATGTAAAAAATACACAAATACAAATACTGATCAAGATGATTTACTTTCAATAGGCACAATAGGTTTAATAAAAGGAGTTAATAGTTTTAAGATTGATAAAGGTTCAAAACTTTCTACATATGTGTCTAGATGTATTGACAATGAAGTTTTAATGTATTTGCGTTCAACTAAAAAGCTGAATGCAGAAGTTTATCTAAATGAGCCAATTCGGAAAAGATAAAGATGATAATGTTATAACACTAGAAGAAGTACTAGAAAATGACAGCAAGGGTATTGAAGAAATTGTTGATACTAAATTAAAAATAAAGAAAATGTACAACAAAATAAAAGAAATTTTGAAAGATAGAGAAAAAATGATAATAGAATTAAGATTTGGGTTAAAAGGTGGGAAACCAAAAACTCAAAAGGAAATTGCAAAGATGCTTGGAATTTCACGTTCTTATGTATCTAGAATAGAAACCAAAGCTATACAAAAATTAGCAGAAGAATTTAAAGAATAAAAAGCAATAAAGAAAGCGTATTAATTCCCATAAAATAGTCAAGAAAAACAAAAAAATATTGAAATATTGTAATATTTTTTATATAATATAAATTAGAGAGGTAAATAAAATGAGTAAAAAGATAAAATATATAATAATTTTTATAGTAGCTGTAACAATTACAGCAACTGCAATAATTTTATTATTAAATTATATTAATAAAGAACACACTATAAATGAGGTTAGTACGCAAATACAACCAGAATCAAATATTACAGAAACAGATAATACATTAGTAATAGGAATAGAAAAGAAAGAAGAGAAGGAAGAAGTAAAAGAAGAACCAAAAGAAGAAACTGCCAAAACTCCAGCACAATTAACACAAGAAATTTACAATATAAATGGACCAATAGGAACATTAGTTATTCCAAAAACTGGAGTTAATACACAAATATATAGTAGTGTAATTGTAGAAAAAATGGAAGAAATGCCATGTTTTTTATACACGACAGGAGGATTAAACAAAACAGGAACAACACTATTTGTTGGTCATAACAGGAGAAATGGAACATTATTTTCTGAGAATGATAAATTATCAGAAGGAGATGAATTTTATTTTACAGATTATGAAGGAACAGAAAAAAAATACACAATCTATTCTAAATTTATAACAACAGATACAGATATATCATTCTTAAACCAACAAGTAGATGCACCAACAATAGCATTATCATGTTGTACAGATGCAAATGATGAACATAGAATAATAATATTAGGAAGAGCTGATCCATAATGAAGAAAAAAGTATTATTTATATCAAGTACAGGCGGACATTTAAACGAATTATTACAATTAAGTAGTATATTTGAAAAATATGACTATCATATAATAACAGAAAAAGATAAAACAAATGAATATTTAAAAGAAAAATACGGGGATAGAGTTTCTTATTTACCATATGGGACAAGAAGCCATCTTTTAAAATACATATTTATATATTTTTATTTGATATTAAAAACAATATATTTATATTTTAAAATACGCCCAAAAGTAATAGTAACTACAGGAACACATACAGCTGGGCCAATGTGCTATTTAGGTAAAATTTTTGGGAGCAAAATAATATATATAGAAACATTTGCTAATATAAACAAAAAGACTGCAACTCGGAAAATTAATTTATCCAATTGCAGACTTGTTTGTAGTCCAATGGGAGGAAATGTTAAAAATCTATCCAAAAGCAGTATATGTTGGACAAATTTTTTAGGCACCAACTGGACCGGTTCTTTTTGGTATCGGGACCAAAAAGAACCGGTCCAGTTGGTATCGAGATAGGAGTTTATGATGATATTAGTATTATTGGGAACACAGCATAATGAATTTACCAGATTATTAGAAGAAATAGAAGACTGTATAAACAATGGATTTATAACAGAAAGAGTAGTAGTACAAGCAGGATTTACAAAATACAAAACCGATAAGATGAAAATATTTGATATGATTTCAAAAGACATATTAGAAAATTTAGTTGATGAAGCAAATATAATTATTACACATGGTGGAGTTGGATCAATAACGATGGCTCTAAAAAAACATAAAAAAGTAATTGCAGTACCAAGATTACATGAATTTAATGAACATGTAAATGATCATCAAAGACAAATAATAAATGTTTTTAATGAAAAGAAATATTTAATAGGAATTCAAAATGTAGAAGATTTACCAGAGGCATTAAAACAGATAAAAGACTTTAAACCGAAAGAATACAAAGGAGATAATAGAAAAATAATAAAATTAATAGAAGATTTTATAGATAATATTAAATAGATGGATGTGAATAGTTAATGAATAACGAAAATTTAAGTAGGCCAGAGCTTTCAGATATTCAGGAGGAAAAGTTTGAAAAAACTCTTAGACCTCAAACATTACAAGAATATATAGGGCAAACCAAAGTTAAAGAAAGTATGAAAATATATATAGAAGCAGCTAAAAAAAGAAAAGAACCACTTGATCATTGCTTATTTTATGGACCACCAGGACTTGGAAAAACAACTATATCTGGAATAATAGCAAATGAAATGCATTCAAAAATAAGAATAACATCAGGTCCGGCAATAGAAAAGCCAGGAGATTTAGCTGGAATTTTGACAAGCCTTGAAGAATTTGATGTACTTTTTATTGACGAAATACATAGACTTAGCAAAGTAGTAGAAGAAATATTATATCCTGCTTTAGAAGATTTTGTATTAGATATAACAATAGGAAAAGGAGCAGAAGCAAAATCAATAAGGCTTGATTTACCTAAATTTACATTAATAGGAGCTACAACAAAGGCAGGAGCTTTAACAACACCTCTAAGAGATAGATTTGGTATTATACAAAAACTCGAATTATATTCAGTAGAAGATTTAAGTACAATCATAAAACGTTCAAGCAAAATATTAGGTGTAGAAATAGATGATGAGTCTTGCAGAGAAATAGCAAGAAGATCAAGAGGAACACCAAGAATTGCTAACAGATTATTAAAAAGAGTAAGAGATTTTGCTTTAGTATTGTCAGATGGAAAAATAGATTTAAAAATATCAAAATATGCACTAAACCAATTAGAAATAGATGAATTAGGATTAGAAGAAACCGACAGAAAAATGCTTTCAATGATGATAGTACAATATTCAGGAAGACCAGTAGGAATCGAAGCATTAGCTGCATCTCTTGGGGAGGAAATAGATACAATAGAAGATGTATATGAACCATATCTATTACAAATAGGTTTTATTGCTAGGACACCAAAAGGAAGAGTTGTATTGCCACCAGCATATAAACATTTAGGATATGATTGTACAATTGGGACCGGGTCTTAATTGTGCTTGCACAAATAAGACCCGGTCCCAACTGTCAAAGTTATAATATGGAAAGGAAATAAAAAATGAAATTATTAATGCATACTTGTTGTGCACCATGTAGTGTATATTGTATAGATGAACTAAGAAGCGAAGAAATAGAACCAACTGTATATTGGTTTAATCCAAATATCCATCCTTACATGGAATATAAATCAAGAAGAGATTGCTTAAAAGAATATACTAAAAGTATAAATGTAAATGCAATATTTGAAGAAGACTATGGATTAAAAGAATTTTGTAAAAATACCATAAATAATTTAGAAACAAGATGTCAAGAGTATTGTTATCCTGTAAGATTGGAACAAACTGCCAAATTTGCAAAAGAAAATGGGTATGACACAATTACAACTACACTTCTAGTAAGTCCATATCAAAAACATGATATTATTCATGAGCTTGGGGATAAGATTGCAAAACAATATGATTTACAATTTTTATATAGAGATTTTAGAGTTGGTTTTAGAGAAGGACAAGCAAAGGCTAGAGAAATAGGCCTTTATATGCAGAAATATTGTGGGTGTATTTTTTCTGAAGAAAGTAGATATTTAAACTACAATTTAGCAAAACCAAAATTACCAGAAGGCTTCGAATTTTTACCAGTTAATCATTCAATCAATATAAGGAAAGAAAAAGATAATAAAGAGCAATACTTAGAGTTATTACTTGAAGCAGATCCAAGCAAAGAAATGATTAACAAATATTTGGCTGATGGAGAATTGTTTGTATTAACATATAAAGATGAACCAGTTTGTATTGCTGTAGTAATGAAAATAGACAATGATATTGTAGAATTAAAAAATATTATAACAAAAGAAAAACATAGAGGAAATGGATATGCAAAAAAGATGATTAAGTATTTAGTAGATAATTATAAGACAAGATATAAAAAGATGATTGTAGGAACAACAGAAAACAATATACCATTCTATGTAAAACAAGGATTTGATAAGTATGAAAAAACAATAAAAAATTTTTTTATAGATAATTATGATGAAGAATTATGGGATGGAGACATGCAGTGCGTTGATATGTATTACTATTCAAAAGATTTAAATAAAGCGAAATAGATTTAAGTTTTATAAAAAAACATCATGGCAGAAACAACTTCTGCCATGATGTTTGTACTTCAATAGGCTACTCGGTAGGTCTCCAGTCGAAGTTTTCTCCTGGGACCTTTTCATTAAAGGAATTAAATGGCCAGTTATGTAAAGACTCTTTAATTACTTTTTTGGAGTCTCTGTCATAAACGAGCCGATCCTTTAAAAGTTTGTCATCTAGATCATAAGCCTCAAGGATGATCCTTTTGGCATATGCGATCTTTTCGACAGGGATGCCATCATTGTCAGGATTGTCAAACAATCCTAACCAACGACAACTATCCCTTACTTCTGTGGCAAGATCAGGGTTCGGCATGAGATAAGCCGTGTACTCATTCCAACCCCGAGAATAAATTTTCTTTATCCTGCAGTGCTTTCTCGGATCGAGATGCCCTGCAGCCCAACCAGAAAGATATTCTATTCCGGTTTCAGGTGCAGTGCACAGCACCTTCGCTACATTACACCCGCCCGACCAAATTAAATTGGTACTAAATGACGGGTAGATTACGGAAAATTCTGTATTATCCTCTGCAACCAGAGTGATTTTACGGAATTCTCCGCCGAGGTCACAGGAATTCCAAATTTTATTGCCAATTTGCTTGGCAATGTATTTGGGGTCTTGTTCGCGCCAATAGGCTTCGAGCTTTTTACGCTCGAAATCATTGGCACGAGTCTTGCCAGCCTCATCTAGAGGCAACATATCAAGATATTTGCCAATATCTTGATGTTTTATGACAAAATAGTGAGCACCAGACATTGAATAGTCCGGAATCACTATTTCATCTTCATAGTGAATCGGATAACCTCCGCCAGGGATGTTAACCGGTTTCACTCCTGCCTCTTGCAGGGCTCTTCTGAGCCGAGGCCAGAATTTCACATTATGTCCAAGCTTTTTGCCTGGAATAATTTCTCTGGCCTGCCGAAGGTGGAAAAAACCACCTTTGCAAGTTTCGCCTACGACATAAGCATCGCAGTTGAACTTATATTGCCCATTGCTTAACCGAGTTACAATAGCCTCAGCTGTTTCGCCAAGGATATGTTTGATTGTTACGTTAGTGTTTTTTTTGATTGTCTTCATATAAGACGTCCTCCTAATAATATTTTATTTGCCTAATGAAGTAACATTAAACTTAATCAAAGTCATTAATAAATAAAATTTAATCAATGATAAGCTTAATTTTACAGCATTTTGCATATTATTATTATACCAGATTTTATGTAAAATTTCAACAATATCAATTTATATCAATTTATATCATGCAGTTATATTTCTAATATAATCTATAGTGAATTAAAAAAAGTTACTCTCTCTTTTCATGGCGAATTAGTAGAATATTTTTAGCAAATATGATATAATGTCAATTAGTTTTAAGGAGATTATATATTATAACCGCAAAAATGGGAAAAACTTTATATATGAAGGAAAATATGAATTTTTGAAATATGCTGAAATATGCGACTTTGACATCATACAATAGCCCATAAATGCAGTATTATCAAGTACTTTAAGGAGTAATGTCATGATACGCAAAAATATGCAGTTAAATAGGAAAAGCCCAGAGGAAGATAGGTATCAAAAACAGATTCAAAAGGATAATGATAATATAAAAAATTTATAAAAAATATTTAAATAATTATGAAATTTTTTATTCCTAATAAATATTGTCAAAAAACTTATTATAGGTTAATATTGTATTAAGGGTAAACTAAAAATCAAAGGGGATTTTGTAAAAATATGAAAAAGAAAAAAATAATATGTATTGTAGTAATAATTTTAATCATGTTACTTTTAGTTATATTTAATTATAGAAAAATTAAAGTATATATCTTATATGGGTTTGATACTTGTAATGGAAATTGTAGTTCAATAAGTGATGAACAATTAAATTCAATGGGAGTGGCATTATTAAAATGTCCTATATGTTCAAAAGAATATGAAGTTATACCAAATATGATAATATGTTCAAGATGTTCAAGTAATACTGGAAGATGTACAAAATGTGGAAAAATAATCAAAATAGAGAAAAATAATACTGACATTGATCTTAGTGATTATAATGTATTAGTAGAAAGTTCTTATATAAATTATGCTTGGCTATTTACATATAGCGGTACTATAATTTGTAATAATGGTCAAATATATGAATTTAATGTAGATGACTCACAAGCAGCAATTGACAAATACAATTTAGCACAATCACAATATGCAAAACGTAAGGAAAAAACGGTTTCAGAAGCAGACTTAATACTAATGAAAGAATATATTTCTCAAATAGGAACTAATTATGAAGAGAGACAAACGGCTGTTGATGCAGGTTCTGAATCTATTTCTGTATATAAAAATGATGAAGATAAAAAAATTATTTTAGAAGAAAGTGGAGATTTGAGTAGAAAAAATACAAGCCAATATACAGAGGATCTGCTAAATTTAATAAAAAAATATATTTAAAATATTTTATGATAGTTTTTACAATTTAATGAAACTTATAAGGATAATGAAATAATCGCTCCACTGGTGAGACAAATTAGTTGGACAAATAATTTGATTATCTTAAGTAGTACAAATAGCATCGAAGAAAAAGAATTTTATATAAAAGTGTGAATAAAAAATAATTATTCAAAAAGAGAATTAGATAGACAAATAGGAAGTGGATATTATCAAAGATATATGCTCTCAGATGGTAAAGCAAATGAAAGTTTAGCAAAAGTTGAAGATGATGAAGACTATCCTAACACAAGAATATTAGACACATATAGTTTAGAATTTTTAGACTTGCCAAACCAATATTCAGAAAAAGATTTAAAAAAGAAAATGAAAGATAACTAATAATTTGAATGTGAGGAAATAGAAATGAAAATAAAGAAATTAATTATTATAGTAGTTATATTGATAATATCAATTTTATTTTATATTTTGTTTATGAGAAAAAATGGATATGTAGGAAATAATAATGATGCCAAATTACTAGCTATTAATACTTACTCTAATTATGCAACAGGGATTCAATTTTATGGAACAGCTATTTTTGATAATGGTTATATATATATTTGGAGAGAATATAACAATTCTAATACAAAAAACTATAAAATAGGGACAATTGAAGGCTTAGAAGAATACATATTGAATGAAGCAAAATTAAAAATAAAAAAAGTTTCTAACAACGATTTAGAACAAATAAAAGAATTGGTTAGTAAAATAGAAGATAATATAAAAATAACATACCCTGGAGCAGACCAAGGAACCAATACTATTGCTGTTATAAATGAAAAAAATAATGAAATAGTATTAAAAGAATCTGGTGATTCTGTTGGAGAAAATTACACAAAAGAAGCACAAGAATTATTAAAACTTATTGAAAAATACTTATAATAATGTACACTACAGATGATGGATAAGTTGAGTTTAGAAATAATGGGAGAGAATATAAAAAACTAAAATAATAAGGGGTTATATGTTATAACCACAAAACAGACAAATATTTATATAAGTAGGAAAACAGGAATTTTTGAAAAGGTCTTGAATCTGTGGCTTAGAGAATTGAAGAAAGCAAACTGAATGAAAATTCAGTTGTCAAGGAAAACTTGACAACTGCTTCATATATTATGTTGGAAAAAATATCTGAATATTTAGCTTGTCATATAATAAAAACGTTAGGACTTAAGGTGCAGGATACTTTGTTAGGGACATATCTAAAAATAAATGATAAAAAAATAAATTATTTTGAATTTATAAGTAGTTTAGAAAATGGAAAGTGTAATCATGCTTTAGCTAGAATATTTCCAAAAATAAAATTAGAAAAAATATTGAAATATAGTTATGACAATTGTGTTAATTAATAGTGTTTTCGGAGAAAGATAGGAGAAGATAGTAATGATAAGAAAAATTGAATTAAAAGATTTGGAACAAGTATTTGAGTTGTTAAATGAATTATATGAAAATAAAATAGAGTATTCAATATTTGTAGAAAAGTATAAAGAAAGTTTAAAAAATGCTAATTTTTATGAAATTGTGGCAGTAGAAGATAATAAGGTAGTAAGTGTTTTAATATCACAAATAATAAATAGATTGGCAAAGAAAAGGAATATACTTTTTATTGATGATTTAATTGTAAATGAAAAATATAGAAACTTAGGAATAGGAAAAAAATTAATACAAGATGCAACGGACTATGCAATAAGTAAAAATTGCGAAGCAGTAGAATTAACAAGTATGATTAGCAATATAAATGCTCATAGATTTTATGAAAATAATGGCTTTGAAAAAAGACAGTACAAATTTAAAAGACGTATGAGGTAAGTTATGAAAAATAAAAAATTTTTTGTGTTTATTGTGATAGCAGTTATAACCATTTTTATAGTCAGCTGTATAATGGTTATTATAAATAAAAAAAGTAAAGGAGATAGTGATGAAATACCAAATGGTTATATAGCTGTATTTCATGGAGGTGTCGGAGAAATAACATATGAAACATATATTTATAAAATAAACAATGACAAAGCAAATTCTGGATTTGATTATATAAATGTGACTAATACTACAAAGCATGGGGGGAGTACTGAATGGATTACTAAAATCACAAAACGTGGTTCAGTACAATGGACTGATGATGTATTTGAAATAGCAAAAGAAAATGGCGCATATACATATGTTACGCTACCAAATAGTGATAAAATATATACAATAGAAGAATATCAGCGAATGTTTTTAATGAATTAAAAATAATTATAAATTGGTAATGATAAGAAAAATGTTATAATAGTAAATAGAAAGGGAAATATATGATAAAAGTATTATTTGTATGTTTAGGAAATATATGTAGATCTCCAATGGCAGAATATATATTTAAAGATATGGTAAAAAAAGAAGGAATAGAAGAAAAATTCTATATAGACTCTGCAGGGACAAGTCCAGACGAAGAAAGTCCAGTCTATTATGGTACAAGAAAAAAACTTCAACAAATGGGCATAAAATGTGGAAACCACACTGCTAGAAAAATCACAAAACAAGATTATGAAACATTTGATTATATTATTGCTATGGAAGAAAAAAATATAGTAAATATAAAAAGGATTGTTGGAGAAGATAAGGAAAATAAAATATATAAATTATTAGATTTTACAGACAACCCAAGAGATATTGCAGACCCATGGTATACAGGAAACTTTGATAAAACTTATGATGATATAACAGAGGGGTTAGAAGGATTTATGAAATATTTAAAGAAAATATGTTGTTAACAAATTTTTTGGAAATTAGCAAAATTTAGACATCCAACACATCAAATAGCTTTTTGTACTGAAAAATCTTTAGAAACAATAAAATTTGTAAAATCTATAAGATTGGAGGATTGACAAAATGATTGGAGAACCACAAAAAGAAAATGATTTATTTTATACTTGTAGTCTGATTGAATATATCGCTAGAAAAACAAAAAATACTAAAAAAGTAGTTGTGGAAAAATTAGGAAAAGAAAATATTAAGAAAATATATAAGCTTGCAGAAGTTTATCATTGTGAAAATATAGAGAAGGTTTCTGATGAATTTATTGCAAAGACTAATATAAAAACAGGAACATATGATATTATTAGTAGGTGCCAATATAATGTACCTACATATTGGGATATAGGAAAAGTATATAAAAGATTAATAATTATGGTTAATAAAGATGAAAACAAATATGTGGACACATTAATAGATGTATTATCATCATGGATTATAGAAAAAATTGATAATTATAATAGTAGTATGTATTATGAAAATCCTAGCTATATATATGAATGTTATGTAAGCGGTAAAATTATTTAAATAAAAAAATATAAAATATAGATTATACTTAAATAAACTCAAACTATTAAAATATTATATAGATTCAAAAGGAACAAGTCATGTAAGGAGATTTTATAAAATGGATAATATCCAAAAAATTGCTGAAAAAATAAATACATTAGGAGGGAGGCTCTATTTAGTAGGTGGAGCTGTAAGAGATGAATTACTAGGAAAAGAAAATCATGACAATGATTATTGTATTACAGGAATAACGGCTGAAGAATTTCAAAAAGCATTTCCACAAGCAAGAATAAGAGGAAAATCATTTCCAGTTTTTATAATTAATAATGCAGAATTTGCATTAGCAAGATCAGAAGAAAAAGTAGGAAAAGGACATAGAGGATTTAAAATTATTACAAATAAACAAATAACTATAGAAGAAGATTTAGCAAGAAGAGATATTACAATCAATTCAATTGCAATTGATATTCTTACTAATAAAAGAATAGATCCATTTAATGGAGAAAAAGATATAGAGCAAAAAATAATTAGAGCAACTACAACACATTTTAAAGAAGATCCTTTAAGAGTTTATAGAGTAGCGAGAATTGCTGCACAACTAGGCTTTAGAGTAGAAGAAAAAACTTTAAAATTAATGAATGAATTAAAAGAAGAGCTAAAAACATTATCAGCAGAAAGAGTATTTGCAGAATTTAGTAAAGCATTAGAAACTGATAAACCATCTATATTTTTTAATGTATTAAAACAAGCAAATATACTAGAGGTTCATTTTAAAGAAATAGCCAATTTAATTGGTGCTGAACAACCAATTAAGTACCATCCAGAGGGAGATGCTTATAATCATACAATGCAAGCACTAGATAATGCTGCTAAATTAACCAAACAAATAGAAAAAAGTAGACAATTGGAAATACGTTTTGCTACACTTGTTCACGATTTAGGAAAAGGAGTAACACCTAAAACAATGTATCCACACCATTATGGTCATGAAGAAGCAGGGATACCACTTGTAAGAAACTTAGGAAAAAACTTAAAAATCCCCGATAGATGGATAAAATGTGGAAAAACAGCTTGTAGAGAACATATGAGAGGAGGAATTTTTGCTAAAATGACACCTGCAAAACAGGTAGATTTTATAGAAAGAGTAAATAAATCTATTCTAGGGTTAGATGGACTAAAAATTGTAGTAATAAGTGATAGAACAAGAGATTGCAAAGATTCAAATTTAGAAAATATTAATTTCGACAAAATAGGTAATAAATGCCTGACATCTATAAATGGAGGATATATAGAAAAAAAGTATAATCTAAAGCCAGGTAAAAAATTAGGAGAAAGATTGCACCAAGAAAGAATTAATTGGTTAAAGTTAAAAATGGAAACCGGTAAAATAGGAAATTAAATTTAAAGAGAGGTAATAATTATGTCATTAGAAAAAGCAAAAAAATATTTACAAAAATACGGATTAGAAAATAAAATCATGGAATTTTCTGTTTCATCAGCAACAGTCGAAGAAGCGGCTAGAGCTATAAACTGCAAGGAAGAAGAAATAGCTAAAACATTATCATTTATAGTAGATGATAAACCTATATTAATTGTAGTAGCAGGAGATTCTAAAATAGATAATAGCAAATATAAAACTGAATTTCACACAAAAGCTAAAATGATACCTTTTGATCAAGTCGAAAAATTAACTGGTCATGCAGTAGGTGGAGTTTGTCCTTTTGGAGTTAACCCAAATGTAGATATTTACTTAGATAATTCACTAAAAAGATTTGAAGTAATATATCCTGCTTGCGGTAGTTCCAATAGTGCAGTTAAATTAAGCTTAGATGAATTGGAAAAAACATCTAATTATAAAAAATGGGTAGATGTTTGTAAAAAACATGAGTAGAATGAAAGGAATTATATGAGTAATCTAGATGAATATGTAGAACAAGTAAAAAAATATAAGCAAAAAAATCCAAATATGTCAGAGGTAGAATTAATTCGACATGTATATTTTGAATTAGCGAGAAGATTTTCATTTAATGATGAATTTTATACAAGAAATTCTAAATTCAGAGATGAAGTATATAAAAGAAGTCGATTTAAAGAAGAAATGGAAAAATCTATGGAAACTAATATAGTTATTTGTAGATCAGCGGCATACATATTAGAATATGTATTAAAGACTATTGGAGTAAATATTAAAACAGTTGTACTTGAAGAAGATCATAGAAGACAACAACATATATATAATATCATATATCCAAAAGATGGAAGTGAACCATATAGTATTGATTTACAAGACGATATGTATAATATTCAAGCACATTCATTTACTAAAAACTTTGGTTTATCACTTGAAGACGGCAAGCCACCAGTTATAAGCAGAGTAGAGCAAGAACAAATGGATAGAAAATCAGGATATATTAGTGATGAGAATTACTATGCTGATGATTATGTATATTTATTAAAACAAGCTATGGATTACTTTGACGATTTTGGCGAAAGAGTAAAATTTGTATTAGAAAACTTAGATTTTTATGAAACCACTAAATTAGGATATACAGATAGAAAATTTTATCACGCACATAAATTTGAAGAAATTTTTAAAAATGAAGAATTTGACTTAGGAAATAGTAGTAAAATTCGTTTAATCGATTGTTATAAAGAAATAAATGGAAAAAGAAGATATGTAAATTGTGTGACTGTACAAAATAAAGGAAAAGTTGATATATATGTATATAATCAAAAAACAGGTAGATATAAACAAATAGATTTCATGAAATTTGCTAATGCTATAAAAAATGGATTAGTAATTTTAGAAAATATATCAGGAATAAAAAGAGCAGTAAAAGAATTAAAAAAAGAAGAGGAAGAAACAAGATAAAAATAACAAAAAGATATTAAAAGAAAATACCTATGAAAGTAGAGAGATATAATGGGATTAATAGATTTTTTTAAAGAAAAATTAAATAAGATTTTTAATAAAACAAAGCTATTGCCAGAAGCTAAAGAACCAATAGAAGAAATAAATTTTGAAAAAGAAATTATCAATAAAATAAATCCATCTTGGAGTGAAATAGAAAAGGCAAGGTTTATTCAAGTTAAATTATGCCAATATGTAAATTTTGATCCAGAATTAAATTTATATGAAATTGTAGATAAAGAATATCAGGAAATTTATAATCGAGAATTTGATATTGAGCATATAACAAAGACAGAAATAACTTGTAAATCTTGGGGAAGAATTTATCAAGAATTATTAAATAGAGTTGGAATAACAGATGTTATAGTAAATACAAAACAGCACCATGCAATAGTAATTGCAAAATTAGATGGAAAAGAATTTAGGATAGATCCAACAAAAGATAATGTAATGGAAAATAATCAAGATTTATTTAAATTAAAGAAAAAAATAATGCCAATGGAATCAGAAAAATACTATAATTATGATAGTTTCATTCCATTAAAGTTATTAGGAGAAAAACCAATAACAAATCCAAGAATATTTTATAAAGGAACAGAAGAAGAAAAAGAACTTCAAGATTTTTTTAGAGAATTAAAGAAAATTGATGAAAAAATAGGCTATTTGAAAAATGGTCAGGATTATACAAATGTATATATTTCTATGTTAAAGCGAGAAATGGATGCAATAAATATCAATACAATAAAATCAAAAAATAAGGAAATAGTTTCTGCAAGAGAAACATTAGAACTTAATGAAAATGCAACTAGGGAGGATATATTTAGAGCAAAATTTAATTTTATATTAAAAACAATTAATCTAAAAGATTTAGGATTTCATGAATCAATACAATACTTAAGATATATGTTTGATGCACTCCTAGATAGCAAAGATTTATATTATGAAGAATACTCAGAAACACTAAAACGAAATATTCATCATTCAAGAATAGGAGGATGCAATATTTATACAAAGGCCAAAAAAGGGTTAGATTTTGAAAATATATTTTGGGTAAAAACAGGAAAAGATGAATATGAATATTACATTTTAGATTTAAAAAATAGAGAAGAACCAATACAAAAAACAAACGAAAATGCATTAAAAGATATGATTGAACCAAAAGGAAAATATAAATTATATTCAGAAGATAAGACAATTCCACATATAAAAGAAAAGATAGAAAAAGAAACAATGGATTTTTATGATGGTAATAGATAAATTGGACAATATTATAAAAAATGTAAGTAAGAGAAAATACACTCTCTTGCTTTTTTTATATATATTGTGCTATAATATGGAAAAATAAAAAGAAAAGAGGAATTCAAATGGGATTTTTTGACAAGTTAAAATCAGGTTTAAGTAAAACGAAAGAATCATTTGATTCAAAGATAAATAATGTTTTTAGCAATTTTCGTAAAGTAGATGAAGAATTTTTAGAAGAATTAGAAGAAGTATTAATAATGTCAGATATGGGAGTAGATACATCAGTAAAGATAGTTGACAATTTAAGAAAAAAAATAAAAAAAGAAAATATAAAAGAAGAAGAAGAAGTAAAAGAAGTTTTAAGGCAGGAAATTCAATCTATATTTGATGAATTAGATAATAGTTTAAAGTTAGAAACAACTCCATCAGTAATATTAGTAGTAGGAGTTAATGGAGTTGGAAAAACAACTTCAATTGGAAAAATAGCAAATAGATTAAGAGAACAAGGTAAAAAAGTAGTAATAGCAGCAGCAGATACATTTAGAGCAGCAGCTGTAGAACAATTAGAAGTTTGGGCAAATAGAGCAGGAGCAGAAATAGTAAAAAAAGAAGAAGGACATGATCCGGCATCAGTAGTATATGATGCAATAAAAAGAACAAAAGAATCAAATGCAGATGTTTTAATTGTTGATACAGCAGGAAGGTTACATAATAAAAAATATTTAATGGACGAGTTACACAAAATAAAAAAAGTCATAAATAAAGAGATGGGAGAATTAAGTCAAGAAGTTTTACTAGTAATAGATGGTACAACTGGACAGAATGCAATAAATCAGGTAAAAGTATTTAAGCAAGAAACTGATGTAACAGGATTGATTTTAACAAAACTTGATGGTTCAAGTAAAGGGGGAGTTGTTGTTGGAATTGTGTCAGAAAACAAAATACCTGTAAAATTTATTGGTGTAGGAGAACAAATTGATGACATGGAGGTCTTCAATAGCGAAGATTTTGCAAAAGCGATAATATAGAAAAGGAGGAAGGACATTTGGAAAAAAAGAAATCACTAACAATTCGTAGAATTATAGTAATAGTTTTTTTAGCAATATTTGCATTAATAGCATTTATAAATTTCCGAGGAAGTTATTTAGAGTATAAAGAGTTAGGGGATAATTTTTTACAAACTTTTTTAACAAAAGTTAAATATCAATATTTGGTAATGTTAATTAATTTTATAATTATATATATAGTAATGTATCTTACAGGAAGAGGGATAAAAAAAGGACTAAAAACATTTTTTGAACAAGAAAAAAAAGAGATGCCTGGACTTCCAAATAAATCAATATCACTTGTAGTAGCACTTATAGAAAGTATATTTATAGGAATGATTTTTACCCCAAACATAATATTATGCATAAGCAATACAAGCTTTGGAGAAACAGATCCTATATTTAATTTAGATATATCATTCTTTATGTTTATAGAACCACTTATAAAAATGATTGCGATATATTTTATATGTATACTAGTAGGAATAATATTATATTCATTTGGATATTATGTAGTGGTATTTAATAAATATTTTGATGGTGTAGATAAAGATACATTGATAAAAAGTCCAATTATGAAAACTTTATATAGATGTATACGCTTTATTGCTGTAGGATTAGCTATTTATATTTTAATTTGTTCAATGGATGTAGTTTTTGATAATTTCCTAACAACAGATAATAATATAAAACTTGCAGGAGCAGGATTTATAGATAGTACAATAAAATATTGGGGATATAATATATTAGCTGTAATATTATTAATAGCTATATTCAAGGCAATTAATAGTTTAAAAAAAGGAAATCAAATAAAAATTTTAAAAGATTTATTGATTGTTCCAATTTATTTAGTATTGCTTTTTGTATTTATGCTAGTATTTGATTTAATATTTGTAAGTCCTAATCAATTTGACAAAGAAAGAACGTATATAGAAAGCAATATGTCAAGTACAAAAAAGGCTTATGCTATAGATTGTGATAGTAGTTCCATAGATTATACAGGAACAGTAACAGTAGAAGAAGTAGAAAAAAATGAAAATATTATAAATAATACAGTAATAGTAGATAAACAAACAGTATTAGATAACTTAGAAGAAACTCAAACAGGAACCGGTTATTATACTTATAAAACAGCTAAACTATCAAGCTATATGGTAGATGGTGCAAAAAAATTATTGTATGTTTCTCCAAGAGAAATAATTAGTAATAAGAGGACTTATAATAGTAAAACTTATGAGTATACACATGGATATGGTTTGATTTTTACAGCAGCTACTGAAGTAACAGAAGATGGCGAAATAAAATATATTCAAAATGATATAGCTGGTGAAAACAATGTAATAAATATAGAAACACCGCAAATTTATTATGGACTAGAGACTAATACAACAGTAGTAGTAAATGCTAAAGATAAAAAAGAATTTGACTATGCAGATGGAGGACAAGAATATGAAACAGATTATAATGGAGATGGAGGACTTAATTTAAATTTCTTAGATAGACTTATATTAGGAATAAAAGAAAAAAATATAAATTTAGCATTTTCAAATTCTGTAACATCTGATAGTAAAGTTTTAATAAATAGAAATATAATAGAAAGAGCAAAACTAGCTCTTCCAGATGTAGTTTATGATCAAGATCCATATACGGTTGTTGATAATAAAGGGGATATTTATTGGGTATTAGATGCATATACAATATCAAGTAGTTATCCATATTCGACTTATACAGAAATAGAATATGATGGAAGAAGACAAGGAATAAATTATATAAGAAATTCAATAAAAGTAATTATAAATAGTTATACAGGAGAAATGAAATATTATATAACAGACAGAACAGATCCAATTGCTATGGCATATAGAAAAGTGTATCCAGAATTATTTCAAGACTTAGATGCGACTATTCCAGAAAGTATACAAGAGCAGTTTATATATCCAGAATTTTTATATAATGTACAAGCTACAATGCTAGAAGAATATCATAACACAAAAGCAGATGTTTTATATAGAAGTGATGATACTTGGGAAAAAGCAACATATAAAAATGCTCAAACAACAAATAAAACAGGAAATGTTTTAGAAGCATATTATACAATGGTAAAAAATAGTAATGGAGATGATACAATAGGATTAATTCAAATGTATACTCAAAAAGATAAACAAAATATTAAATCATATTTAATAGGTACAGTAGAAAATGGACAAAATAAGTTAGAAATGAAAACACTACAGTCAGATACAACAATATTAGGACCAACACAATTAGATACCCAAATATCTCAAGACGAAACAATTCAAAGTGAAATAGATAGTCTAACAGTAACAGGCGCAAAAGTCACCAAAAATATGATAATAGTACCTATAGAGAATACCTTAATATATATAGAACCTATATATCAGACATTAGTTAATGAAAGTAATTTACCAGTATTGAAAAAAGTAGTAGTTGCTTCAGGAAATAAAGTTGCAATAGGAGATAATTTGCAAGAAGCGGTAAAAAATTTAATTTCACAATATGCTACAAACATTGATCTAGAAACAACTGAAAATATAGATGGAATAATTGATGCAATAATAAAAGCAAATGATGATTTATCAGATTCGTTAAACAGTAATAATTGGGAATTTATGGGTTCAGATATCCAGAAATTGCAAGAATTAATTAATCTATTAAAAACACAAGTTGAAGAAGATAAAGAAAACTCGGAAGAAAGTAACAATACTTTAGATCAAAACAATTTAGTAAATAATAATATTACTGTAAATGATATACTTTACAATGAAACAAATGAATAAAAACAAATCGGAAGGCTTTGGCTTTCCGATTTGTTTACAATATGTTTTTATATAAAAGAAAAATTATTTTTCTAAACAATAATAAATCTTTTTACCTTTTTTCAAAATAGTATGTTCTACTTCAAAATCTTTATCAGAAAGCATATAAGTAATATCACTAATTTTTTCGTCATTTAAACTAATTGCACCTTGGTTAATTAAAGTTTTTGCTTGAGAGTTTGAATTACATATTCCACATTGTACTATAGCTTCAATTAAACTACAATTAGGATTAGAAAGTTTAACTTTAGGCATATTATCAACAGAACCATTACCCTCAAATAATGCAATAGATGCCTCTTCAGCTTTTTTAGCTTCTTCTTCTCCATGAACAAGTTTAGTGATTTCATAAGCCAATATTTTTTTAGCTTCATTTATATTTTCATCTTTTAGAGAAGCTAAACGATTAACTTCTTCCATTGGAAGAAAAGTAAGCATACAAGCAACACTATATACACTACTATCTTCAATATTTCTCCAATATTGATAAAATTCATAAGGAGAAGTTTTTTGAGGGTCAAGCCATAAAGCTCCTTTTTCAGTTTTGCCCATTTTCTTACCTTCTTTTGTAGTCAAAAGTCTAAAAGTTAAACCAAATGAATCATTTTTACCGATTTTTCTAATAAGTTCAACTCCACCAATGATATTAGACCATTGATCATTTCCACCCATCTGGAGTTTACATCCATAAGTTTCATATAAATGTAAAAAGTCATAAGATTGCATAAGCATATATCCCATTTCAAAAAATGTAAGCCCTGCTTCCATTCGATTTTTATAACATTCAGCAGCAAGCATTTTATTAATAGTAAATTTACTTCCAATCTCTCTCATAAAATCAATATACTTTAAATCACACAACCAATCTGCATTATTAACAATGATTGCAGCATTTTCACCTTCAAAATTAACAAATTTCTCGACTTGCTTTTTTATACATGCCACATTATGGTTAATAATTTCCTTAGTTAACATTTTCCTCATGTCTGTTTTACCAGAAGGATCACCAATGATTGCTGTTCCTCCGCCCATAAGAATAATTGGTTTATGACCACACTTTTGCATATGGCTTGCAACCATTAATGAAACAAAATGACCAACATGTAAGCTATCTGCGGTTGGATCAATTCCTATGTAAAATGGAATGCTTTCTTTAGAAAACATCTCTTTCATTTGTTCAGGGTGTGTCATTTGTTCAATGTAATTTCTTTCTTGTAAAACATCAAATACGTTTTGCATTAAATCAGTCCTTTCGATTATTTTTTACATATTACTTAAATAATTTTTTATATCCCTCTAATCCATCATAATTTAAAAAGCGGTTTAAATTTTTTTCTGAAATTCCTGTAGAAACAGAAACTTGGCTTATAGATTGCAATTGAATACCGTTTTTTTCAACAAAATTTTTAAAAGTAGATAATTCTGAATTGTCTTTAGCTTGGCATTTTGGACAAACATAACCATTATTTGTATAAAATGCACCACAACGAGAGCATCTAACTAGTTCCATAAATAATCCCTCCTATATTTATTATGTTTTATTTTTATGAATTTTATCACATATTTTGCTAAAAAGGAATGTTTTTTTTGAAAAAAATGAAAATATTTAGAACTTTTGGTTACCATTCACAGTTAGTGGAGTGATCACTGTATGAAAACTTCAGTAATTCCGTTAGATTGAAATGAAATATAGAA
>CALXCB010000003.1 GCA_944386695.1 uncultured Clostridia bacterium | reverse complement strand
GTGTTAAATATTTAAGAAATAAAATTTTCGCTGAAAATTACAAATTTAATTCCGAAGAAGCTGCAATTGAATATATGGAAAGTCAATTAATGAAACTAAATGAAAATAGTAAAATTGAAGAGGAAAAGAAAAAGTTAAAAACTGCTAAACCCCCACTAGAGTTAGCAGAAATCAGAAAAAGTTTTGTTAATAAATATAGTTTTGTACAGATTGAAAATAATTTTTACTCTGTTCCAGAATACTTAGTTGGAATGTCTGTAACAAGTAAAATATATTACAACAAAATACTAATATATTCTAACAATGAACTTGTTTGTGAGCATAAAAAATGGATGTAACAAACGAGAAGAATTTGCTATTATGAAGCTATGAAAAATAGCTTATAAGGCAAAAATATTTTACAAATATTACAGAATTGTTACAAAAAAATTACAGAAAATTTACGTTTTAGAAACATGCACTTTTTTTATTGACTTTAAAATCGAAAAATGATTAAATAGAAAATGAAGGTCGAAATATGTAAAAAATTAAAACATAAAAACATAAAAAGCAATATAAATACTCTTAAAGGGAGATTTAAAAAAATTATAAAAAGGAGAGGGATTCCAATATGAAAAACAAAAAAATGCTAAAAAAAGTTTTACCCATAGTTCTTATTGTGGGCATTTTAATTGCAAGTATTGTAGCAATACTTTTAAATAGGAAAAATTCAACATTTGAGATGACACCACAGCTGTCTAGAGCACAAGATTATGAATCTGCGGGAGAAGAAGATGATAAGTGGGTTAATGATACAGATGGTAATAGGATAGATGCTATAAACTTTAATGCATTTTTTCTAATAGATAGAGATGGTGATGGAGATGCAGATCCAATTAGAGGAACCTGTAATGAAATTGGAAATACTGCAAATCTTTACATGGAATTAAGTGTAATAGAAGAAGGAAAGATAAAAAATGCAAAAATAGAAATAAATTCGGATAACTTCTATTTTAATACATCGATAGTAAAAGATAATGAAATAGCAGAGAACTACTTGTCTTCAAATACTAAAGAAATAAAATTAAATGAAATTTCAAATGGTAGTCAAAAGCTAATACAAGGAAGTGTACGTTCAGGAGACTATTCATCATCAGGATCAAAAACAGCAGCTATTGGAAATGATACAACAAAATATAGCAGTGATAAAAACACTATTGTATTTTCTGGTGAATATGAAGCTAGTGATGGAACAACAAAGAGCTTTAGAAAAGAAATTCCACTTACTATAGACTGGTATGGAGAAGTGAATGCAGAAATTACACCAAAGAATCAATCTGTAGAAGTAAGTGACATGAATAGTTTGGTGGAAAACAATGAAGTAACATTAGACTTTGATATAATAGTAGAAGAAAATAGAAATCAATTAATAATGTCAGGAAGTTATATTTCTGGTACAATTCCAGAATTGAATGGATATAAAGCAACATCAGTAAATATTTCAGGTACAAATGTAACATCAACATATGATGAAGAAACAGGAGCATTTACAGCACAAAGAGAGGCTGTAGTAAATGAAAATGGACAAGTTACATCAAATGCATATTCATCTTACTATACTTCAACTAGAAGAAGAAACACATATGATTTTACAGTAACATATCCAGCAGAGGCATATTATGCGTTAGGAGAAAATATTTCAAGCTTTGAATTAGCAATTCCAGTAGAAGCTGTAAATAAAGGTTTCAATAACCCAAATACAGATGATGGTTTCCAAAACCCATATGTATCTAATACAGCTACAGGAATAGTAGTAATAACTTGGACAAAACCAGAAATATCTGAACGTGCAGCAGATTTTGATATAACTGTTGGTAGATATATGGGAAGCCCATATTATGATTATGTAGTATCTAAAGAAAAGCCAATAAATATTTATAATGGAGCATCTTTGGAAGAAACAGACGATTTATACACAGTTGAATGGGAGGCATTCACAGGAACACATGGAGATACAGCTGGAATAACGATGCAAGAAGGGCAAGGCACAACAGGCAAAAATGACGAATTTTTAAATACAGCAGGTAATAGAATTTCAATGAATGATCTAACAACAAATAAAGGAATTTACTTTAGTGGAGCAACCCATACACTTGGAGATGATGGTTGGATAAACGTATATAATGCAGAAACAGGAACTTTAATAGAAACATTTACATCAGAAAATTGGAGTATGTATGGATCTTCAAACCCATATGTATATGAAAATTCGGTAAAACATATAAGAATTGAAACAAGTGCAACAAATGCATCAAATACTTTATATGTATATAATATAAAAGAATTAGATGATACATATATTACAGAAAATTACACAAGAGAAGAATTTGACAATTTATCATATATTTATAGTTATCTAGATGGAAATATGAAAAATACTTCAGGAGAAGGTAATTATTATGGTGAATCAACATATGACAGAGCTCTATATGAAGCACCAACATCAGTAGCTACAATATCAATAGAAGAAAATACAATATTAACACAAGCAACAGCAGAAAATGAAATAATTACAATAAAAACAGAAACATCAGGATATAATGAACAAGGCTGGGTAAATGGAGCATTTTTAGTAAAATTACCTGCAGAAATAATCTCGGCAGAAGTAAATAGTGTAACTATAGATAATGGAAATGTTGCAGTATCAGCATATGACGTATATGAAGAAAATGGAAATTTCTATATAAAAATATTAACAGAAAATGCAGCAGAAGAATCTTACTCAATAGAAATAGATTGTAATTTAACACCAGATCCAAGAATACCAAGACAAACGAAAAATCTTGAATTATGGGCGATAAATGAAATAGCATGTGACTATTATTATCCAGGTTCAGACAGCAATGATCTAGATGGTGATTTAAATACAGGAGAACAAATAAACTATAGAACAACATCATTAACTCTAGATCCAGGATCAAGTTTAAATACAACACAAGAAGCAAGCAATTATGATACAGAAAATAATGTTACAATAGCACCAAGAGTTGCAAAAGTAGATAAAACTCAAAGAACAGCAACAATAGCAGTATCAGCTATAAATAATTATAGTAATAATATAACAGACATAAAAATACAAGGTGTAATACCATTTGCTGGAAATGACTATGTCCTTAGTGGAAATGATATGGGATCACAATTCACAACACATATGCAAAATACAGGAATTTCTGCTATAACATCAGGAATAAGTGATCATATGAAGGTTTATTATTCAACAAACGAAAACCCAACAAATGACACAGAACTAGCTTCTAATGGCTGGACATTAGCAGAAAATGTACAAGATTGGTCACAAATAAAAACATATCTAATAACAATTGATAAAGATTATCAATTATCACAAGGAAATACACTTGAATTTGAATATCAAATTGAAATACCTGAAGGAAGAGATTACAACCAAGTTTCATATTCATCACACGCAGTATATTTTGCTATAAATACAGATGAAGCAGGTTTATATTACACATCAACAGGTTCTGAAAAATTAGGATTTATGATAGCAAAACAATATGACTTAGAAATAGTAAAACATCAAGAAGATAAAGAAAAGACAATACAAGGAGTTACATTTGCATTACAAGAAGATGGACAAGAAACAAGTACAATAAAGGTAACTGGAACAGATGGAATAGCAGAATTTACAGGATTATATGCAGAAAGACATTATACATTAAAAGAAATAAAAACAACAGATGATTATGTACTAAATACAGAAGAAATACACTTCTATACTTATACTGAAATAAATGATGATGGAACAGAAAGCTTATACCTAGTATATGATAATGGAGATGGTACATATTCAAGTCTATCAGATCATTATGAATCAATTACAGAAGAGAAAGTATTTCCACCAGATGCAGAAAATCAAAAAGATTATAGAATTCAATTAAAAATAGCAAATGAAGTAAAAGCAAAATTAAAGATAAATAAAGTTGATGGAGCTACAAACACCGCACTAAAAAATGTTAAATTTACAATTACAGGGGAAGGAAAGAACGGACAAATTTTAACAACAGATGCAGAAGGAAATGCAAGTGTTTCTGGATTATATTTAGATCATGAATACACATTAGAAGAAATAAGAGCAACAGGATATTATATACCAGAAAACACTATAAAATTCACAATAACAAATAATAATGGTTCATTTGAACTTAACTATACAGATAATGGAACAACAACAAATAGAGAAATAACAACAGAAGATGAAATACCTACAATAAACTTAAATTTACAAAATGAAAAGATACCAACATATGGATTACAATTAACCAAATATGCCAAAGATGAGCAAGTAGCCGATGGAGATGAAATGACAGACAGAAAGCTTGAAGGTGCCCAATATAAGATAACAGGAGAAGGCATAAATGGTGATGGCGCAATATATACAACAGATTCAAATGGAGTACTTACAATAGATGGTCTTTACGAGTATGTTGATGGTAAATATATAACAGGTGAGTATACACTTACAGAAATATATGCACCAGAAGGATATAGCTTAAATTCAACTTCTCTAAAATTTAGAGCATATAGAGAAAATGGAACATTGAAAATAGAAATCTTAGAAGGCGAAGATGTAATAAGAGTCATAACAAATGAGGAAACACAGGAAGAATCGCAAGATGTAAATATTAGAGATGACAGTAGCACATACCCAGTAATAGAAATAGGAGTTGAAGACGGACCAATATTTAGCTTATTTAAATACGAACAAGATGGAACTACATCGGCAAAGAAACCAATTGCAGGAACCAAATTTAAGATTACAGATTTAGATGGAAATTATGTAACTGGTACAGATGGCAAAGTTATAGGAGAATGGGAAGGAGAAGGCGATCCACCACTTCTTCCACCTTCAATAACCTTATCATCAACAAGTCAATATGCATGGACAAAAAGAAGTGATGGTACATGGGAGAGTTCGGGAAATCATAATATTGGTAATTCAACAAGCACATTGACTTCAAATGAATTTACATTAGAACAAGATGAGACATTAACATTTGATTGGTCTGTATCTTCACAAGGCTCAACCACAGATTATGTATATTATACTATTACAAATATAGAAACAGGAGAAACGATAGGAGGTACATCAACAAAGATTGGAGGAACATCACGTGGTACTGCTTATGAAAGTTTGAAATTTGAAAATGAATCTGTTGATTTATCTGCTGGTACATATAAAATTGAATTTGTATATAGTAAAAATAGTTCAACAAATACAGGTCTAGATGCAGCATTTGTGAAAAATTTAAAAATTGATTCAGATATATTAACTTTAAATGGAGCATATGTTGTAACTACAGATGAAAACGGACAAATAACAGCAAATTTACCAGAAGGTTTATATAAAGCAGTTGAGGTATCAACACCTGACCAATATGTTCTTCCAGAAAACGAAGCAGATAGAACATACTATTTCGGAATTGGTGCATCTCAAGCAGCACAATGGGGCTGGTTAAATATGACTAATACAGAAGGTACAGGTTGGGAATACATAAACTCTATTGTAACACCAGAAGCTGGAGGAATAGTTGGAGTAGGTTCATTCTCTAAATATTCAACAGATGTAAATGCTAATACAGTGGAAGGAATAGACATAAACAAAGATGGAACAATAGATAAAACATCAGAAGGTGGAGACGACGGATTAATAGTTGCATATGACTCAGATGGAAATTATACTTGGGCTAAAAGCTTTGGAGGTTCAGATGATGATGCATTAACAAAGCTTGTTCAAACACAAGATGGTGGTTATGCAGTAGTTGGTTATGTATCAAGTTCAACAGTAAAATATGACGGCAATGTAGTTGCAGCACTTTCAAAAACTGGAAAAGAAGCAAATTTAGCACATAAAGATGCAGTTATAATAAAACTTGATTCTAGTGGAAATTACGTATGGGGTGCAAGATTTGGAGGATTAGCAGATGAAGAAATAATGTCTGTAATTCAAACAAGTGCACAAGATATAGTAGTAGTAGGTAAATATTATAGTGATACATTCAATTTCTATAGTACTGGCAGTACAACAGTTGCAGACTCATTTACAAACCCAGGAAAAATGAGCGGTTTTGTAGCAGCATATTCTTCAAGTGGTCAATATAAATGGAGTCAAAGCATTGGAGGAAGTTATGATGATGAAGCAACAGCAATTACAGAAACAACAGCAGGAATTGTAGTTGCAGGCGATGGAATGAGTACAATGTATTTGAATACAGATAGATCAGCATCAATAGCAGCAGCGTCTTCATCTTATACAAGTGGATTCCTTGTAGGATACACACTAGATGGAACATATTCTTGGAATAATTTATTAAAACCAAGTTCATCGTATAACTTAGAAATATCAGCACTTACAACAGATGAAAATGATCATATAGTAGCAGCAGTAGAGTATGCATCTACAGTCTCAACAAGCAAAGATGGAGGAACAGCAACAACAATTGTTAGTTCAAATCCAAAAAATTCAGTATATGATTCAGCTCTAATAGATTTCTCAAATGATGGAACATATAATGAAATTATATACACAATAGCAGGACTAGAAAGTAGCAGCAGTAACTATGATGATTATATAGCAGATGTAAAAGTAACATCAGATGGTGGAATACTACTTGGTGGATGGTATTACTCTTCGAGTGGACTAGATATAGATAGAGATGGGGCAACAACAGGAATATTTGACTTTACAACTGTATCAGGTTCATACACATCAGACGGATTTTTAGTAAAACTAAATGCAGATGATCAAGTTGAAGCATCAACAAGATATTATGGTGATGGATATGATGGTGTTCTAGCAGTTGGAGAAACACCAAATGGAAGTTATGTTACAGCAGGATTCTTTAGTTCATCAACATTGACAGCATCAAGTAATAAAGCAAAGGCACAATCAGGAACAGAAACAACTTTAAGCACTAATGTTAAAGGAAACTTTGATGGATTTGTAGCAGTAGAAGGAATTGCAGCAGCAGAAGTACCAACATTACAGAGTCTAGAAGTAGAAAATAAAGTAAAAACATTTAAAGTCACAACAGAAGTTAAAAAACACTTAGAAGATGGTGTAGAAGTTGCAGGAGGAGATATTGACGGACAAGTTGATATCACAGTAGATGGTGTAACATATTCAAAAGACGGAATACGTTATGTGGAAACTGTTAAATATGGAGAAGATTCAGTAAACGAAATAAAAATAACACCAGATCCAGGATATACAGTAGCATCTATAACAATAAATGGGGAAAAATACACAGATTTCGCATCAGATGAAAATGGTATTGTAACATTACCAATATTTGAAAATGTATTAGAAGATAAACATATAGTTGTAGAATTTAGTAATACAAAAGCAACAGTTGAAGTAAATCACTACTTATGGACAGAAGAAAGTGGAACAACAACAGAAAAAGTAGCAGATAGTGAGTCTTATATAGACGATGTAGGCAAGACATATACAACATCACCAAAAACAGATATAGAATATGTAGTAATAACAAATGAAGATTACTATGGAGAAGGAAATGTTCCAGAAGGATTAGTTGCAACAGATTACTATGTTCCAGACAATAGTACAGGCACATATGTATCTGGACACAAAGAAATTGTAAATTACTATTATAAAGAAAAAACATACACATTAACAGTACACCATTATCTAGCAGGAACAGAAACATCAGTACCATTAAAAGGAACAGATGACGGAAGTACAGTACCAGATGAATTTACAGAAGGATACAAGAAAGGTACTTCATATGAGACTACTCAAGCAAGTGAAGATAAAATAGATTATGATATTTATGAACTTGTAGGTACACCAGAAAATGCTAAAGGTACAATAGAAGAAGATACAGTAGTGACATATTATTATGATATCAAGAAAGGTAATATTACAATTACTAAAGTAGCAGAAGAAGATCATGATGTAACATTAGGAGGAACAGAGTTTACATTATACAAGGCTAAAACAGCAGGAAATAACGACTTAATTGATACAGATGCACCAGGTGACAATTGGGAAGTTGTTGGAAATTATACAACACCTGATACAGGATTACTAAGATTACAAAACTTACCAATCACATCAGAATATAGACTTGTAGAAACAAAAGCATCAGATGGAAGACTACTTGCAGATGGACAATGGAAAATAGAGTTTGTTTATGGACAATATGATGAAAATGATGAAACAATAACAGACGTAAACGGAACTAAAGTAAGAATAACAGCAATAGGAAATCCACCAGCAATTGCAATAGCTGAAGATGGTAGTTTAGATCTTCCAAATAGAGAGCTTTATCAAATTCCTTCAAGTGGTGGTCTAGGAATAGATACAATCTATCAAATAGGATTGGTAATAGCATTATTAGGAGCTACAGTATTTGTAGGTAGAAAATTCCTTTTAGCAAAAGGCATGAATTTAAGCAGTAAGGGCAAAAGACATGCAAGAAGATCTAGAAGAAAAGGTAAACATTAATAAAACTATAATGTAAAATTCAGAAAACCTTGGTGCTGTAATAGCACCAAGAAGATCTGAAAAAGTTACAAAATATAAAATTAATAATAATACAAAAATCGTGCAGCAAAATAGAAAAATTTAAGCAGTTGTAAAAAGCACGTTGGATTAAGTTATTAAAATTTTAAAATTATAAATTTATAAAAATAAAAAAAGAAAGGAAGAGTGAAAAAATGAAAACAAAAACATTTTTCAAAATTTTAGCAATGGGTATAGTATTAATGTTACTAGCTATGACATTTGGTACATATTCATATGCAGCAGTTACAGGAAGTACAACAGGAACAATTACAGTCTCAGAACTAGAGGCAGGAGTTAACGTATCAATTTACAGATTAACAGATGTACATATTGCAGATAACGGTCAACCAACATCAACACCATATACATGGGTTACAGAAATAGCAGATTGGGTAAATACTAATTACTCAGCTTATAATTCAGTAGAAGATTTTGCAGGTGCTGTAAAATCAGATTCTACAGAAGCAAAAAAATTTTATAGTGACTTAGCAGCTGCTATAAAAGGAGGAGAAATAGCAGACTTTACAGCTATAGAGACAAAAACAGTACCAGGTACAGCAAGTTATCCAGTAACAGATCCAAATGAGACAGTTAAATTTACTGGCTATGCAATGGGTACATACCTAATCTTAGTAGAAAATGGTTATAGAGTATATTCACCTGCAGCAGTAAACTTATTACCTGAATTTTCTGGAAGTGAGTGGGTATTAAATGAAACAACACAAAGTGTTGAGTCAAAATCAGAAACACCTACAATAACAAAAACAATAACAGACGATACAAAAACAAAAGACAATTATAGTACAAAAGATTCAATGACATTTACAGTAGTAGCAGATGTACCAAATTATTTAGAAGATGCTTTAGCAAAAAATTATTACATAAGTGATAAATTTGCAAATGGTACAATAGATACATCTTCAATTAAAGTTTATGGTATGAATGGTTCAAATCCAACTGACTTTGACTTAACAGAACAAGATGAATATGAAATAACAACAGAAGATGCTCAAAGACCAACAGGTACAGAAAAAGATGTAGATTTCTTATTAGATTTTAATTATGATGAAATTAAAGGTTATGACCAAATAAAAGTAACATATACTGCAACATTAAACAAAGATGCTTCTGTAACAATAGGAAGTACAGGAAATGAAAACAATGCATATTTAGATTATAGTAATAACCCTTATGTTACAGGAAGTTATCAAACACAAGAAAGTTCAGATAAAGTATACACATATGCTGCAGAAATTACAAAAATCAAAAAAGGTGCACCTGCTACTAAATTGCCAGGAGCAGAATTCAACCTTTCAATAGGTTCAGATGTTCAATACTTTGTAAGAATATCAGATGGAGTATATTGCTTAGCAAACCAAGGTAGTGGTGCAACACAAACATTAGTTGTAGATAGCCAAGGTAAATTAACAATAATAGGTTTGGATGCAGGAACATATAGTTTAAAAGAAACAAAAGCACCAGATGGATATAACCTTGCTACAGAACCAATACCTATAGTAATAACAGATGATGATTTAAATGGAATACTTGATGACGGTGACACAGGAGTATATACAACTAATTTTGAAAACAGCGAAGGATTCCAATTACCTGTAACAGGTGGTATGGGAACAGTAATATTTGTTGCAACAGGTATAGTAGTAGCTGGACTTGGAATAACATTATTAATGGTAATATTCAAAAAAAATCGTGCAACAAAATAAATTAATATGATATAATAAAACGGTGGGGTAAGTTCATTAATACTCCACCTTTTAAATATATAAAGCAAGGAGCCAATAAATGAAAAGCAAAACAGACAAAATTTTGTTAATAGTTTCTTTTTTATTCATGCTAGTAGGGGTAGGAATATTTCTTTATCCTACAGTAAGTAATTATTTTGCCACTAAAAATCAAACAACAGCAATTAGAACATATGATGAAAAAATAGAGCAAACTAATGAAGAAGAAATGAAAGCAGAATTAGAAAAAGCACAAGAATATAATGAGAATTTAGCAGGAGATCCAGTTCATGACCCATTTGTGGAAGGTAGTGGATATGCGTTGCCTGAAAATTATAAAGAGGTATTAAATATAACTGATGATGGAATAATGGCATATATAGAGATACCAAAAATATCAGTATATTTACCAATTTATCATGGTACAAGCGAAGAAGTTCTACAAAAAGGGGTTGGACATATAGAATCTACATCATTGCCAATAGGAGGAACGTCAACTCACTCAGTACTTACAGGGCATACAGGTCTGCCAAGTGCTGAATTATTTACCAAAATTGACGAACTTGTTGTAGGAGACTTTTTCTATATACATGTATTAGATCAACTTTTAACATATGTAATATATGAAACAAAAGTAATATTGCCTGATGAAATAGATGAATTACAAATTACAAACGGGGAAGATTATATAACACTTGTAACATGTACTCCATATGGTGTAAATACACATAGATTACTTGTGAAAGCAAAAAGATCAGAATATATGGAATATACTAAAATAGGTCTTACAGAAAACTCTCAAGGCGATACAACACCTAAACATAAAAACTATTATTTAAGAGGAATATTAATAGGAATAACAATATTTATAATAACAATAATTATATTAGGTATAATAATAAAAGTTGTAGGAAATAAAAGAGGTGGGAAACATGAAGAAAAAAAGAAGTAAAAATATATTAATGATTTTAGCTATATTATTAATTCTTATAGGAATAGGGTTAATATGTTTTCCAGCTATAAGCAACTTTTTATTTGAAAAAAACGTAGAAAAAGACAAAGAAGATTTTATAAAAAAAGTATCAGAAGACCAACAAGAAGAAAGTCTTTTAGATAAGCTATATAAAGACTTACAAGAAAGAAATGAATGGTTATACAAAAGTGAACAATCAAACTTAGTAGATCCATTTTCTTATGAACAACCAACAATAGATTTAAGTGAATATGGAATACAAGATAACACTATAGGTTATATAAAAATACCTAAAATGGGAATAGAGCTTCCAATTATACTTGGAGCAAATTCAACAAATATGCGAAAAGGAGCAGTTCATCTTACAGAAACTTCATACCCTATAGGTGGAAACAATACAAATTCTGTAATTGCAGCACATAGAGGATATGGAGGGGCTCAACTGTTTAGGCATATAGATAAATTAGAAAATGGAGATAAAATATATATACAAAATTTTAGAGAAGAACTGCTATATGTAGTATATGAAATAAAATTAGTGACTCCAGATGCAATTGATGAATTAGCGATCCAACCTGCTAAAGATATTGTTACATTAATTACTTGTCACCCTTATAGAGTAAATACTCAAAGATATATTGTAAAAGCAGAGAGAGTAAAAGTTGAAAATTTAAATTGATTTAGGAGTTAAGGAGCCAAGGAGCCAGGGAGCCATTTGGACCGGTTCTTTTTGGTTCCGGAACCAAAAAGAACCGGTCCAAATGGTCCCAATGAAAATAAGAGGAGGATAGTTTAAAATGAAAAAGAAAATATTAATTATTGTTGCTGTACTAATAGTTGTATTACTTAGCATTTTTGGATATTTAGTATATACAGATATACAGCAAGAAGAAAAATTAAAAATAGAATTAGATGAATTAAATCAGCTAGCAAATTCTGAAAATATAGATATGAATGCAATAAATGTAAAATTAGAACAAACAGTTACAAAAGGAGATTATGCAATAGTTGAACAATCATTTAAAGAATATTTAAAAGACAATTTTGACACTACTATTAAAATAGCTGAAATACTAAATGATGAGAGGCTTGTAAATATTGTGACACCTGAAAATTACATTGAAGATGGAAAAGAATTTACAAAAACTAAAGAGTATATTGCTTCAACAAGAGAAGAATTAGAGAGATGTAAAGCAGATTATTCAGAATTCTTTACAGAAGAGAAAGCAATGTCATATATAAATGATAAAGGATTAGATAGTTACTATACAGATTTATATAAGCAAGAGCTAGTAGGAGATATAGAAAGTGGAAACGAAGATCAAACAGTAACAGATTCAATTGATGATATAATTGAAATTTTAAATATTTCTGAAGGAGTAATTGATTTTCTTATAGCAAATGCAGATAATTGGGAAGTGGAAGATGGTACAATTCTGTTCAGTAATGAGAGTTTATCTAGTCAATATGATCAATTAATTGAAGAGTTACAATAATATTTACAAAGAAAAGAGAATTTCTTATTGGGGAATTCTCTTTCAGCTATTTCATTTATATGATATATGTTTGCAGTTTTAATTGTGGTATGATATAATACAAAAAATGTATTTTAAGAAAGGGATGATTTTAAATGGAAAAATCAAAAGTATATTTTTGCAAAGAAATTACTCCAGAAAACATTGTCAAGATGTATGATGTTGTAGGAAAAAAATTACCAGGAAAAGTTGCAGTAAAGCTACATTCAGGAGAGCAAGGAAATCAGAACTATATAAGACCTGAAATGGTAAAAAAGATAGTAGAATATGTAAAAGGAACAGTGGTAGAATGTAATACAGCATATGAAGGAGAAAGAAATAGTACCCAAAAGCATAAAAAATTAATAGAAGCTCATGGTTGGAACAAATATTTTGATGTTGATCTTATGGACGCAGAAGGACCAGATTTAGAACTTAAAATACCAAATGGAAAAGTTATAAAAGAAAACTATTTAGGAAAGAATATAGTAAATTATGATTCAATGTTAGTATTATCACATTTTAAAGGGCATCCAATGGGAGGATATGGAGGAGCATTAAAACAATTATCAATAGGATGTGCTTCATCAGAAGGAAAAGCTTGGATACATTCAGCAGGAAAAACAAAAGATCAAACAATAGTATGGGATAATTTGCCAGAGCAAAACCTATTCCTAGAATCAATGGCAGATGCAGCATCATCAGTGGTGGATTATTTTAAAGGAAATATGATATTTATAAATATTATGTGTAATATGTCAGTTGATTGTGATTGTTGTGCAGTGGCAGAAGATCCTTGTATGAAAGATATAGGAATATTAGCATCTTTAGATCCAGTTGCAATAGATCAAGCATGCATAGATTTGGTAAAGAACTCAAATGATGAAGGAAAAGAACATTTCTTAGAAAGAGTTAATTCAAGAAATGGCACACATACAATAGATGCAGCAGCAGAATTAGGATTTGGAACAAGAGAATATGAATTAATAATGCAATAGGTACTAAGTTGATGACGATTGGGGCGATAGGTACCATTGGGGTCGGTTCCTTTTGCAAAAGGAACCGACCCTTTTGCGAAAAGAAACGACCCTTTTGAAAAATCTTACAAAATTGTAAGATTATTTTAAACTACTTCTATATGAAACTAGAAAAAAACAGAGTATAATTAACATAGTTAAAAGAAAAGGGAGTGGTAATCTTGAAAAAGATATTAAAAGTAGAAAATATACAAAAATACTATGGTAATAAAGATAATATAACAAAAGCTATAGATGGAATTAGTTTCGATGTAGAAGAGGGAGAATTCATAGGAATAATGGGAGCAAGTGGAAGTGGTAAAACAACACTTTTAAATTGTATCTCAACAATAGATACAGTAAGTTCAGGACATATTTATTTAGAAAATCAAGACATAACAGAAATAAAAGAAGAAAACATAGCGAAATTTAGGAGAGAAAATTTAGGATTTATTTTCCAAGATTTTAATTTGTTAGACACTTTAACAATAGAAGAAAATATTGCATTAATTTTAACAATAAACAAAGTAGCAGAAAAAGAAATAGATAAAAAGATATTAGAAATTTCAAAAAAACTAGGAATAGAAGACATTTTAAACAAATATCCATATCAAGTATCAGGAGGTCAAAAACAAAGATGTGCTTCGGCAAGAGCAATTGTAAATAATCCAAAAATAATATTAGCAGATGAGCCAACAGGAAGTTTAGATAGTAAATCAGCTAGACAACTGTTAGAAATAATGGAAGAAATGAACAAAAAGATGAAAGCAACTATATTAATGGTAACACATGATCCATTATCAGCTAGCTATTGTGATAAGATATTATTTTTAAAAGATGGTAAAATTTTTAATAAAATAGAAAAAGGCGAAAAACAAAGAAAAGACTTTTATAATGAAATATTAGATGTATTAGCACTTCTAGGAGGTGACGCAAGAGATGTTAGGTAAATTATCTTTTAGAAATGCTAAAAGGCAAGCAAAAGACTATTGTATTTATTTTTTAACAGTAATTATATCAGTTGCATTAATGTTTAGTTTTAACTCAATTGCTGTTTCAAAAGATATAAGTGAGCTTGCTTCTTGGATGAAATATTTTTCAAAATCTATAACAGGAATAAGCATTATTATTATTTTAGTTATGGCATGGCTTATTAATTACACAATGCGTTTTATGCTAGAAAAGAGAAGCAAAGAATTCGGAACATATGAAATATTAGGAATAGAAAAAAAATCAATTAGTAAAATGTTTACATTAGAAAATATTTTAATAGGTGGGGTAGCATTTATATTTGGAATAGTAGTAGGTACTTTTTTATACCAAATTTTCACTTCGATCATTATGAACTTATTTGAACAAGCCTATAAAATAGAAATAGAATTCAATTTGAAAGCAGTAGGAATAACAGCAATTTACTTTTTTGGAATATTTTTATTAGTATTGCTAAATTGTAGAAGAAAAATAAAAAAGACAAAAGTATATGATTTGTTATATGCAGATAAGAAAAATGAAAATAATATTATAAAAAATTCAAAGGGAAATATTGCAATTTTTATAGTATCTGTAGTATTATTAATAGCAGCATTATATATTAACCATAAAGAATTTGCAGATGCGAATAATATGAAAGGCTTAAATATATTAATTTCGATAATAATGCTTATATTAGGAATTTATTTATTTTATATTAGTATATCAAGTTTTATAGTAAAGAGATATATAGAAAATAAATCAAGAAAATATAAAAAAGACAATATGTTTTTATACAGAAATTTGACGTCAAAAATCAATACAATGAGCTTGAGTATGGGAACAATAGCAGTAATGTTTACAATTATATTAATAGGAGGAAATGTAGCTTTACTTATGAACAATTTACTAAATAATGAGATAGAAATGGGTTATCCGTTTGAAATTATGGTAAGTACAGTAGATGGGGACTTTTCGGAATATAAAGAATATATAGAAAAAAACACAAAAGTGACAGATATGTATGAATATAGATTATATTGTATAAAATCTATAGGAATATCAAAAGCTTTAGAAGGAACCGCATTTAATTCTGGAAGTATGGACGGAATAGAATATGTAATGAGCCTTACAGATTATAATAAACTAAGAGAAATCTTAGGATATGAAAAAGTAGATTTACAAAATAATGAAATAATTATCAATTGTATGAAAACAGCTAAAGAAGTATTTACAGAATATATAAAAGATAATAACGAAATTGAAATGTTGGGAACAAAAGTTAAAATTTTAGCATTTTACATTGCATTAATATTTATTATGGCAACAGCAACACTTCTTGCTATACAACAATTAAGTGATTCAGAGAAATATAAGTATAGATACGAACTATTGAAAAAATTAGGAATGGACGAACTACAAATGAATAGAACTATATTTAAACAATTATTTTTCTATTTCGCAATTCCAATGTTAGTACCAATAATAGTTAGTATTCCAGCAATTATAAGTGTTAGTCAAATATTTAAAGTAGCAGTAACTTTACAAGAAATATGGAGAAATATAGCAATTATATTAGGAATGCTTATTTTAGTATATGGAATTTATTTTATAGCAACAGATGTACAATTTGATAGAAATATAAATGGAAGTAGGTAATTGATTTATGAAAGAAATATATATAGTATTAACACACACAGGAACACTGTTATCAAGAATTATAAAAAGTTTTACAAAAGATGAATTCTCCCATATTTCTATATCACTTGATATAGAATTAAACGAAATGTATAGTTTTGGAAGACTAAATCCATACAATCCTTTTTGGGGTGGATTTGTACATGAACATATAGATAAAGGAACATTCAAAAGATTTAAAAGAACCAGAGCAAAAGTTTATTCTTTAAGAGTAACTGAAGAGCAGTACCAAATTATGCAAAATAATATTGATCAAATTCAAATAGAAAAAGATAAATATAAATTTAATATTTTTGGCTTATTTGCAGCAGGATTTCATAAAAAGATAGGAAAAGAATACTCATTTTATTGTGCCGAATTTGTTAAATACATAATAGAACAAGCAGATATAGACATGAATTTGCCAACTGTAGTAAGACCAGAGGATTTTAAAAATGTAGCAGAACTTCAAGAAATATATACAGGACTTTTAAGAAAATATAAATCTCCAAAAATAAATGTAGCAGATATATTAAAAAATAATTTATTAATATATAAACCAAAAAAAGAAGGGATTATATGAGTAGAAAACATAAAATAAAAATATTTAAAATAATATTAGCAATAGTAGTTTTAGTATTAATTATAGGAATTATTGCATATTTATTTCCTGTGATGAAAAATTTATCAACAACAGAAGGACAAATAGCTTTTAAAAAAAAGGTAGATGATTCTGGAATATATGGATTATTATCACTATTTGGTCTGCAAGTTGCACAAATATTTTTAATTATTGTACCAGGAGAACCAATAGAAATTTTGGCAGGGATGTGCTATGGAGCATTGTGGGGAACTGTATTTATAATGATATCAGCCTTTATAATATCTACAATGATATTTTTATTAGTTAGAAAATTTGGGAGAAGGTTCGTATATGATTTTTGTGATAAAGAAAAAATTGCCAAAATCGATAATAGTAAATTATTTCAAAATCCTGCTGGAATAGAAATAATAATGTTTGTATTATTTTTTATACCCGGCACACCTAAAGATTTACTAGTATATGTATCAGGATTGTTACCTATAAAACCACATATGTTTATTTTGATTTCGACATTTGCAAGATTTCCTTCAGTGGTAACATCAACTCTTGCTGGTTCGCAACTTGCTGTTGGAGATTGGAAAATGAGTATATTAATATATGCAGCTATATTATTGATAGTTGCCATTGGAGCGGGTGTTTTTTGGCTATACTCACATAAAGGTAGGAAACATAGTTAGTCACTATTTGTACATTTGGGACCAGGTCTTTTTTGTCATTGCACATTTGGAACCAGGTTCTTTTTGTACATCCCCCTCCTGGGGCTTGGCAATGTATATATCAAAACTCAATGAATACGTTAGATTGAAATGAAATATAAAATTTCTTATATATAGAAAATGAGTAATGTTCACGCACGAAAAATTATAGATTTAAATTTTTCATAAATTCCTCGGCTCAATACGAAAAATAAGAAAATCTAAAATCATTTTATGGCACCCTTCCATGGCAAGCATGAACTCTTTCCATAAAATGATTTAAGATTTTCTAATATTTCTCCAATCACATTCGTAATTTATTTAAAATTTAAATCTATAATTTTACGAGGTTGAGTGAAAGAGGCTCATTTTCTATATTTAGAAATTTTTATTGAATGTAATGATAAGTATTCATTGAGTTTTGATATATACATTGCCAAGCCCCAGGAGGGGGATGTACAAAAAGGACCTGGTTCCAAATGTGCAATGACAAAAAAGACTCGATACCAAATGGTCACCCAATTGAAAATTTACAAAAAAGGTCTGTCTCTAATTGAAAAATTTTTGAGAATGTGGTATAAATGTAAAGGTATAGAAATCAAAAAGAATGGGAGAATTTTATGAACAATAAACAAATAAAACAACTAGATATGAAATCGAAAGATATAGTGAGTTTAAATATAGAAAACATAGGAAAATTATTTCCAAACTGTGTAGTAGAAAGCAAAAATGGGAAACGTATAGACTTTGATCTATTAAGGCAAGAGCTATCATATGAAATCATACAAGGAAATACTGAAAAATATCAACTAAATTGGCCAGGAAAGAAAGAAGCAATGGTAGTATCGAATACACCTACAACAAAAACATTAAGACCATTGAGAGAAAAATCAATTAATTTTGATACAACTCAAAATATTTATATTGAAGGAGATAATATAGAGGCCTTAAAAATATTACAAGAATCATATTTAAATAAAATCAAATGTATTTATATAGATCCTCCATATAATAGAGGGTCAGATTTAATCTATAAAGATGATTATGGACATACAGTTGATGATGAATTAAAAAATTCTGATCAGATTGATGAAAACAATAGAAAACTGGTTTCAAATTTGGAATCTAATGGAAGATATCATAGTGATTGGCTAACAATGATGTATGAAAGATTAAGAATAGCAAAAAATTTACTAAGAGATGATGGATGTATATTTATAAGTATAGATGATAATGAACAGGCAAATTTAAAGAAAATGTGTGATGAAATTTTTGGAGAAAACAATTTTGTAAATTGTATAGCAGTAAAAATGAGTGAAGCATCTGGAGTAAAGATGGCACATAAAAACGAGAGATTTCCAAAAATAAAAGAATATATATTATTTTACAAAAAAGCTAAATTTAAAGGATTTGAAGCAATCGATACATATATGATTAAAGAATGGGATAAAGAAAATAATATATTTTTAGAAAACTTTACAATAGAAGATAGAGAAAAATTAAAATTAATAGAAGAAAAAGAATATAAGTCTAAAGAGGATATAAATCAAGCTAAAAAAATATTAAGTAAAGCTAAAAGAAAATCTTTAAAAGAAAAACTAAATGAGATAGGTATTAAAAATAAAGATAAGGCACAAGATTGGTGCTTTGAGCATGCATACGCAATAATCAAAACAGCAGGATCTACAAGCTTATTAAATTTAGTTAAAGAACAAGGAATTGATGAAGGTCAAGAAATAAGTGCTTCTGTATCAAAAGAAAATATCTTATTTTACTATGTAACAGATTTTAATTACAATACTAAGCAACCTCGTCTCCAAGTTATATTTGCAGATGAAAATATATATAAAAACCCATGTGATTTTTGGCAAGATATAAAAACAACAGGAGGAATTGCACAAGAAGGAGGAGTTCAATACAACAATGGTAAAAAACCTTTAAAATTATTAAATAGAATAATTAAAATGACAACTGCAGATGATGATATTGTAATGGACTTCTTTGCTGGTTCTGCATCAACTGCGCATTCAGTTATGGAGTTGAATTCAAAAGATTTAAAAAGAAGAAAATATATAATGGTACAAATAGATGAAGATCTAGATAGAAGTTATAAAATAGCAACTGGTCCAGAAAATAAAAAAACAATAAAAGATACAATAGAATTTTTAGATAGTTGTAATAGAAAGCATTATTTATCTGAATTAGGAGAAGAGAGAATAATTCGTTCTGGTAAAAAAATAAAAGAAGAAACAAAAGCAGATATAGATTATGGATTTAGAGTATTTAAAATAGATACATCAAATATGAAAGATATATATTATGAACCAGAGAAAATAAATCAAGCACAACTAGATTTATTTGAAACAAATATAAAAGAAGATAGAAGTGGAGAAGACCTACTAATTCAAGTCATGTTAGATCTAGGACTAACTCTTGATTTAAAAATTGAAAAAAAGAAAATATTAAACAACAATGTCTATTTTGTAAATGAAAATTCTTTAGTTGCATGTTTTGATGACAAAATTAATAAAAATCTGATTGAAAAAATATGTGAAATTAAACCATCAAAAATTGTATTTAAAGAAAAGTCATTTGAAAAAGATAGTGATAAAGTAAATTTATATGAAAAAGTAAAAAAATTATTGAAAGAAAAGCCAGAAGATGTATTAAATATTATATAGGAGAAAAGACACATGAAATTAAAATTTAAAAAGCAGCAATATCAAGAAGATGCAACCCAAGCTGTAATAGAATGCTTTACAGGTCAGCCTAAAGGAAGTCAAATTAATTTAATTGGAAAAAGAACTAAAAAAAGAGATATTACTAACTGGAATGAAAGTGATGAAGAAGATATAATATATTTTGGAAATAAGGAAATAGAATTGTCAGACAACGAAATAAGAAGCAATATAAGAAAAGTTCAAAAAGAAAATCATTTAGATTATACTGATGACCAAGGAATTCTAAATTATTCAATAGAGATGGAAACAGGTACAGGAAAAACATATACCTATATAAAAACAATGTATGAGTTGAATAAAGTATATGGTTGGAGCAAATTTATAGTAATAGTTCCAAGTGTTGCAATAAGAGAAGGAGTATTAAAATCATTTCAAGTAACAGAAGAGCATTTTAAAGGAATATATGAAAAAAATATAATATATTCTATATATGATTCAAGTGATTCTTCAAATATAAATAATATAAAAGATTTTGCAGAAGAATCAAGTATTCAAGTAATAATAATGAATTATCAAGCTTTTAATTTTAACCCAAATGCTAAATCAGTGGCTAAAAGAAGAATATATGAAGTAATAGATAAATTAGAAACTAGAAAACCAATTGATGTATTAAAAGCGACAAGACCAATATTAATAATTGATGAGCCACAAAAAATGGGAAAAACAGAAAAATATTTAAAAATATTTAATCCATTATTTATATTAAGATATTCTGCTACACACAAAAAAGATCATATATATAATATGATATATCGATTAGATGCAGTTGATGCTTATAATCAAAGATTAGTAAAGAAGATAAATGTAAAAGGTATTGAAATTTTACATGATAAATCAGAAAGTGCATATTTGTATTTAGAAAGGGTAGAAATAACCAAAAAAGCACCAATTGCTAAGATGGAAATAGAAGTCAAATCAACTAACGGAACTAAAAGAATGATGAAAACCTTAAAAAAGGGAGATGACTTATATAAGCTATCTGACAAGTTAGCAGAATATAAAGGTTATGTTGTAAGTGAAATAAATGCACAAAATGCTAATTTTGATATAGTATATTTTACAAATGGTGAATCTATAAAAACAGGGCAAGTTGCAGGCAGTTTAAATAAAAACTTTTTGCCAAGAATTCAAATAAGAGAGACAATAAAGGCCCATTTTGAAAAAGAAAAAGAATATTTTAGAAAAGGTATAAAAGTATTATCTTTATTTTTTATAGATGAAGTAAAAAAATATAAAGATTACAATCGAAAAGATAATAAAGGTGAATACGCAAGAATATTTGAAGAAGAGTATAGTCATATTTATAATGAAGTTTATAATAATGCAGATAATGAATATAAGAAATATTTAGAATCTTTAAAAAATAAAAAAGTACATAGTGGGTATTTTTCAATTGATAAAAAAGCATCTAAAGGAAGAACATACGAAGATTCTATATTTATTGATTCAGAAATAGATGATAAGTCTAACAAAATAAGTTCAGATGAAGATGCATATGACTTAATAATGAGAGATAAAGAAAAGTTACTTTCTTTTGACCAACCAGTAAGATTTATATTTTCACATTCAGCACTTAGAGAAGGATGGGACAATCCTAATATTTTTCAAATTTGTACATTGAAAAAAAACAATTCAGAAATTAGTAAAAGACAAGAGATAGGAAGAGGTTTGCGTATATGTGTAAATCAAAATGGAGATAGAATGGATGAATCAGTACTAGAGGAGAACTTTTTTGATATAAACACATTAACTGTTATTGCTAGTGAAAGTTATGAATCATTTGCTAAAGCTCTTCAAAAAGAAATTGCAGAAGATTTATCTAGAAAAATCCATGAGAAATTATCGCAAGATTTATTTATAGGTACTAGATTACGAAATAATAATAATCCTGAAGATATCTTAATTATTGACGAAGATGTTTTTTCAGAAATATTATTTGATTGCAGAGATAATAATTATATAGATAAACACAAAAATATAACACAAGAATTTAAAGAAGATATCGAAAACAACTCTATAAAAATACCTGAAATTATAGAAGGATATGAAAAAGATTATATCAACTTAATTAATAAATTATTTTCAAATAGAGATTTTCCTGTTGAAAATGAAAATAAAAACAATCTTCCATCTATAATTGAGACAAATGAAAATTTCGAAAAAGCAGAATTTCAAAATTTATGGAAGCAAATCAATATCAAAGCAATTTATGAAGTGAATTTTGATAGTGAAGAATTAATTAAAAACTCAATAAAAGCTCTAAATGAAAAATTAAAAATCAGTAAAATGAGAGTTAGAATAACAACTGGAGGGCAAAATGATGTTATTACAGCATCTGGATTAAGAGAAGAAACATCAATGCATGAAACAACTAGAGAAACAGAAATATATGACAATTATGCAAAAGTTTTTACAAAATATGATTTAATAGGTGATATTTCACAAGATACAGGATTAACAAGAAGAACTACAATTAATATATTGAAAAATATTGATAGTAAAGTTTTTGAACAATATAAAGATAATTCAGAAGAGTTTATTAGAAAGGCTTGTCGTCTAATTAATGAAGAAAAAGCACTTACTATTATAGATGGTATAAAATATAAAACTATAGATGAAGTTTATGATGACGATATATTTACTTTAAAAAATGTAAAAGGTAGACTTGGTGATAATGTAATAGAAGTAAAAAGAAATATATATGATTATTTAATTACTGATTCGACAAATGAAAAGAATTTTGCAAATTGCTTAGAAACAGGAGAAGTTGAAGTATATGCAAAATTACCAAAAGATTTTAAAATTCCAACACCTGTCGGAAACTATAATCCTGATTGGATAGTTATATTTAATAATAAAAAATTCAAACATAAATACTTTATTGTGGAGACTAAAGGAAGTCCAAATAGATCAGAGTTAAGAGCAATTGAAAATGCAAAAATAGAGTGTGCAAAAAAACTTTTTGCTAAAATATGTAATGAAGATATTTTATATGTTACAGTAAATTCATATGAAGAATTAATCGATATTGCTACATCTGACTAATAAATTAAAACAAATATTTTAGGAAAGGGAATAATGATGACAGAAATACAAGAAATAGAGATTCAAAAACAATATATGCAAAAGGTAGCAAAACTAATTGAAAATAAAGACTTAAAATACACAATTTTGACAATGGGCTGCCAATTAAACGAAAATGATTCAGAGAAAATTTGTGGTATGCTAGAAGAAATGGGGTATAGAAAAACTGAAGATATAGAAGATGCTAATCTTGCAGTTTTCAACACCTGTTGTGTTAGAGAAAATGCAGAAGAAAGACTATTTGGAAAAATTGGAAATTTAAAAAATTTGAAAGAAAAAAATAATCTAATTATTGCAGTTGGTGGATGTATGATGCAAGAACAGCATATATTAGATAAAATAAAAAAGTCATTTTCTTATATCGATATAATATTTGGAACACATACACTACATAAATTACCAGAAGATTTATATAAAGTATTAGAAGACCAAAAAAAGATTAAAGATGTAATAGATATAGATGGTAATGTATATGAAGACCTACCAATAAAAAGAAATAGCAAAACACAAGGTTCTGTTACTATAATGTATGGTTGTAATAATTTTTGTAGTTATTGTATAGTACCTTATGTAAGAGGAAGAGAAAGAAGCAGAAAACCAAAAGACATTATAAATGAAGTAAAAGAATTGGCATCTCAAGGATATAAAGAAATTATGTTGCTTGGACAAAATGTAAATTCGTATTTACGTTCAGAAATGGAAGCAATACAGCAAGGAAAATTGAAAGATGAAGCGGGAGATTATAAAGAAATAAATTCTTTTGCCAAATTATTAAGAGCTATTAATCAAATAGAAGGAATTGAAAGAATAAGATTTGTTTCACCTCATCCAAAAGACTTTACAGATGACGTAATAGAAGCAATTGCTGATTGTGGAAAAGTATGTAAATGCATTCATTTACCACTTCAATCAGGAAGTACAAATATGCTTAAAGTAATGAATAGAAAATATACCAAGGAGCAATATTTAAATCTGGTAGAAAAAATGAAAACAAAAATTCCAAACATCAAATTTACAACAGACATAATTGTAGGCTTTGCAGGAGAGACAGAAGAGGATTTTGAAGATACTTTAGATGTTGTCAAAAAAGTAGGTTATGAACAAGTATTTATGTTTATTTACTCAAGAAGGGTTGGAACTCCTGGAGATAAAATGCCAAACCAAATTCCAGAAGAAATAAAACATAAGAGATTTGATAGATTAAAAGATTTAGTTGAAAGTCAAATTGCTAAGACTAATAAATCTTATTTAGGAACTGCCCAAAAAGTATTAGTTGAAGGTCCAAGTAAAAATAATGAAAAAATGCTTACAGGCAGAACTGAAAGTAATAAAGTTGTTGTATTTGAGGGAGATAAAGATTTGATTAATTCGATTATTGATGTAGAGATAATAGAAGATCATATGTGGTATTTTAAAGGTAAGGTATTGTAAAATAAAACTATGAAATAAAGAAATAAGAAAGTGTGGCGTAAAAATATGGTAGTAGATAAAGAAAAATGTTCACCAATGATGAAAAGGTATTTAGAAACTAAAGAACAATATAAAGATTGTATTTTATTTTACAGACTAGGCGATTTTTACGAAATGTTTTTTGATGATGCTACACTAGTATCAAGAGAACTAGAAATAACATTAACAGGAAAAGACTGTGGGTTAAAAGAACGTGCACCAATGGCTGGAGTACCATATCATGCAGCAGACAGTTATATAGCTAAACTTGTATCAAAGGGATATAAAGTTGCAATTTGTGAGCAGTTAGAAGATCCAAAAACAACAAAAGGTATTGTAAAAAGAGGAGTAATAAAAGTAGTAACTCCTGGAACAGTTGTAGAATCTAATATGCTTGAAGAAAGAAAAAATAATTATATAATGTCTATTTATAAAGCTGGTCTATATTTTGGAATAGCAGTAAGTGATATTTCAACAGGTGAATTTTATGCTGCTCAAATAAAAGAAAACAATAATTTTTCATTACTTTTAGATGAAATATCAAGATATACTCCAGCCGAAATTGTAGTAAATCAAATGATGAATAATTCAACTGAAGAAATAGCTAAAATAAAAACTAGATTTCCAGATACATATATTACAACTTGTGAAGAAAAATACTTTAGTGAAGACATTTATAATGTAAAAGAAGATTTTCTTCTAGTAGATAATAAAGGAAATGAAATAGAGAATTTAGATAATATAATTTTAGCAATTTCAAGTATAAATGCTTTAAAAGAATATATAAAAAATACTCAAATGACAGATTTGAGTCATATAAATAAAGTAGTAATTTATTCTGTTTCAAAATATATGTCACTTGACATAAATGCAAGAAGAAATTTAGAAATTACAGAAAAATTAAGAGATAGGTCTAAAAAAGGAACACTGTTGTGGGTATTAGATAAAACTTCGACATCAATGGGTGCAAGAGCCTTGAGACGATGGCTAAATGATCCTCTTATAGATGTGGAGGAGATTAATAAAAGATTAGATGGAGTCGAAGAGCTAAAAAACAATATTATTTTAAGAGGAGATATCATAGAAAATTTAAAAAAAGTATATGATATAGAAAGATTAGCAGGGAAAATGGCATATGGAAATGGTACACCAAGAGATATGATAACACTTAAGAATTCATTATTTAAATTACCAGAAATAAAAAAAGTTTTAGAAAATGCAACATCAAATTACTTAAAAGAAATCTATGAAAACATAGATGAATTACAAGATATATATGATTTAATAGATAAATCAATTGTAGATGATCCGCCAATGAATACAAAAGATGGCGGCTATATAAAAATTGGATATGATGAAGAGATAGACAAATTAAAACTTGCGACAAGAGATGGAAAGTCTTGGCTTATGAAATTAGAAGCTGATGAAAAAGAAAAAACAGGAATTAAATCTTTGAAAGTGGGATTTAATAAGGTTTTTGGCTATTATATAGAAGTTACAAATACTTATAAAAATATGGTGCCAGACACTTATATAAGAAAACAGACTTTAACAAATGGAGAAAGATATATCACAGAAGAACTAAAAAGTATTGAAAATCAAATACTCGGAGCAGAAGAAAAGGTAATAAAATTAGAGTTAGAAGCATTTCGACAAATTAGAGAAGAGATAGCTAAAAATATAAAAAGGCTTCAAAAAACAGCTGAACAAATATCAACACTTGATGTACTAAGCTCACTTGCACAAGTAGCAGAAGATATGAATTATTGTAAACCTAATATTAATAAAGAAGGAACAATTGACATAAAAGAAGGAAGACATCCTGTAATAGAAAAAATGTTATCAAGTGGTGAATTTATACCAAATGACACTTACTTAGATACAGATACTAATCGTTTAGCAATAATTACAGGTCCAAATATGGCAGGAAAATCCACATATATGAGACAAGTTGCACTAATCACATTAATGGCACAAGTTGGAAGTTTTGTTCCTGCAACATCTGCAACGATAGGAGTAGTAGATAAAATTTTTACAAGAGTTGGGGCATCAGATGATTTAAGTATGGGACAAAGCACTTTTATGGTAGAAATGATGGAAGTTGCAAGTATATTGAAAGAAGCAACAAAAAATAGTTTAATAATATTAGACGAAATAGGAAGAGGAACATCAACATATGATGGATTATCAATTGCATGGGCAGTTGCAGAATATATAGCAGATAAAACTAAATGTGGAGCAAAAACATTATTTGCAACACATTATCATGAAATGACAACATTAGAAGATGAGCAAAACGGAATAAAAAATTATTCAGTAGCCGTAAAAGAAAAAGGAGAAGATATTATTTTCTTAAGAAAAATTGTAAAAGGCGGAACAGATGAAAGCTATGGAGTCCATGTTGCTAAACTTGCCGGAGTTCCAAAAGAAGTAACCAAAAGGGCAAATGAAATTTTAAAATCACTAGAAAGAAAAAGTATTTTAAAAGATAAAAAACCAGAAAAAGAGGACAAGAAAAAAGTTGAAGGTCAGTTTGATATGTTTAATTTTAAACTTGCAGAAATTGCACATGAGTTAGACATGGTAAATTTAGACGAATTGACTCCTATTGATGCTTTAAATACACTAGTTAAAATAAAAGAAAAAATGGCATGAATTTACATAAAATAATCGGAATTTGAAAAAACTATTGCATAAATCAAATTTTTATGATAATATATAAAAAATCAAAATAAGCAAAAACAAAATTAAGGACAACAAAAATAGCATAATATCTAACAGAGAGCTTTGCAAAAGCTGAGAGCAAAGTAAGAAAAAACTATTTTTTATCACCTTAATAGTTGCAAAGCAGAAAAAAAGTAAGCTTTGCCGTAAATCTTGCGTTAAAAGAAAATGAAGAGAGTAACTAATTTTAAAAAATAAATGTGGTTACTAACTTAGGTGGTACCGCGGAACAATCCATTTCGTCCTAAAATAGGAGAGATGGATTGTTTTTTTCTCATTGGGACCGTTTCTTTTCGCAAAATGATACGGTCCTAATGAAAAATGAAAGAGGTGAAGAATGAAAGTTTCGATAGGACAAGATAGTCATAGAATTAATTATGGTAATCCAGATAAGGATTTAATGCTAGGAGGAATTAAATTTGAAGAAAATTTCTCTGTAGTAGCAAATAGTGATGGAGATGTAGTACTTCATGCAATTACAAATGCAGTTTCAGGAATTACTTGTAAAAATATTTTAGGAAAAATCTCAGACGATATGTGTAAAAATGGAATAGTTGATAGTGAGGAATATTTAAAAGAAGCTTTAAAATACTTAAAAGAAAAGATTGTACATATATCAATATCAATAGAATGCAAAGTACCAAAAATAAGTCCTAAAATAGAAGAAATGAGAAAAAATATTGCTAGAATTTTAAATATAAATGAAAGTAGTGTTGGAATCACAGCAACTTCTGGAGAAGGATTGACAGAATTTGGAAAAGGCAATGGAATTAGTGTATTTGTTTGTATGACAACAGAATAAATTTATTTAAAAGGAGATGTTAATGGAAGAAATATATATAAAAGCTAGAGCAAAAGTTAATCTGAATTTGGAAATAACTGGAGTAAGAGATAATGGATATCATAATATAGAATCGGTTTTCCAAAAAATCAATCTATATGATGAATTATATATAAAAAAGACAAAAACAAATAAATTGGATCTTCAAACAAATATAGAAGAATTGAATAATGAGGAAAACATTATTTGTAAAGCATATATAAAAATGAGGGAAATATATAAAAATATATCTGGAGTTCAAGTAAAAGTAAATAAAAGAATTCCTATGCAAGCAGGTCTGGCTGGAGGAAGTACTGATTGTGCGAGCTTCATTTTAGGAATGAATAAACTATTTGATTTGAAATTATCAAAAAAAGAAATTGAAAATATTGGAAAATCACTTGGAGCAGATGTTGTCCCTTGCCTATACAATCAAGCAGTAAAAGCAGAAGGAATTGGAGAAATAATAACACCAATTAATACAAATTTTAAATATTATTTAGTTATTATAAAACCGAAAATATCTTGCAATACAAAAGAAATGTATAAAAAAATAGATGAGCAAAAAAATCTCATACAAGAAAAAAATACAAATGAAATTATAAAAGCATTAGAAGAAAACAAAATAGAATTAATAGCTGAAAATTTATACAATGTATTTGAATCTGTTGTAGATGAAAAAAAGCTCATACAAAATTTGAAAAAGGAACTAATAGAAAATGGAGCGATTGGAAGTTTAATGGCGGGTTCTGGATCCTGTGTTTTTGGAATATTTGAAAATAAAGAGAAAGCAAAATCAGCATATAAAAAATTGAAAAATACATATCAAACATATATATGTACATCATTTAATTCATTAAGGAGGATATTTTAATGATAGGCGAGAAAAAAGTTACAGCAATAATTGTAACAGCAGGCAATAGTACAAGATTTGGAACAGGAAAGAATAAAAATTTCGAGCATTTAAATGGAAAACCAGTATTATCCTATAGTCTAAATGAATTTAATAAAAATAAATATATTGATAATATAATAGTGGCAATGCGAGAAGAGGATAAAGAGCAGGTACAGAACATAATAGATGTTAGTAATATTTGTAAAAATATACAATTAGTAGTAGGAGGCAATACAAGAAAAGAGTCAGTGTATAACTGTATAAAGAAAACAGATTCAGATATAGTAATTATACATGATGGAGCAAGACCTGCTATCAAACAGGAATATATAAATGAATGTATCGAAAATATGAATAACTATAAAGGAGTAACTATAGGAGTTCCGTCAAAAGATACAATAAAAATAACAGATAACAATAATATAGTAATAAATACAACTAAAAGAAGTAACACATGGATTATACAGACACCGCAATGTTTTGATAGGAAGATCTTAACAGAATTACATGAAAAATATCAAAATGAAGATGTAACAGATGATTGTATGTTACTTGAAAAAGCAGGGTACGATGTAAAAATTATAAAAGGTGATTATACAAATTTAAAAATTACCACATATGAAGATATTTATTTTTTTCAAAAGGGACGGTTCCTTTTGCGAAAAGAAACGACCCCAATGAAAAAAATTTCGCAAAAGGAAACGACCCTAATGAAAAATAAAGAGGAGTGAAAAGAAAATGAATGAGTTAAAAATTAAAGGAATTTACAGACATTTTAAAGGAGATTATTACATAGTAGAAGATGTGGCAACTCATAGTGAAACAAAGGAAAAATATGTAGTCTATAGAGGTCTATATGGAGATGAAGAGCTGTATATTAGGCCTTATGAGATGTTTTTATCAGAAGTAGATCATAAGAAATATCCAAATGAAAAACAAAAATATAGATTTGAATTACAAGAGATAAAAAAGCAAGGAGGGAATTATAAATCATAAAATTTTTTTCAAAAGGAAACGACCCTTTCGCAAAAGGAACTGTCCCCAATGAAAAAAATTTCTCAAAAGGAAACGACCCCAATGAAAAATATTATGTAAAGGAGAGATTGATTATGTATAAAAAAGTGGAATTACCTGATGGATATGTAGGTATGGAGAAAAATGTAGCTAAATATTGGAAAGAAAAAGATATAATAAAAAAGAATTTAGATAAAAACAAAGGAAAAAGATATTTCACATTTTATGATGGACCACCTACAGCTAATGGAATGCCTCATGTTGGTCATATTGAAACTAGAGTTATGAAAGATATTATACCAAGATATAAGGTTATGAAAGGATACTATGTACCTCGTAAGGCTGGTTGGGATACACATGGTCTTCCAGTTGAGCTTGAAATAGAAAAAAAGTTAGGAATATCAGGTAAAGAGCAGATTGAGGATTATGGAGTAGAAAAGTTTGTTAAAGAATGTAAAGATAGTGTTTTTAAATATGTAAGTAGCTGGGAGAAGATGACAGAGCAAGTAGGTTTTTGGGTAGATATGGACCATCCTTATGTTACTTATCATAATGATTATATAGAGTCTGTTTGGTGGGCTTTAAAGGAGTTATGGAAAAAAGGTTTATTATATGAAGGTCATAAAGTAATGCCATATTGCCCAAGATGTGGTACAGCACTTTCATCTCATGAAGTTGCACAAGGATATAAAGATGTAAAAGATTTAACTTGTATTGCAAAATTTAAAGTAGAAGAAAATCAAGGATGGGAAAAAGATACATATATTCTTGCTTGGACAACAACACCTTGGACACTTCCATCAAACCTAGCACTTTGTGTTAATAAATCATATGAGTATGTTTTAATAAAAGCTAATATTGGAACAGAAGAAGAACCACAATATGAAAATTATATTTTAGCAAAAGATTTATTAGAATTAGTTTTAAGAGAAACTCCATATGAAATTTTAAAAACTTTTAAAGGAGAAGAACTTTTAGGTACAAAATATGAAAGATTGATGCCTTTTGGAACAGTAGAAGGAAAAGCATTCGAAGTAATCCACGGAGATTTTGTAACTTTAACAGATGGTACAGGAATTGTTCATATTGCCCCTGCTTATGGTGAAGATGATAGTTTAGTTGCTAAACAAAATGGAATTACATTTATCAATTTAGTTGATAAAGCCGGAAAATTTGTACCAGAAGTAGAGCCTTGGGCAGGAAGATTTGTAAGAGATTGTAATGAAGATATTTGCAAATGGCTAGCAAAGGAAAATAAATTATTCTCTAAAGAAAAACATATGCACTCATACCCACATTGCTGGAGATGTGACACACCACTTCTTTATTACCCAAAAGAAAGTTGGTTTGTAAAAATGTCAAGCTTAAGAGATGAATTAGTTGAAAACAATAATAAAGTACATTGGTACCCAGATACCATTCGTACAGGAAGATTTGGAAAATTCTTGGAAAATGTTATAGATTGGGGAATTTCAAGAGACAGATATTGGGGAACTCCACTTCCAGTTTGGAAATGCGAATGTGGACACCAAGAATGTATTGGTTCTATCCAAGAATTAAAAGAAAAAGCAGTAAACTGTCCAGAAGATATTGAACTTCATAAACCATATATAGATAATGTTCATCTAAAATGTCCTGAATGTGGTAAGGAAATGACAAGATATAAAGAAGTAATTGATTGCTGGTTTGATTCTGGTTCTATGCCTTTTGCACAACTACATTATCCATTTGAAAATAAAGATTTATTTGAAAAAGAATTCCCAGCAGGATTCATTTCAGAAGCAGTTGACCAAACAAGAGGATGGTTCTATACACTAACAGCTATTGGAACAGCATTATTTGGCAGAACTCCTTTTGAAAATTGTATAGTGCTAGGTCATGTATTAGATGGAAAAGGTCAAAAAATGTCTAAATCTAAGAAAAATGGAGTAGACCCATTGTTATTACTAGATTCAGTTGGTGCAGATGCAACTAGATGGCATTTTTATACATGTTCTGCTCCATGGCTTCCAACTAGACTTTCTCTAGAAAATGTGCAAGAAACTCAAAGAGGATTTTTAGCAACACTTTGGAATGTATATTCATTCTATGTTTTATACGCAGAAATAGATCAATTTAATCCATTAAAATATGCAGATTTTAAATCAAACAACATAATGGATAAATGGATAATTTCTAAATTAAATACCTTAATCAAAGAGATAGACGAAAAACTAGAAAAATATGACATAACAGGAGCAGCTTTACAAATAGGAGAATTTACAGATAGTTTATCAAATTGGTATGTACGTAGAAATCGCGAAAGATTTTGGGGAACAGAGCTTTCAGATGACAAAATAGGAGCTTATGTAACTTTATATAGAGTATTAGTAGAATTATGTAAAGTGGCAGCACCATTTGTGCCATTTATAACAGAAGAAATTTATCAAAATCTAGTTGTAGGATTAGACGCAAAAGCTACAGAAAGTATACATTTATGCAATTGGCCAGAAGTCCATGAAGAAGAAATCGACAAAAAATTAGAAGAAGAAATGGGCTTAGCATACACAATAGTGAAACTTGGAAGAAGTGCAAGAAACTCTGTTAATATTAAAAACAGACAACCACTTTCTGAAATGTTAATATCAGTAAAAACACTTCCAGAATATTATAGTGATATTGTAAAAGAGGAGCTAAATGTCAAAAAAGTTGTTTTGGGTGCTGACATGAAGGACTATGTAAGTTTTGAAATAAAGCCAAACCTTCCTGTACTTGGAAAAGAATATGGAAAACTAATTCCTAAAATAAGGCAAAAAATAGCAGAATTTAACCAAATGGAATTAGCGAGTAAAGTAGAAGCAGGAAAAATAGAATATATTGAAATTGATGATACTCAAATTCCTCTATCAAAAGAAAATCTTCTAATTACAATGCATGGAAAAGAAGGCTTTGCATTTAGCGGGGCAGGAGAAATTGGTGTAGTAATAGAAACAACAATAACGCCTGAGCTAAAAGAGGAAGGTTACTTAAGAGAAATTTTATCAAAAGTTCAAAATATGAGAAAAGATAGTGGTTTTGAAGTAATGGATAATATAAATCTCTATGTTTCTGGAAATGAAATGTTAGAAAAAGTTGTTAAGAAATATGAAGATATAATAAAACATGATACTTTAGCTTTGAAGATTTTATATAATGAGCCTGACAAAAATTATGTAGAAACACCTATTAATGGAGAGAATTTGAATATTTTTGTTCAAGTTGTAAAATAAGAATAAGAAAAACCCCATCAGCAGAACGCGGATGGGGTTAAAGTTTAGACTAATTCTTTGGACGGCAAATGGAGATTTGCCGCATCCCACAATAATATCATATGTTCATTATTTATATCATGATTATATGATATATTAAATTGGACAGCGACTTCTTCTGGTGCCCAATATTTTTGTTTGATTCCACAAACCTCCTCCCATGTTGGCCAAGCATCCCCACCAAAGATGACGACGAGTTTTTCGGCAACTCCAGAAAGAATAAAATCGTCTTTGATATTTTTATAATATTTCAAAGCGATCTTTGAAACTTCATGTATCTTTTCTGTGAGTCGCTTTTCGACTCTTGGAGTGATAAGCCTGTCTCTCCATAGATGAAGAGCATAGGGGTTGTGGTTAATATATTCTGACTGTGCAGGGTGAACCTGCAGAGCCAACTCATGCTCTGTCCAGAAGAGATCTTTTACAAAAGACATCTCTTTGTAGGTTGCACATCTTTGTAAGAACATACAATCTACCATTATATGTTCCCACAAATCCTCATCAAACCTCATTGCACTTATACGTGCAATAGAGTCATCCAGAGGAAGTGTAAACTCTGACCGCTCTCTTCGGGTTACCCCATATGAAAGCAGGCAGTATTCCCGTGCTACATCGTGCTCTAGAGAAATCGTATCAAATTTTTTCATTAGTTAGCCTCCTTTAATTTATATGCAGTTTATATTAAAACATCCACAATATGTTAACATAAAATTGGTAAAAAATCAATATACTAGCATTTTTGTTATGACTGTGAAATATAACAAAAAATTAAATTTTTTATAAGGATATTTTTTGGAAATAAAAGGCAAAAATGGCTAAAATTCACATAATATCAGCTCAAAATTTAATTTTTCAAAATTTTGACTTTTTTGCCAATTTGTAGTATAATAGAATTGTTGATGACATAAAGATTACATTATTTATTAACATAACACATATTAGTGAAAGGAGAGATGGTGCATGTTTAATGTAGGAGACAAAATAGTATATCCAATGCATGGAGCAGGAACAATTGATTCAATAGAAGAAAAAGACATTTTAGGTGAGAAGCAATCTTACTATATACTTAAAATGCCAGGAGAAGTAAAGGTAATGGTGCCAATAGCAAAAGCAGAGCAAGTAGGAGTAAGATCTATTATAGATAAAAGTTCAGCTGATAAAGTATTTAAAGTATTAGAGCAAGACGAAACAGAAATGAACAAAAACTGGAACAAAAGATATAGAGATAATATGGATAAATTAAAAAGTGGAGACATATATGAAATTGCAGATGTTGTTAGAAACTTAAGTTTCAAACAAAAAGAAAAAGGATTATCAACAGGCGAAAAGAAAATGCTAAATAATGCTAAACAAATTTTAGTTAGTGAGCTTGTTTTAGCAGAACATTCAAATAAAGATGAAATCGAAGAAATAGTAGAAAATAAAATCAATAATTCTTTTATTATGTTTAAATCAGGAGATACAGTAAAAGAAAGTGTTGTAAATAAATTTATTCCTTTTGAAGGAAATGGAACAAATGGTGCAACTGAAAATACATAATTTAAATGGCAAGGTGACTTGCTATTTTTTTTCTCTTGTAGTACAATATCACAAAGACAAATCAAAGAAGGGAAAATCAGATGTCAAAAAAATGGCAATATTATAAAAATGAAAATAAAAAAGAAGAAGTAACAATATTACAGAATAAATTTAAAATCAATGAACTACTTGCAACAATATTAGCAAACAGGGGGATAACAGGAGAAAATGCTGAAGTTTTTTTAGATCCTAAACGTAATGATTTTTATGATCCATATAATATACCAGATATACAAAAAGCAGTAGATAGAATTATACAAGCAATAAACTCAAAAGAAAAAACAATAATTTATGGGGATTATGATGTAGATGGAATAACAAGTATAACTGTTTTAAAAAGTTTTTTAAAAGATAGAGGACTAGAAGTTGATACATACATTCCCAATAGACTAAAAGAAGGATATGGATTGAACAAAGAAGCCATAAAAAAAATTGCAAGCGAAAATTATACATTTATGATTACAGTAGATTGTGGAATTACAAGCATAGAAGAAGTAGAACTTGCAAAAGATTTAGGAATAGACACAGTAATTACAGATCATCATGAGCCAGCAGACAAAATACCTAATGCATTTGCTGTAGTTGATTGTAAAAGAAAGGATAATATTTATGAATTTCGAGAATTAGCAGGTGTAGGAGTTGTTTTTAAACTAACACAAGCAATAAGTATAAAATTAGGATTAGCTCAAAAGGAATATTTGAAATATTTAGACATTGTTTCAATAGGTACAATATCAGATATAGTTCCATTAGTAGATGAGAATAGAGTTATTACAAAATTAGGTTTAAAATTAGTTCAATGTACGCGCAATATCGGATTAGCAGCTTTATTAAAAGAAACTGGATATAGCAAAATAGATTCCACTGCAATAGCATTTGGAGTGGCACCAAGAATAAATGCTTGTGGAAGAATGGGATGTGCAGATAGAGCTTTAGAGTTATTACTTACAACTGATAGAGATAAAGCTATAGAACTTGCAAGAAGTATCGGAGTTTACAATATACAAAGACAAACAGAAGAAAAAAGAATTTTTGAAGAAGCAAATGCTCAAATTAAAAAAGAAAAATTAGAAAATTCAGAAGCTATAATTTTAGGAGGAGAAAACTGGCATCATGGCGTAATAGGAATTGTTTCTTCTAAAATAACAGAATTATATTATAAGCCATCTATTTTAGTTTGCTTTGAAGAAGGAAAAAATATTGGAAAAGGTTCTGGAAGAAGCATACCAGGTTTTGATTTACATGATGCACTTATGAAATGTCAAGAATCTTTATTAGCTTTTGGAGGACATAGCATGGCAGTTGGAGTAACTGTAGCAAAAGGAAAGTTTGAAGATTTTAAAAATAGATTTATTGAGATTGCAAAAGAAGCAAATGTATCAAAATTATCACCAGTACTATATTTAGACGGAAATATTAATATAGATGAAATAAATAAACAAATAGTGGAAAGTTTAAGTTTATTAGAACCGTATGGAGAAGCAAATAAAATGCCTATATTTGCATTTAAAAACTTAAAAGTAGATTCAATTAGAAGTTTAACAGATGGTAAACATTTAAAATTGACTCTTAAAAGTAGTAACAATACATATATAAATGCAATAGGGTTTAATCTTGGGTATTTAGCAGAAGATTTCAAAATAGGAGATAAAATTGATATAGCCGGAAATTTAGAAATAAATAGATTTAATGATATAGATTCTATACAGATCAATATGAAAGATGTGATAAAATCAATATAAAAGGGGGATTGTTATATGCAAGAAAAAAAAATAACAATATATGATGTAATAACAAAGAAAAAAGAAATTACGAGAAAAGTTGATACAAAATTAATAATGAAAGCATTTAAACTAGCAGATGAAAAACATAAAGGCCAAAAAAGAGGGTCTGGCGAACCATATATAATTCACCCTTTAAATGTAGCATATATATTAGCTAATATAGGATTAGATGATAGTACAATTGCTGCAGCACTTCTTCATGATATAGTAGAAGACACAGATGTTACTCAAAAAGATTTAGAAGTAATGTTTGGAACAGAAATAGCAGAAATGGTAGCAGGAGTTACTAAATTAAGTACGATTCAATTTGCAACACTAGAAGAAAAACAGGTTGAAAATTATAGAAGAATGTTCTTAGCAATGGGAAAAGATATTAGAGTAATATTAATAAAATTAGCTGATAGACTTCATAATATGAGAACATTAAAATATTTAAGTAGAGATAGACAATTAGCAAATGCAAAAGAAACATTAGAATTATATGCTCCACTTGCAAATAGATTAGGTTTGTATTCTATTAAAGCAGAGTTAGAAGACTTAGGTTTTAAATATATGTATCCAGATAAATATCATGAAATAGTAGAAAGCATAAACAAAAAGAAAGATGAAAGATTGAAATTCATAGAAAAAATCATGGATGACATTAGAGTACAATTAAAAAAACAAAGAATAGATGCAGAAGTAACAGGAAGGGCTAAACATTTATATTCAATTTATAGAAAAATGAAAAGAGATAATTCAACTATAGATCAAATATATGACTTATTTGCAATGAGAATTATAGTAAATTCTGTAAAGGATTGTTACGCAGCATTAGGTATAGTACATGAAATGTATAGTCCGATGCCAGGAAGATTTAAAGATTATATAGCAGTGCCAAAGCCTAATATGTATCAATCAATACATACCACTCTTTTAGGAGAAAATGGAACACCATTTGAGGTACAAATTCGTACTTGGGATATGCATAAGGTTGCAGAATTTGGTATCGCAGCACACTGGGCATATAAAGAAGCTAATTTTTTAGGAAGAGGAAAAAAGAATGTAGTAGTTACAGAAGATAAATTAGCTTGGCTACGTGAGACTTTAGAATGGCAACAAGAATTACAAGATCCAGATCAATTTTTAGAGAATCTAAAAAGAGAGTTATTTGAAGATGAAGTATATGTATTTACTCCAAAAGGATTAATAAAAGTTTTACCGAAAGGGGCAACTCCAATTGATTTTGCATACTCAGTACATGCAGAAATTGGAAACCATATGACAGGTTGTAAAATAAATAGTAAAATGATGCCTATTATTACACCATTAAAAAGTGGAGATATAGTAGAAATTATAACTTCTGATAATTCTAAAGGCCCAAGTTTAGATTGGTTAAAATTTGTAAAAAGTGCATCTGCAAGAAACAAAATAAATAATTGGTTTAAAAGAGAGAAAAAAGCAGAACATATTGAAAGAGGAAAAGATTTAATAGAAAAAGAAATAAAAAGAGTTGGTATGTCATATGATAAATTATTTAAAACTGATTACATAAATGCTATGCTAAATCGATATAAATACAAAGATTTAGACGAAATGTATGCAGCAGTTGGATTTGGAGCTAATTCGGCAACAAAAGTGGTTGCAAGAATGTTAATAGAATATAGAAAATACAACAAAGAGGAAGGTATAGAAGAAAAAATAGAAGAATTATCAAAATCAAGAACTAACAAAAAAGCAAAAGTTTCTAGTAATGGCATTATTGTAAAAGGTATTGATAATTGCTTAGTAAAACTTTCTAAATGTTGCAACCCACTTCCAGGAGATGAAATAATAGGGTACATTACTAAAGGAAGAGGTGTATCTGTACATAGAAAAGACTGCGTAAATGTAAAAGATTTAATAAAAGAAGAAAATAGAATTATAGAAGTATCATGGGTAAAAGAAGAAAAAGCAACTTATAATGTTACTATAGAAGTATATGCCAATGATAGAAGTGGTCTTTTATCAGATGTTGTAAAAGAAATAACAAAAACCAAAATGAATATAGTAGGAGTAAATGCAAAAACAGGTAAAGATAGAATTGCACTAATAGAGATAACAGTGGAAACAAAGAATTTAGAAGAATTAAATAATATTTTTAAAGCTATCCGCAAAGTAGATAGTGTATATGAAGTAAAAAGAAAGAAAATATAATATAAAAATAGAGAGGGACGGTATTAATATGATACTAAAGAGACTAAGAATTTCAACATGGATAGGTGATGATACTAATTGTTATATAATATTTGATCAAAATAGTAAAGAAACAATGGTAATAGATCCGGCAGGAGATATAGATAAAATTGTAGAAATAATAAATGTTTTACAAGGTAAACTCAAATACATTTTTTTAACACATTGTCACGGAGATCACATAGCAGGAGTAACAGAATTAAAATCAAAATTAGGCGGAAAAGTTTTAATTCATAGAGATGACAGTGAGGGATTAAATAATAAAAGGATAAATTTAACAGAATTTATGAATGGACTTCCAGAAATTGAAATAGATGCAGACTCTAGACTTGATGATGGTGATTTAATCCATTTAGGAGACTTAGAATTTAGAGTAATACATACACCTGGTCATACAAAAGGAGGAGCATCACTCTATTTAGAAAGCCAGAAATTATTATTTTCCGGAGATACATTATTTCGTGGCACATGGGGAAGAACAGATTTACCAACTTCAGATTTTAACCAAATTATGGAATCTATTACTAAAAAATTAATGGTTTTACCAGATGACACAATAGTATACCCAGGTCATCGGAACATCTACAATGATCGGGAATGAAAAGCCTATTTACTTGGAATTAAAACCTAGAAAAATTTGAACATATAGTCAATAACAATTGGAAAAATTTGACAATTTGAAATAAAAGTGCTATAATAAAAACATAGTAACAAGCAAACCAAGACAGACAGTTTTGTTTGTCTCACAAAAGAGAAAGGAGGCTCATCTATGGAGACCGCCAAAAAAGAGATTACTTCTTCCCGTGAAGAAGTAATCTATAAGGGTAGACCGGATTACTACCCTTATAATCAAAAGTGGCTCGACACCTATTTTGAAAAATGGGAGGAGGAAGAAGATAAATAAAATCTTCTGAGCCACACAAAAGAGGTACCTTATTTTTAAGGTGCCTCTTTTGATGTGAAAATATAAAGAGGAAAAATAAAATCAATACAAATTTTAAGGCTTTCTGATTTGTTCTAGGAATAAAAGAAAGGTAATTGAATATATATATCTAGCAGGGAGAAAAAGATAATATGTTCAATGTTACAATAATAAAATTAAGAGATGTAGCTAAAATTGCGATTATATTAATTGCTATCTACATCTTTAGTAAATTTGTTTTCAAAAACATATCTATAAAAAATTATTTAGATCAATCAATTAGTATAAATACCAATGATTTTTTAACACTTGGTATAGATACAGAAAGTGAAATAATAAAAAGTTTATCAAAAGAAGAAAATGGAGAAAATTCAGAAAAAACAGAAGAAGTAGAAGAAGATCTTGATGAGATAACACTAAAATCGATTTTACAAGTAGGAATGGGTGCTTTTGGACTTGAAGAAAAAGAAAGTTCAAATAAAGAAGATAGTATAGAAGCGGCAGTAAATGTAGGTAATTCAAATGAAACAGTAGATACAAGCAATCAAGAAGCATCAACAGATGTAACAACAAAAGTAGTAACTGCAAATCCTATAGCAGAAAGTTACAATAGAGAATATGGAAATGGAATAAAAATAAAAAATGAAACATCTTATGAATTAACAGACGATATGTTAAATCCTGGTAATTTAGAGATAAATACAGATAATGTACTGATATTCCATACTCATACATGTGAAAGTTATACGCAAAGTGAAAATTATACATATGAGCCTTCACGGTAATTATAGAACAATAGATTTGAATTATTCTGTTGCAAGAGTAGGAGATGAATTAGCCAATTGCTTGGGAAGTTCTGGATTTAATGTGACACATAATACAAGCTATCATGATTATCCATCTTATACAGGATCATATAATAGGTCATTATCAACAGTACAAGGAGTTTTGAAAAATTTTAACTCAGATATAATAATCGATTTACATAGAGATGCTATAGGAAGTGATAGCAATTATGCACCATTAGTTCAAATAGGAGATGACTATTGTGCTCAAATAATGTTTGTAATCCGGAACAGATGGAGGAGGGCTCTCACATCCAAATTGGAATCAAAATTTAAAATTTGCAGTAAAAATTCAAGAAGTGGCAAATAGCCTTTATCCAGGACTTTTTAAACCAATAATAGTAAGAAATTCAAGATATAATCAACACTTAGGTAAAGCTGCATGTATAATAGAAGTAGGGGCAACAGGAAATACTTTAGATCAAGCCATTAATAGTATGAAATATTTATCAAAAGTAATGGAAGAGGCTTTAAAATAGAAGAATAAAAGATTTTTTTAGGCATATAATAAAATAAATGGATAAGATATCCAAAATGCACATAGAATAGGAGAATTGTATGCCTAAAGAGGTCAAATACTGGACAAGTGTAGCAAAAAGGATAGCTATACTTGTTATTGCAATAATTTTAACAATAGTATGTTTTAAACTTGCAATATTTTATATGCCGTTTTTAATAGCATTTGCTATATCACTACTTATGGAACCATTAATAAAAAAAATAATGAAAAAATTTAAATTTTCAAGAAGAGTAAGTTCAATAATAGTATTTATCATTACTTTTGGAATAATAATAGGTCTTTTAGCATGGGGAATTACAACATTAATTTCAGAATCAAGTAATTTACTTTCAGATTTGAATGGTTATTATAGTAAAGCATATGCAGGTATTCAAAGTATATTAAATAATTTAGATTTTAATAAATTAAATATTTCAAATGATATTTTAGATATAATAAAAAGTAGCAGTTTTTCTTTTTTAGAAAAAATTTCAAATTATATTCAGAATTTTTTGACAAATATATTAAGTATTATAACATCTATACCAACTATAGCAATCTATTTTGTAGTAACAATTTTAGCATTATATTTTATTTGTACTGACAAAATATATATGTTAGATGAATTAGAATATCATTTACCTGAAAAGTGGATGAAAGAATTAACAAAACATATAAGAGAAATTGCAAGAGTTCTAGGAGGATATTTAAAAGCACAATTAACATTGATATTAATATCATTTGTAATTTCTTTAATAGGCTTGTATATTTTATATTTTGTGGGAATGAATGTAGGCTTTCCGCTGATAACTGCTATAGGAATAGCCTTTGTTGATGCATTACCAATATTGGGATCTGGAACAATCATGGTACCATGGGGAATACTTTCGGGATTGAACGGCGATTTAAAGTTAGGTATATCGATAATTGTACTCTGGATAATAATGTCTGTTGTAAGACAATTTATAGAGCCTAAGATAGTAAGCCGGAAATATAGGAATACATCCAATATTTACGGTTGCAGCAATGTATACAGGTTTTAGGTTTATGGGTGTTTTGCGGAATGTTTGTTGGGCCAATAGTTTTAATAATTTTAAAAAATGTATTTTCTAATTTTTTGGACGGTGGAATTGTAAAAACAATATTTAATTTAAAATAAACTATTGACTTTTGTTGAAATAAGAAATATAATAGGAATATCTCTATTATATTTCATTTTTTGTTTTTTTGATTTTTTTCAATAATTTTTATTTCAAAAACAATTAGAAAAGAGAGGTGAAGTTTAATGTCAAGTAAGTTTGAAGAAATTGTCTTAGAAGAATTATTTAAATTATCTACAAAAGTTGATAATTTACAGGTACAAATGCAAGGAATGGCAACCAAGGAAGATATCAAAGACATGGCGACTAAAGAAGATCTTAAGAAATTTGCAACCAAGGAAGATCTTAAGAAATTTGCAACTAAAGAAGATTTGAAGAAATTTGCAACCAAGGAAGATCTTAAGAAATTTGCAACTAAAGAAGATATGGACAAAAGATTTGATGAGCAAACAGCGGAAATTGCCAATATGTTTAAAGATGCTTTTAAATTAAGTGATAAATATCATAGAGAGATGGAAGAGCGTATTACAAAGGCAACTGATAAAAAAATAGAAAACCTAAGAAAAGAATTTTTATGTCAAATTAATGCTGAAAAATAGCCTATTATAAGTAATTAACTAAAAGATACTTATATGTGCTATAAGTATCTTTTAGTAAAATATTAAAACATGTTAGATGTAGGAATATAAGTATCATCAGGAACAGAGACATATTTATTTTCTGGTTCGTCACATTCAAACATATTGGTTACCTGAATTTGTGCAATATCTCCATAATAATCACCTTTAATAATAGTTCCAGTAATATCAACCCAAGTATTGTCTTTAAATTCATATGCGGTATCATAAGTACACAAAAAGCCTACGACTAGACTTTGAGAAGTACTTTCATTTACAAGCATATCTCTTGCTAAAACAAACTCATTATCATCAAAATCTATAAGACGATAAACATATCCTGTAAAGTGAATTTTACAACCAATATAAGAATCAATATCATTAGTTACAGCTTGTAAAATATTAGTATAATTATCATCTGTTATTTCAAAAACTTCATCTGTTTTTATAGTATCAGTTAGAGTAACAACACCAGTTTCATTAGAATCATTTTTCTTAAAATATATATTATAAATCCCAATAGAAAAAATAATTAGAATAATAAGAAGCATCACAATAAATATAAATTTAAGTATTCTACTACCATTTAATTTCAAATTATATAAAAACATAAAAAACCAACTCTTTCTTTTAGATATATTTTATAATTTAGTATTAGATGATTATGTTTAGTATAATCAATTAACTAATTATAATAAAAATTTATTCTTAAATTTAAATAATATTACAAAAAAACTTGCTAAAAAATGATTTTAGTGGTATATTAAACAAGTGAAATTACATAAATCAATTTTGAGAGGATGAAGGGAAAATGAAATTATTTAAGTCATATAGTGAAAAAGAAGTTAAAAAAGTAATGCCGATTGTTGATAAAATCAATAGCTTAGAGGAAGAAATGAGCAAATTATCAGATAAGGAATTAACTGCTAAAACGCCATATTTCAAAGAACAATTAGCTAACGGAAAAACTTTAGACGATATACTTCCAGAAGTTTTTGCTGTTGTGAGAGAAGCTTCAAAAAGAGTATTGGGAATGAGGCATTTTGATGTTCAATTAATCGGAGGTATAATTCTTCATCAAGGAAGAATAGCTGAAATGAAAACTGGTGAAGGAAAGACACTTGTTGCTACACTTCCAGTATACTTAAATGCACTAGAAGGAAAAGGAGTACATGTAGTTACAGTAAATGATTACTTAGCAAAACGTGATAGTGAATGGATGGGAAAATTATATAAATTTTTAGGATTAACAGTTGGTTTAGTTGTAGCTGGACAGAATCCAAAACAAAAACAAGAAGCATATAATGCTGATATAACTTATGGTACAAATAATGAGTTTGGTTTTGATTATCTAAGAGATAACATGGTAATATATAATAATCAATTAGTGCAAAGAGGATTAAATTATGCAATTGTAGATGAGATAGATAGTATCTTAATAGATGAAGCTAGAACTCCACTTATAATATCAGGAAGGGCAAATTCTTCATCAGATCTTTATAAAAGAGCAGATTCTTTTGTTAGAAAATTATCAGCAAAAGTAATAGTAGAAGAAGATGTAAAAGATTTTGATCAACAAGAAGACAATGAAAAATATGATTATATAGTTGACTTAAAAGCAAAATCAGCATCTTTAACACAAAAAGGTATAGAAAAAGCTGAAAGGGAATTTGGACTAGACAATTTTAACGATATAGAAAATTCGACGCTTGTTCACCATGTAAACCAAGCATTACGTGCACATGGTGTTATGAAAAAAGATATAGATTACATTGTAAAAGATGGACAAGTACTAATAGTTGATGAATTTACAGGACGTATCATGTATGGAAGAAGATATAATGATGGATTACACCAAGCATTAGAAGCTAAAGAAAGAGTAAAAATAGCAGATGAATCAAAAACACTTGCAACAATTACTTTCCAAAACTTCTTTAGAATGTATGGAAAACTTTCAGGAATGACAGGTACTGCTATGACAGAATCAAGCGAATTTGAGGAAATCTATAATTTGGACGTTGTAGCCATTCCAACAAATAAACCAGTAAAAAGAATTGATTATAATGACGTTATATATAAAAACGAAAAAGCGAAATTCAACGCAATAGTAGAAAGTGTAAAAGAAGCTCATAGTAAAGGCCAACCAATACTAATTGGTACAGTTTCTGTCGAAAAATCAGAGTTATTGAGCAAAAAATTAAAAGAAGTAGGAATTAAGCACACAGTATTAAATGCTAAATATCATGAGCAAGAGGCAGAAATTATAGCACAAGCAGGAAAATATGGAGCAGTAACAATAGCAACAAATATGGCTGGTCGTGGTACTGATATTATGCTTGGAGGAAATAGTGAATTTTTAGCAAAGCAAGAAATGAAACAAAATAAAGTTCCAGCAAACTTAATAGAAGAGTCAAACACATATTATGAGACAGATGACCAAGATATTTTAAGAGCAAGAGAACAGTTTAAGAAACTAGAAGCAAAATATCAAGAACAAATAAAAGAAGAAAAAGAAAAAGTAATTGCAGCTGGTGGTTTAAAAATAATTGGTACAGAAAGACATGAATCAAGACGTATAGATAATCAGCTTCGTGGACGTAGTGGACGTCAAGGAGACCCAGGAGATTCTAAATTCTATATAGCATTAGATGATAATTTAATGAAAATATTTGGTGGAGATAAAGTAACAAAAGTATATTCTGCACTAAATGTTGATGAAAATATGCCAATAGAAGTAAAAATGATTTCAAAGGCTGTTGAAAATGCTCAAAAGAAAGTTGAAGGAAGAAACTTTAGTATTCGTAAAAATGTATTAAAATATGATGATGTTATGAATGTTCAAAGAGAAGAGATATATTCTCAAAGAAAACAAGTGCTTGATGGAATGGATCTAAGTCCTGTTATTTCAAACTATATAGATTGGGTAGCTGAAACAACAGTAGAAACTTTTAATGAAGCAGATGAAAAAGGACATGCTAAGTTAAATGTAGAATCATTATCTATTGAAATATTTAATACATTTGGTATCAATATGCTTGATGAGTTAAAAGAGAAAGATGTAAATTCTATTATAGAAAGTTTAAAAGAAAAAGCGCATGCCAAATATGCTGAAAAAGAGAAAGAAATAGAACCAGAACAACTTCGCGAAATTGAAAGAATAGTAATGCTTAAAGTAGTTGATCAAAAATGGATGGATCACATAGATGCTATGGATGAACTAAAGAAAGGAATAGGTCTTCAAGGCTGGGGACAAAAAGATCCTGTAGTTCAATATAGAATTGTGGGTACAGAAATGTTTGATGAAATGATAGAAGCAATAAAAATAGATGTTGTAAAACTTCTTATGAATTTACGTGAACAAAAGGAATTAAGAAGAAGCGAGACAGCTAAAATAACAAAAGCAGCTCTTCAATCAATAAATAGTGTTGATGGTGGACAATCTGCAATTGAGAATCCTGAGGTAAATAGGACAGTTGTAAGAGAAACCCCTAAAGTTGGAAGAAATGATCCTTGCCCATGCGGAAGTGGCAAAAAGTATAAAAACTGTCATGGAAAGAATGCATAACACCTGCATTTAGGAGAATTAAAAATTTATATAAGTTTAAAATTAAAGAAGTGTAACCTAAATAAAATGGGCAACACTTCTTTTTAGTTAAGAGATTTGTTTTAAATATATTTAATCACTAGAAAATACAGGATATTAAATTGTCATATTATCAAAATTACCATTATGAATAAATAAATTTGATATAGAATTACAATACTGAGATAAGTTTTAAAAATTTATGTATACTATTATAGTAGTTAAAATAACTACTGTATAGGAATTAAAAAGCAGGTAATTAGACATTATAATAGTATTGTGAGGTGGTTAAATTGAATACTTTTGACAAATACTTTTTAAAAAAAGATAATCTTTTAAAAAGAAGGATTGAAATAGATAATTCACTATATGAAAAACTTGCAGAACTAGCAGAAATTTATGATGCATCAATTAACAAGATGGTAAATGTAGCAATAATAGAAATGATAGAAACTGAAAATGTAAAATTGTATGAAAGATCTGATAACGAAATAGTAGAAGCACATAATTTTGCAATTAGAGAAACATCATATAATAAATTAGAAGAATTAAAAAATAAGTATGGATTGTCAATATATAAACTAACAAACATAGCAATATATAATGCTTTAAATAGTTAGAAAAAAGGAACTAGAGAACATCTAGTTCTTTTTTTGGTTAAATAAGGGAAAAATTAATGGAGAATTGTAATGACATAACCAATAAAACAGTTATTTTGACTACTGTATGGATTGACTATATAAATAAAAGAAAGTATAATATAAAAAATGTTAAGTATTAATTGTTAGTTTAAAGGAGAAAAAATAATAAATGAAATATATTAATAATGATATAAATATAAATGTCATAAAAATTATAATTGCAGATGATGAAATAAAAACTTGTGAAGAAATAAGATCATGTCTAAGCAGGTATAATCAAATAAAAATATTAGGGATAGCGAATACTGATAACGAAGAAATTAAAATGATAGAAAAATTTAAACCAGATGTGGTGGTAACAGATTTAATGAGGGAACGTAAATTTACTGGATTAGATATAATAATTGAGTATAGTAAACAAATCAATAGTCCTAAGTTTGTAGTAGTTTCATTTAACCCAGATCCTATACTTTTTTCAAAATATAAAAATATTACGGATTATGTATATAAATTTCCTAAGATTAACGGGTCAGAACTTGCATATAAAATAATATGTGCTAAAAGAATTATATGGAAAGAAAATCAAGAAAAATTGGAAAATAAAAAATAGCAAGTATCTTTTAAGATCTTGCTATTTTTGGGACTAATCACTAATTTCAATATATTTCTTTTCAGGTAATTCTTTCTTTGTGTCCTTTTTAGGAATTTCCAATTTTAGTGTTCCGTTTTTGAAAGATGCATGGATTTCATCTTCTGAAATATTGTCTCCTATATAGAAGCTTCTTGAGCATTCACCATAATATCTTTCTTTTCTTACAAATTTTCCATCTTCTTTTTCATCATTTTTTGAATTTGTTTTAGCATGAATATTTAGGTATCCATCTTCAATATGAATTTTAATATCTTCTTTTTCATATCCAGGTAAATCAATCTCTAGTAAATATTTGTCTTTCTTTTCTTTTATATCTGTTTTCATTATTTTGCTACCCTCTTCTGAAAAGAATGGATCAATCCTAAACATGTCCTCCAATAAATCAAATTCATTTCTTCTTCTTGGCATCATCATCATAATAAATCAACTTCCTTTCTTTTTATGTGTTGATACCATCTTGTAAGGTTAACACATATATATTTGTAAGAGTTCTTTAACTCTTTACAAATGTAATTATATCACTAAATTTAGCAAAGTCAATAGAAGAGTGCTAAAATTCACAAAGAATTCACATTTCTTTTTGAAATAAGCGTGACAACTTACTGCCAGTAAGAATAGAACTACATATTATGAAAAAATATAAAAAACACTTTATTATTTTTTTTATTTATGATAGAATATGAAATGAATAACAAAAAATGGAAATACAACATTTGTCAAAGTTATAATAAACAAGAGATAGAAGTTAGAGCAGGAAGGAGATGATAAGATTTATTTAAGTAAATATAGAATAAAATATTTTTATAAAAAATAAGGGGGACTCAATAATGAGAAAGGAAAGAAAAACAAAAATTATTAAGCCACTTATAATACTATTAATTTCAATAATATTATTATCAACAGTAGGTATTGTAAGTATAGTAAAAGCAACAAGCTATAAAGGCTATGATGCAAATCAGTGGGATGTATTTAAAGATAGAACAAAAGACGAAATTGGACATGAATATACAGTAGCATATAATGCAGGGGAAACATATGTAGATACAGATAGCTCTACATATTATTCAAGAACACCATCTTTAACAGCACCATACGATGGAGGAGAATTAACACAAGATACATTAAATGCAGTAGAAGCAAAAATCAATTATTTTAGATATTTAGTAGGACTAGAACCTTTAAAAACAAAACTTACATCTTCAGATGAATTACAAATAGGTGCATTAGTACGTAATGAATATTTTGATCATAATATCAGTGGTGAAACAAAGCTAGATGGAATGAGTGATGAGATGTGGCAAACAGCTGTAGCTTGTAAACATAATGTTTTAGCACAAGGATATACACCACAAGGAGCAATAGAAGGATGGATGGATGAAGGATATGTATATAATTGGGGACAATTTGATACTATAGGACATAGAATGACTGTAATCGGACAGAAAGTAGGAGAGTTTAAATTTGGATATGCAGGAAGTGTTGCAATTGGTGGAGATACTAGTAGCAATTCAACAGATATGCCATATACAGCATATCCAGCTCCAGGATATATGCCATTAAATGAAATTAATCCTAAACGTTCAGCTTGGAGTATAGAACTTAATACAAATATTATAAAAAAACTAAATGATTATGGAAATGTTAAAATTATAGTTACAAATCTAAATTCTGGAGAATCATATGATTGTACAATAGCAAATGGTAATTTAAGATTAGATACATTAACTGGCGGATATACACTTATATTTAAACAACCTGATGGTACAAAAATAGAATATTCAGAAGGAGATAAATACAAAGTAGAAGTTACAGGTTTAAAAGAAGAATCATCAGGAAAAGATATAACTTTGACATATACAACAGAATTCTTTGATGTAACAAATTATGTAGATAATACTAAAGTAACAGCAGCAGGAGTTTATGGACAATGGAAAAAAGTAAATATTGCTCCAGAAAACGATAATACAGAGACATTAAAGAAAATAGCTAAAATATTACCAAAAACTATAGATGTTAATACAGAAATGGGAAGAAAAGCAACTCTTCCAGTACAAGGTGAATGGGTATTAGATGAGGAAAATAAATGTTGGACAAATACAGTAAATAGTAGTGATATACCAAGCTATATGAATGATCCAGATGGAAAATTAAAAACAATAAAAATAGAATATATAGTAGATAATTATCTAAGGTATAGCAATATGAACATAGATAATAATCCAACAGTTGGAAGTTCAGGCAAAATTGAAATGAATAAAATGTATAGGACAATTGGTAGTATGAGTAATTCAAAGGTATGTGAAGTATATCAGATACCTACAGAAGAAAATTCAACACCAATATTACGTTTTGAAGATAAAATTGCGCATGAAGAAGATAAATGTGAGTTTAATGTAGACTCTTATAATTTAAGCGATTCTGGAACATATATTTCTCTATATTATAGTGATATGTATGCTTATGCCACAAAATATGGAGTATATATTGTAGGCATAGAAGACGTAAATGTAACTGAACCACCAATACCAGCAACAGGAATAACTGTAGATCCAACAACACTTAAAATGGATATAGGAGATGAAACAACACTAACAGCTAAATTAACACCAGAGGATACAACAGATACAATAAGCCAATGGTCAAGTAATGATACAAGTGTAGCCACAGTACAAGATGGAAAAGTAACAGCAGTAGGAGAAGGAAAAGCTACAATAACAGTAACAACAACAAATAATATAGAAGCAAAATGTGAAATAGAAGTAATATGTTCACATAAAAATAAAACAGAAGTGCCAGAAAAAGAAGCAACATGTATAGAAACAGGAAACAATAAATATTATATATGTGATGATTGTGAAAAAATACTTAAAGCAGATGGAATAACAGAAACAACTGTTGAAGATGAAAAAACAGAAGAATTAGGACATGATTTTTCAATAAATAATAGTGATGATAAACAGCATTGGAAAGAATGTTCTAGATGTGGTGAAACAACAGAAAAAGAAGATCATACTACTAGTGGAGAGTGGATAAATGATGAAACAAGTCATTGGCAAGTATGTGAATGTGGAGCTATGATAAATAAAGCTGAACATGAAAAAGGAACAACGATCAAAGAAAATGTTGTAGCACCTACATGTACAGAAGATGGAAAACATGATGATGTTGTATATTGTACAGAATGTGGATATGAAATAAGCAGAACAAAAGATATAGTAGATAAAGCAACAGGACATAAAGCAGGAGAGCCAGTAAGAGAAAATGAAGTTGCAGCTACATGCTCAAAAGAAGGAAGTTATGACGAAGTAGTATATTGTACAGAATGTGGAACAGAAATTAGTAGAGAAACAAAAACAATAGAAAAATTAGAACATAAACCAGGTGCCTCAGTACAAGAAAACAAGGTTGCAGCTACATGTACAGAAGATGGAAGCTATGATGAAGTAGTGTATTGTACAGAGTGTGGAACAGAAATTAGTAGGAAAACAGAAAAAATAGAGAAATTAGGACATAAACCAGGAGCTCCGGTAAGAGAAAATGAAATCGAACCAACAGATCAAAAAGAAGGAAGATATGATGAAGTAGTATATTGTACAGAATGTGGAGTAGAAATCAGTAGAGAGACAAAAACAATAGAAAAATTAGAACATAAACCAGGAACTCCAGTAATAGAAAATGAAGTTGCAGCTACATGCACAAGTGAAGGAAGATATGATGAAGTAGTATATTGTACAGAATGTGGAGTAGAAATCAGTAGGGAGACAAAAACAACAGAAAAACTAGAACATAAGCCAGGGGAGCCAGTAAGAGAAAATAAAGTCGAAGCAACAACAGAGCAAGAAGGAAGTTATGACGAAGTAGTATATTGTACAGAATGTGGAACAGAGCTTAGTAGAGTTCATAAAGTAATAGATAAAATTGTTTATGAAATATTAGAGATAAAAAGTGAGCAAAATGGATCTGTAATAGTAAAGGCAAATGGGGAACCAAGCAAATTCGTAGGTGTAAAATTAAATGATATAGAAATAGATGAATCTAACTACACAATAGCAACTGAAGATTCAACTATTACACTAAATCCAGAATATGTAAAAACATTATCTGCTGGGACATATAAATTGTCAGTTGTATATGACGATGGAGAAGTTGGAAAAGAATTTACAATATCAAGATCAAACACAAGTGATGATGATAGTGAGAATCCAGAAGAAGTAACTGTAACAACAGAAGAAGAAACAGAAAACGAAAACAAAGATGAAACAATATCTTCATCAGATGAATCAGAAAAAGAAGTAAAAGTAAGTGAAATAAAAGATGAAGAAACCGTGGAAACAGGAGATAATAGCAATATAACATTATGGATTATAGGATTAGTGATTTCGGGAATTTTATTTATTACAATACTAAAATGGCATGGAAAAGGAAATAACAAAACAGCAAAACATTTTTAATTAACAATAAGAGACGGTTCTAAAAAGAGCCGTCCTTTATTTAAAAAAGGAAGATAGGAAATGAGAAAATACATAAAAATAATAATTTTAATAGGCTGTCTATGTAGTATGTGTTTTTTTGGATATAAGATATATAACTATTTATCAGAAGATAGAGCAAGTAAAGATTTAACCCAAAATTTAATTAATACAGCAGTAACAGAGATAGAAACTGAAGATTTAGATAATAATAGTCTGCCAATTCAAGTAAATTTTGAAGTGTTAAAACAAAAAAATACAGATATAATTGGTTGGATTTATTCAGAAAATTCTCCCATAAATTTTCCTGTAGTTCAAAGTATTGACAATCAATACTATTTAAGAAGACTAATAGATGGAACATACAACAGAGCAGGGACAATATTTATGGATTATAGAAATAATAAAGATATGAGTGATTGGAATACAATCATTTATGGTCATAATATGAAAAATGATACCATGTTCGGAACACTTATGAACTACAAAGAACAATCATATTATGATAGTCATAAAACGATGTATTATTTAACAGAGGAAAAAACATATGAGGTCGAATTAATTGCTGGATATATAGAATCTTCAGATTCAAGTATCTATGATATTCCAACGAAAGATAATGATAAAAAACAAATATTAGAAAATGCGAAAAATAAATCTACTTTTAAAAGTGAACTTGATTTTGAAGATGAAGAAAAAATATTAACTCTATCTACATGTTCTTATGAATATGATGATGCTAGGTATATTTTAATTGGTATTTTAAAGTAAAAAGAAGGAATTTAGAATTAATGTTATTTTTATGTTTTTATATTACAAAAATATTACAAGTTTTTTACAAATTCGACAAACCTATTGAAAAACGAAAGTAGGTAATATATAATAGAACTGTATAAATAAAATATGATTATATCATATAAATTAAAGCAAAAAAACTACAAAAACAGAGTTTGTAATGAAATAAATAAAAATATTTTTGTAATATAGGAGGTTGGCATGCAAAAGAATAATAAAAAAGTAAACCGTAAAAACGTTGATACTCTAAGAGAGAGAGAGAGAGAGAGAGTCGTAATTTAAAAAGAGAAAGTAGTAGAA
>CALXCB010000002.1 GCA_944386695.1 uncultured Clostridia bacterium | reverse complement strand
ACTATGTAGTTACAGAAGCAGGATTTGGTTCAGATTTAGGTGCAGAAAAGTTTTTAGATATAAAAACAAGAAAAACAGGCTTAAAACCAGATATGGTAGTAATTGTTGCAACAATTAAAGCACTAAAGTATCATGGAGGAGCCAAAAAGGAAAATATATTAGAAAAAAATGATGAAGCACTAGCAAAAGGATTGGAAAATTTATATAAACATATATACAATTTGAAAAATAAGTTTGGTTTAAATGTAGTAGTAGCTGTAAATAGATTTATTACAGATACAATGGAAGAATTAGCTTTTGTATACGGCAAATTAGAAGAGAAAAGCATAGTTATGAGTGTAGTTGATGGTTGGGAAAATGGAAGTTTGGGAACTATAGATATTGTTGAAAAGATATTAGATCGTATAGATAACAAAACAGATTTTAAATACATTTATGATGATAATGATAGTATACAAGATAAAATTTTAAAAGTAGCAACAAAAATTTATGGAGCAGAATCTGTAAAATATGAAGAAAAAGCATTAGAAAATATAAAGAAAATAGAACAATTAGGTAAATCTAATTTTCCAATATGTATAGCTAAAACTCAATATTCTTTATCTGACGATGAAAAAAACTTAGAATGTAAAGAACCATTTTCAATAACAGTTAGAGATGTACAGTTAAAAAACGGAGCAGAGTTTATTGTTGTTTTAACAGGAAAGATTTTAACAATGCCAGGTTTACCTAAAGTACCAGCAGCAGAAGGAATAGACATAGACGAAAATGGTAATATAGTAGGAATATTCTAATATTTTAAATTATTACTTTGTTTAATTGCATAAAAAATTCAAATCAAAGAATACTAAATTTGAGGAGGAATTTTTTATGAATAGAAAAAAATCAGTAATAAAAGATAATAAAAATGAAAAATCAGGACAGACATTTAATTTTAGAACAGATTTAGCCTTAGAAAGAAGAGATATTTTTAAAAAAAATAATAATTTACAAGAGATAGATGGTATAGAAACAGAAAGTGAAGATGTTGATCAAAATTTAAAAGTTTCAAGAGTGATGATAACAAACGAAAATGGTGAGAAGGCAATAGGAAAACCAATAGGAACTTATATAACAATTGATATAAAAAAATTAAAAATTGCAGAAGAAGAAGAAATTCAAAAATCAGCCGAAACTTTAGCAAATGAACTAAAAGAAGTCATAAATAAACATATTGCCTTTAAAGATGACATTTTAGTTGTTGGACTTGGAAATTTATATGTTACCCCAGATTCATTAGGACCAAAAGTAATAAATGATATAGATGTAACAAGACATATAATAAAATATTTACCACAATATATAGATGAAAATGCAAGACCTGTAAGTGCAATATCACCAGGTGTTTTGGGAACAACAGGGATCGAAACTCTAGAAATATTAGAAGGGATTGTTCAAAAAATACAGCCAAAACTTTTAATAGTAATAGATGCTTTAGCATCAAGAAGTATAGAAAGAATAAGTAGTACGATTCAAATATCAGATACAGGGATAGTTCCTGGTGCTGGAGTAGGAAATACTAGAAAAGAAATAAGTAAAAACACTCTTGGTATTCCAGTTATAGCAATCCGGGATCCCAACGGTAGTAGAAAGTGCAGTTCTGGTAAATGATTGTTTAGACCTATTTATAGAAAAATTACAACAAGATGCCAAATCAAATGATTATTTAAATCAATTGAAAGATCAAGATAATTATGAAGAAATAAAAGAAGCATTAAATCCAACTGATTATAACATGATAGTAACTCCAAAAGAAATAGATGAATTAATTGAAAACATGTCAAATATCGTAGCAAGAGGAATTAATATGAGTTTATAAAAACAGGAGGTGAAAAAAATGAAATATAGATGTATTATATGCGGATATGTGTATGACCCAGCAGAAAATGATGGTATACAATTCGAAGAATTACCAGAAGATTGGGTATGTCCTATGTGTGGAGTAGATAAAACAATGTTTGAAAAGATTGAGGAATAGAATTAAATAGCTGAGGTGGAAATATAAAAATTCTGCCTCAATATTTTTTAAAAAAAATGCCATCAAGTAAAAAAATGTATATAAAATCAAAAATTTTATATACTAAAAAAAGCAAGAAATTGCAAAAAATTTGGAGGTATTTTCAAATGGATAAAAAACAAAAAATAAATTGTACAGTAGAAAGCTGTAAATACAATAATAGTCAAAAACAATTATGTGAACTTAATGCTATTATAGTAACACCAAAACAAAATATACATTCAGCTAAACCTGATGAATCTGAATGTTCAAGCTATGAATGTGATAATTAGCAATAAGTAATTAAATTGTAATAACTCACATTTGAGCTAGGAATGAATGCATCTCAAATCTAGCTAAACCGTTAGATTGAAATGAAATATAGAATTTCTTAATATAGAAAATGAGGAATGTTCACGCACGAAAAATTATATATTTAAATTTTTATAAATTCCTCGGCTCAATACGTGCTTTAGCCATTCTAAATATAAATTAAACGAGCCTCTCGCTACATACTTCGCGCTTCCTCATTTACTTTATATTAAGAATGGCTACAAGCACTCCAATCACATTCGTAATTTATAAAAATTTAAATATATAATTTTCACGAAGCTGAGTGAAAGAGGCGCATTTTCTATATTTAGAAATTCTTATTGAATGTAATGATAAGGTTTAGCTAGATTTGAGATGCATTCATTCCTGGCTTGATTATGAGTATTAGCTAAAGAGAAGTAGTTTTTAGAGAAAATTTTCCAGAAAATATTGCAAATTTTTAATATTAATAGTATAATATAAAGAGTTGAAAAATATAATTAAAGTAAAAAATGAAGAGAGGAAGAAATAAATGGAGTATATATATTTATTACGACAAGCTATTGTTTATTTGATAGTAATATTTTGGATATACGAATTAGCAATAAGCTTATGCTCATTAATAAAATTTAAAGAAAAGCCACTCTTAAAAGATAAAAAACACAAATTTATGGCAATAATTCCAGCACATAATGAAGAAATGGTAATAGGAAATTTAATAGAGAGTTTAAAAAATCAAGATTATGATAAAGATCTATATGATATTTATGTAATAGCTGATAACTGCACAGATAATACAGCTTTAATAGCAAAAGAAGCAGGAGCTATAGTATATAAAAGATTTGACGAAACCAAAAAAACAAAAGGATATGCATTGAATTGGTTTTTAAAACAAAAAATAGAAGAAAATGCAGATTATGATGCATTTTTGGTATTTGATGCAGATAACATAGTAGATAAAAATTTCATAAAAGTAATGAATAAAAAGCTATGCCAAGGAGAAGAAGTTGTTCAAGGTTATAAAGATATAAAAAACCCTAAAGATAGTTGGATTTCAGCAGGATATGCGTTTTTCTATTGGACAATGCATAGGTTTTATCACTTAGCAAGATATAATATAGGATTATCACCATTACTTAACGGAACAGGCTTTATGGTAAAGTTTGATTTAATAAAAGAAAAAGGCTGGGATACAGTTACCTTAACTGAGGATATAGAATTTTCGCTAAAGCAAATAATACAAGGAAGAAAATTAGGTTGGGCAACAGATGCAATAGTATATGATGAACAACCAGAAAAATTTGTTGCATCTTGGAAACAAAGAAGCAGATGGACAGTAGGACATATTCAATGTATGAAAATATATACAAAAGAATTAGCAAATTCCATAAGAACACATAAAACAATTATGAATTTTGATGGATTGCTTTATATAGTAGGAAGTATTCCGATGTTTGTACTTTCAATGATATTAGTATTTTCAAATGTAGCAATATATTTGCTAGATTCAATGACAACATTTGAATTAATTATGAATATATTAAGATTTGTAGTGCCAACATTTTTCTTACCAATATTTACAGCACTAATTACAATGTATTTAGATAAGAAGCCAATAAAACCAATGTTAAAATGGGCTTTATATTATCCATTATTTATGGGTTCATGGCTTTTAATAAACTTTAAATGTTTATTTAAACAAGATACATCTTGGGAAAAAATAGATCATGTACGTAATGTAAAAATAAAAGAAATAGCATAATTAATATGGACTAGGTTCTAAAATAAATTTTTAGTCCTAGTCTATTTTTTTAGAAGGGAAAATACATATGAAAATAGATAAACTAAAAATAATACATATTTTAATAATTATATTTGGAACAGTTTTTATTTCAATATCTGCTTTCCATACTAATATATGGTTTGATGAAAGTTATTCTGTAGCGTTAGCATCACATAGTTTTAAAGAAATATGGCAAATACGGTGGCAATGATGTGCATCCGATTTTATATTATTGGATGTTACATATATTAAATTTAATATTTGGAAATAACATAATTATATATAGATTATTTTCAGTATTAGGAGTAGTATTGCTAGGAATACTTGGTTTTACACATATTAGAAAAGATTTGGGAGAAAAAGCAGGGATAATTTTTTCATATTTAGCATTTTTTATGCCTGTAATGTGTGTGTATGCAGTAGAAATAAGAATGTACACACTAGCAATATTTTTATCAATGTGTACTTTTATTTATGCCTATAGAATATTAAAACAAAATACAATAAAAAATTGGACTATTTTTGCAATATGTAGTTTAGCATTAAGTTATACTCATTATTATGGACTAATGGCAGCAGGACTTATAAATATAGGTTTATTTGTATTTGCATTAAGAAATAGAAAAAAAGACAAAACATATTTAAAACGATTCTTAATTCAAGCTGTAATAGAAATATTATTATATACCCCATGGCTACTTTATTTTGTTATGCAAGTGATGCATGTAGAAGGAGGTTTTTGGATTTCTCTTAAGTTCCCAGACACTCTAATCGAAGTTATAAGCTTTCAATATAGAGGAATCATGGATGGAGGAATTCATTTTGATTTAGAAACAATTGGTACATCTGTTTTTGCAATATTATTATACATATATATCGGATATATAATTTATAAAGAGAAAAAACAAAATAAAGATATAAAAATAGGGCTTTTGGCTGGAGGATTATACCTAGCAGTAATACTTGCAGCATTTATTATATCTAAGTTTATGATAATATTATATAGCAGATATTTATTTACTATAACTGGAATTTTAATATTTGCTATAGCATATTTTATGGCAAGGGATAAAAGAAAAATTATAACAATTATTATGCTTGGTGCAATGCTATTAATGTCAATATATAATGAATATAGACTTGTAGTGCAAAATTATGATGATTCAAATATGAAGCAAATAGAATATGTAAGAGAAAACATTAAACCAGACGATATAATCATTTACTCTGATGTAATAACAAATAGTTGTATGAGTATATATTTTCCAAATAATAAACAATATTTTTTGAATTTAGAGAACTGGGATGTAGAAGAAGCATATAAAGCTTATTCACCTCAAATGGAAACAGTAAGAAATTGGGATTTTTTAAATAATTTTAGTGGTCGAATTTGGATAATGGATACAAGTGATCACAAATTATATAATATTTTAAAAGAACAAAATATTAATGTAATATATGATAATAAAGTAATAGATACAAAATATCATTATTATAATTTTAATATAATGTTAATAGAAAAGTAGGAGAATTTTATGTTTGAAAGTATTAAAGTATATGCTTTTGTAGGCCCATCAGGGACTGGTAAAAGTTATAGAGCTCAAATGGTAGCTGGAGAGAAAGATATACATTTTATAATTGATGATGGTCTTTTAATAAATGATAATAAAGTAATAGCTGGTGAATCAGCTAAAAAAGCATCAACTAAGATTGAAACAGTAAAAAAAGCATTATTTTTACATGAAGATGAAAGAAAAGTAATACAAAAAGCTTTAAAAAAATATAAAGTAAAGAAGATACTGATTTTAGGAACTTCTGATGGCATGGTAGAAAAAATAGCTGAGAATTTGGGACTTCCTAAAATTACAAAAATAATATACATAACTGAGGTTGCAACAGATGAAGAAATGCAGACAGCTAGAAGAATTAGAGTAACAGAAGGAAAGCACGTAATACCAGTTCCAACTTTTGAAATAAAAAAAGATTTTTCTGGCTATTTACTAGATCCACTTCAAATATTTAAATCAAAAGGAAAGGGAGAAAAACCATATATATCAGAAAAATCAATAATAAGACCAACATTTAGTTATATGGGCAACTTCACAATATCAGACTCTGTTTTTAGACAAATAGCTGAATATCAAGCTGAGAAAATGCCAGAAATACATAAAGTATTAAAAAGCAGAGTTCAAAATTATGGAGAAGGTCCAATAATATATATAGAAGTATCTGTAGTATATGGATACAATATTCCTCAAAGCTTAAAAGAATTTAAAGCAAGGATAATAAAAGATATAGAAAATTTAACAGCAATGAATGTAATTAAACTAGATGTAGTTGCCAAAAATATAGTATTTCCAGAAAAATAAAAGCTTTAATAGAGCAAAAACCACTTTATATTACAACAATATTACAACTTTATTATAAATTCAACAAGCCTATTGCAAAACGAAAGCCGGCAATGTAGAATTAAATTGTATAAAATTTTTTGTGAAAAATCACCGAAAACTATTGACGTAACTGTATTTTTTTGATATAATTTTGTTGCTTTAATATACTAGCATATTTATGCTTAAATTTAAATCAAAAGAAATAATTTTAATAGAGAAAAAGAGGAATTAAATTAACGAGAGGACGAATTTTTTATAATTGAAAGCAGGCAATTAAAAAAATTCGTTATTTAATTGTAAAGATTATAACTCTTCATTAATTTAAGAAGGACTTTTTCCCATAATTAAATTATATTTATATTGTGAAACATAGATTTTCTTACAGCTGCTTGTTTAGAAAATCTTAATTCATTTTATTCTGCTAATTTTATTTAGAGGTGATTTTTTTGAAATTAAAAGAAGTAAAATTTGAGAAAGCTTCAAGAAAAGATTTTTCAAAAGTAGGAGACTACATTGAAATGCCAAACCTTATCAAAGTTCAAAGAGATTCTTATGATTGGTTTGTTGAAGAAGGATTAGGAGAAGTTTTAAAAGACATTTCTCCAATAGAAGACTATTCAGGAAATTTAGTTCTAGAATTTTTCGATTATTACATGGAAGACAAAACAAAATACACACAAGAAGAAGCAAAAGAAAGAGATGCTACATATTCTAGTAGACTACATGTCAAAGTACGTTTAATAAACAGAGAAACAGGAGAAATAAAAGAGCAAGAAATCTATTTAGGTGATTTCCCACTTATGACAGATAGTGGAACTTTTATTATAAATGGTGCAGAAAGAGTAGTAGTAAGTCAGTTAGTACGTTCACCAGGTTGTTATTACGAATCAGTATTTGATCAAAAGACTGGTAAAAGAAATTACACATCTACTGTAATGCCTTTAAGAGGTGCTTGGATAGAATATGAAACAGATAGTTCAGATAATTTTTATGTACGTGTAGACAGGACAAGAAAACTACCAATAACAGTCTTACTACGTACATTAGGATTAGGAACAGATGAACAAATAAAAGAACTATTTGGAGAAGAGCCTTTAATAGATACAACAATAAGCAAAGATACAATAAAAAATGAAGAAGAAGCAATAATTGAAATTTACAAAAAATTAAGACCAGGAGAACTTCCAACTGTTGAAGCTGCTAGAAATATATTCAACGGAATGTTTTTTGATAATAGAAGATATGACTTAGCAAAAGTAGGTCGTTATAAATTCAATCAAAAATTATGTTTAGCAGGAAGAATAGCAGGTCAAGTGGCTTATGAAGATATCATGAATAAAGAAACTGGGGAAATTTTTGTAAATAGTGGAGAAATAATAACAGAAGAAGTCGCAGAAAAAATTCAAGACTCAGGAATAAATATTGTTGATATAAAATTAAATGACAAACGTGTTAGGGTTATAGGAAATGGAACTGTAAATATATACAAATATTTACCAAATGTAGATTTGAAAAAAGTGCATTTTAATGAAAGAGTAAATTATGCAGTTTTACAAAATATTATAGAAAACACACCAGAAGAAGAATTAGTAAAAGTTATTAAAGAAAGATATGATGAGTTAGTACCAAAACATATTACAACAGAAGATATCATAGCATCAATAAGTGTATTATTAAATTTATATAATGGATTAGGTGAAGTAGATGATATAGATCACCTTGCAAACCGTAGAATTAGATGTGTTGGAGAATTATTGCAAAATCAATTTAGAATAGGTTTAGCAAGATTAGAAAGAGTTGTAAGAGAAAGAATGACAATTCAAGATCTAGATATAGTTACACCACAAACATTAATAAATCCAAAGCCAATAGCAGCAGCTATTAGAGAATTTTTTGGAAGCTCACAACTTTCTCAATTCATGGATCAAACAAATCCACTTTCAGAACTAACACATAAAAGAAGAATTTCAGCATTAGGACCTGGAGGATTATCAAGAGAAAGAGCAGGTTTTGAGGTTAGAGATGTTCACTATACTCATTATGGTAGACTTTGTCCAATAGAGTCACCAGAAGGACCAAATATAGGGTTGATTTCAGCACTTTCATCATTTGCAAGTATAAATGAGTATGGATTTATAGAAACACCATATAGAAAAATAGATCCAGAAACACATAAAGTAACAGATATAGTAGAAAACATGAGTGCTGGAGAAGAAGACAAATTATTCATTGCAGAGGCATCAGAGCCTTTAAACGAAGATGGTACATTTGTACATGACAGAATAAAAGTAAGACATAAAAACGAAATTATAGAAGTTGAAAAAGATAAAGTTCAATATATGGACGTATCTCCAAAACAACTTGTATCAATTGCAGCAGCTATGATACCATTCTTAGAGCATGATGATGCAAAACGTGCCTTAATGGGTGCCAACATGCAAAGACAAGCTGTTCCTCTTATGATTACAGATAGTCCAATGATAGGAACAGGTATAGAATATAGAGCTGCTAAAGATTCAGGAATACTACTATTAGCAGAAGATGATGGTGTTGTAGAAAAAGTAACATCAGATACAATTACAGTAAAATATAAAAATGGAAAAACAGTAGTACATAAACTTCGTAAATTCAAAAGAACAAATGGTGGAACTTGTATTAATCAAAAACCAATTGTAAAGAAAGGCGAAAAAGTAAAAAAAGGAAATGCTATAGCAGATGGGCCATCAACACAAAATGGCGAAATGGCTCTTGGAAAAAATGTACTAATAGCATTTTCAACTTGGGAAGGATATAATTACGAAGATGCTATACTACTTAGTGAAAGATTAGTAAAAGAAGATGTATTTACATCAATACATATAGAAGAATATGAATGTGAATGTCGAGATACAAAACTAGGAGCAGAAGAAATAACAAGGGATATTCCAAATGTTGGAGATGACGGATTAAAAGATCTAGACGAAAATGGTATTATAAGAATAGGTGCAGAAGTAAGACCAGGAGATATATTAGTAGGAAAAGTTACTCCAAAAGGAGAAACAGAACTTACAGCCGAAGAAAGATTATTACGTGCAATTTTTGGTGAAAAAGCAAGAGAAGTTAGAGACACATCACTTAAAGTGCCTCATGGTGAAGCAGGAACAGTTGTTGATGTAAAAATATTTACAAGAGAAAATTCTGATGAATTAGCACCAGGAGTACAACAAGTAATAAGATGTTACATAGCAACAAAAAGAAAAATTTCTGTTGGAGATAAAATGGCAGGAAGACACGGAAACAAAGGTGTTGTATCAAGAATATTACCAGTTGAAGATATGCCATTTATGCCAGATGGAACACCAATAGATATTTTACTAAACCCATTAGGTGTACCTTCTCGTATGAACTTAGGTCAAATACTAGAAGTACATTTAGGAATGGTAGCAAGAGAACGTGGTTGGAAGATATCAACTCCTGTATTTGATGGAGCAAACCAAGAAGAAATCGAACAACTATTAATAGAAACAGGACTTTCTCCTGACGGAAAAACTATTTTATATGATGGAAGAACAGGAGAACCATTTGATAAACCGGTAACAGTTGGAGTTCAATATATGTTAAAACTTCACCATTTAGTAGATGACAAAATACATGCTCGTTCTACAGGACCATATTCATTAGTTACTCAACAACCACTTGGAGGAAAAGCTCAATTCGGAGGACAACGTTTTGGAGAGATGGAAGTTTGGGCATTAGAAGCTTATGGAGCAGCATATACTTTACAAGAAATGTTAACAGTAAAATCGGATGATGTTGTTGGTCGTGTTAAAACATATGAAGCAATTGTAAAAGGCGAAAACATACCAAAACCAGGAATACCTGAAGGATTTAAAGTCCTTATAAAGGAATTACAATCTTTAGGACTAGATGTCAGACTTTACAATAATGAAAAAGAATTAGAATTAAAGGAAAATATAGAAGACGCAGTTGACTTTAATTTAGAAGAAAACAAAAAAATGGTAAGCGGAGAAAAAGAAGATGTTATTGTAAATGATGAGTTATCAGAAGGCTATGTTGAATCAGAAACTGATATGATGGAAGATGATGATTATCAAGATAATGATAATTTATTTGATGATATAACAGAAGATGATGATGAGAATGGAATTTTTGGTAATGAAGATTTAGCAGATGATAATCTAGATAATGATTTTGACATTGATGAATAGTTTTAAAAGAGATAATCTCAAAAAGAAAGGAGTAATCTGAAGGTAAATGGAAGAAATAGAAACATTTAACAAGTTAAAAATAGGGATTGCATCAGATGAAAAGATAAGAGAATGGTCAAAAGGAGAAGTAAAAAAACCTGAAACCATTAATTATAGAACATTAAAACCAGAAAGAGATGGTTTATTTTGTGAAAGGATATTTGGACCAACAAAAGATTGGGAATGTCACTGTGGAAAATACAAAAGAGTAAGATATAAAGGTGTAGTATGTGATAGATGTGGAGTTGAAGTCACAAAATCAAAAGTTAGACGTGAAAGAATGGGACATATTGAACTTGCAGCTCCAGTAGCACATATATGGTATTTTAAAGGAATACCAAGTAGAATAGCTTTAATATTAGATATATCACCTAGAAATCTAGAAAGAGTTATATACTTTGCTTTATACATAGTTACAGATAAAGGGACATCAGGATTAGAAAAATGTCAATGCTTAACAGAAAAAGAATATCATGAAGCTGTTGAGAAATATGGAAAAGATTCATTTAAAGCATCTATGGGAGCAGAAGCAATAAAAACACTTCTTGAACAAGTAGATTTAGATAAATTGTCTCAACAATTGAGAAAAGAATTAAAAAATGCTAGTGAACAAAAAAAGGCTAAAATAGTAAAAAGATTAGATACTGTAGAGTCATTTAGAATTTCAGGAAATAAACCTGAATGGATGGTAATGAATGTTGTTCCTGTAATTCCACCAGATTTAAGACCAATGGTACAACTAGATGGTGGTAGATTTGCAACATCAGATTTAAATGATTTATATAGAAGAGTTATAAACAGAAATAATAGATTAAAAAGGCTTTTAGAGTTAGAAGCACCAGAAATAATAGTAAGAAACGAAAAAAGAATGTTACAAGAATCTGTAGATGCTTTAATAGATAACTCAAGACGTGGAAGACCAGTAACAGGAGCTGGAGGAAGAGCTTTAAAATCACTTTCTGATATGCTAAAAGGAAAGCAAGGACGTTTCCGTCAAAACTTATTAGGAAAGCGTGTTGACTATTCTGGACGTTCAGTTATAGTAGTAGGACCAGAATTAAAAATATATCAATGTGGTGTACCAAAAGAAATGGCTATAGAATTATTCAAACCATTTGTAATGAAAGAACTAGTAGCTAGAGGTATGGCACATAATATTAAAAGTGCAAAACGTATGGTAGAGAGATTAAAGCCAGAAGTATGGGGAATATTGGAAGAGGTTATTAAAGATCATCCAGTAATGTTAAACCGTGCACCAACATTACATAGATTGGGTATACAAGCATTTGAGCCAGTATTAGTTGAAGGAAGAGCAATAAAACTTCATCCATTAGTTTGTACAGCATTTAATGCAGATTTTGATGGAGATCAAATGGCTATACATTTACCATTATCACCAGAGGCACAAGCAGAAGCTAGATTTTTAATGTTATCTACAAATAATTTGTTGAAACCACAGGATGGTAAAACAGTAACAGTACCAACAATAGATATGGTATTTGGTGGATATTATTTAACGATGGAAGTTCCAGGAGAGCTTGGAGAAGGCAAATATTTCAAAGATCCAGAAGAAGCAATAATGGCTTATGAAAATAAAGGTGTTGGAATGCATGCAAAAATATTTGTAAGAAGAACATTAAAAATAAATGGAGAGCTTAAATCTAAAAAAATAGAGACAACTGTTGGAAGAATTTTATACAATGATGGAATTCCACAAGATTTAGGATATATAGATAGAACTAATGAAGATGAAATGTTCCAATATGAAATTAATTTTCCTGTTAATAAGAAAAAACTAGGAGATATAATAAATAGATGTATAAAAGTTCATGGATTATCAGTATCTGCAGAAGTTCTAGATAATGTAAAAGAAAAAGGATTTAAGTATGCTACAAAATCTGGACTTACATATTCTATGGAAGATGTAAAAGTTCCAAAAGAAAAGAAAGAGATTTTGGCAAAAGCTGAGGAACAGATCGAAGTTGTAAGAAAGCAGTATAGAAGAGGTTTGATTACAGAAGATGAACGTTACAAAGCTGTAGTTGATATTTGGAATAAAGCAACTATAGAAGTTGGAAAAGCCTTAGAGGATAACTTAGAGCCTTTGAATCCAATTAACTTAATGGTTGAATCAGGAGCTCGTGGTAATATAAACCAATTAAGACAATCAGCAGGTATGAGAGGACTTATGGCAGGAACTACAGGTAAAGTTATAGAAATACCAATCAAATCTTGTTTCGCTGAAGGTCTAGATGCACTAGAATACTTTATATCTTCTCACCAAGCACGTAAAGGACTTGCAGATACAGCTTTAAGAACAGCAGACTCTGGATACTTAACAAGAAGACTAGTAGATGTTGCTCAAGAGATTATTGTAAGAGAAGAAGATTGTGGTTCAAACGAAGGATTATATGTATATGATATTAAAGATGGAAATCAACTAATTGAACCAATGCAAGAAAGACTAGTAGGAAGGTATCCTGTAAGAGATATTGTAAATCCTGAAACAAATGAAATAATAGTAGATACAAACACTATGATTAATGATAATTTAGCAGACAAAATAGTAGAAGCAGGAATAGAAAAAGTAGAAGTACGTTCAGTGCTTGGTTGTCATTCAAAACATGGTGTATGTCAAAAATGTTATGGTATGAGTTTGGCAAGACATCATAAAGTTGAGATCGGTGAAACAATAGGAATAGTTGCAGCACAATCAATTGGTGAACCTGGAACACAGCTTACAATGAATACAAAACACGCAGGAGGAGCTATTGGTACAGATATTACTCAAGGTCTTCCTAGAGTTGAAGAGCTATTTGAAGCACGTAAGCCAAAGGGATTAGCTGTAATGACAGAGATTGCAGGAAAAGTAAAAGTAAAAGAATCTAAAAAGAAAAAAGAAGTAATTGTTACATCAGATACAGCTTCTAAATCATATACAATACCATTTGGACCAAAAATGAAAGTAAAAGATGGAGATATGGTTGAACCTGGAGATCCATTAATAGAAGGTTCTTTAAATCCAGCAGATATTTTAGCTATTAAAGGTCCAGAAGGAGTATTTGAATATTTAACAACAGAAGTTCAAAAAGTTTATAGAAACCAAGGTGTTGATATAAATGACAAACATATTGAAGTAATAGCAAGACAAATGCTTAAAAAAGTAAGAGTAGAAGATAATGGTGATACAGATATGTTCCCAGGAACATTAGTAGATATGTATGATTTTGCAGACAAAAATGCAAAAGCAGAAGAGCAAGGTTTAAGACCTGCAAAAGGAAAACGTATCTTACTTGGAATAACAAAAGCATCACTTGCAACAGATAGTTTCTTATCTGCAGCATCATTCCAAGAGACAACAAGAGTACTTACTGAAGCTGCAATAAAAGGAAAAGAAGATGATTTAGTTGGTCTTAAAGAAAATGTAATTATTGGTAAATTAATCCCTGCAGGAACAGGTATGAAAAAATATCAAGATTTACATATAAGTACTGAAAAGAAAGAAGAAGAGAAAATAGAAGAAGAAAAAGAAGAAAAACATGAAATAAAAGAAAATGAGGAAGAAAATACACAAGAAAATGTACAAAATGAGCAAGATAACGAGCAAAATAATATACAAGATAATGTAGAAGAAAATTAAATATTACATTAAAATTACAAGAATGTTACAAATGTATAACATTCTTGTTTTTTCTTGAAAAAGGAAAATAGGTGTGTTATGATAAAAAAGGTAGAATATTAAAAGGAGAAAATATGATGAATAATAACAAATCAAAAAAAAGTTTAAAAATACTTATTAGCTGTGTTGTAATAATTTTAACTATTTTAGGTGTAATATTAACAGTTCAATTAATATATAGATCAAATCAAAAAGTAGAAGAGGAGATAATAGCTAAAAATACAGAAATAACAATTGGTGACAAAGATGTTTTATATGTTGATTTAACGCAAGATTCAGCTACACAAGAACAAATAAATACTTCTGTAGAAAGCAATAAAGTAGAAAATGATCAAGTAGATAATAATACAAATGTATTTGACCAGATAAATCAAGAATATTTTGATATGGAATTTGATTTGGATTCAGGGACAGCATTAGTAGATGGAAATGAAATAGATATAGCAGATTTATTTGATATAACAGAAGAACAAGAAAAAGAATTAATATCTTCAGAAGATAATTTTTATAATTATTTAAATGACAACATTACTGGAGATGTTGAGTATGAAGATGGAAATATAAAAGTAGAAAATCCATATTCAACAAATACAATCATAATGCAAACTGCTAATTTAACAAAAATACAAAATGGTGGAGATATACAATCTATTAAAAAACTTGCAGATGATATATATACTGTCCATTACGAAAATGCAGAAGATACAAAAGAAGGATATAACATATTAAAAGAAGATGACTTAGTCAATAATATAAGTACAGATATTGAAATTGAATTATTAGATGATATTGAAACAGAAAATAGTGTTGGAACAACAGTAGATACTTTAGGTATTTCTAACAATAATTATGCTTGGGGGATAAGCTCAACAGGATTAAGAACCTATACAAATAAACTAAACTATGGACAGAATGAAACAGAAGTTAAAGTAGCTGTATTTGATTCTGGAGTAAGAACTACACATGAAGTATTTGCAAATGAAACAACAGCAGATAGACTTGATACAACTCATTCATACAATTATGTTGATGATAATAATGATATCTCAGATGATAATGGGCATGGGACAATGGTTGCAGGTATTATAGCTCAATCAACTTCTAATAATGTAAAAATAGTTCCAGTTAAAATCTTAAGAAGTGATGGTAAGGGTATTTTATCAGACGCATTAGAAGGATTATCTACAATAACAAATTATGTCGATGTAATAAATTTAAGTTTAGGTGTAGATAAAAATGAATTAGATAGTGGAGCTATGGCTATTACAGAAAGTGTATTTAGGCAAATATATAATTCTGGAAAAGCTGTTATATGTGCATCTGGAAATGACGGAGAAGAAAATGTTCTTTATCCAGCTAGTAGTGAATATACAATTGCAGTTTCAGCGATAGACATAAATGATAATATATCTAGTTTTTCTAATTATGGAGATACTGTAGATTTTGCTGCACCAGGAGAAGGATTAATTTTACCATATTATACAGGTGATAATTTATACAATGCAGATTTTGAGCCATCTTCTGAAGAATATCAAATGAATTCAGGAACATCATTTGCAGCACCTTTTGTTTCAGCAGCTGTAGCTTTGATAAAAGCTGAAAATACTAATCACACAATAAGCCAAATAGAAGATTTATTAATAGACAATAGTGAAGATTTAGGAACTGCAGGAAAAGATAAATATTATGGATATGGTGGAATTAATTTTAACAATAATATGTTTTCAAAGCCAGTAATAGCAAATGTTGATGTTACAAATGAATGGGCAACAAAAAATACAATAGAGGCATATGCTGTTTGTGGTAAACCAATAGTTAGTTGGGCTTTTACAGACAGTCAAGCAACTCCATCAGATTCTGCTTGGAAGGATTTTGAATCTGAGGCAACAACAGTTCAAATTGAAATTATATTACAGCAAAATAAAGATGTTTATATATGGTTTAAAGATGAAAAAGGAAATATAATAAATCAAAAGGTTACTGTAGATCATGTAGATATTGCAAATCCTACAATTACAAATGAGTTAACGGCATCTGGAAATACTAGTACAGAATTTACAGCAAAGGTATCTGTACAAGATAATCAAAGTGGATTAGCAAGAATAGATTGGTATTATAAAAAGCAATCTGATGCAGATTATACAAAGGTAACAGATACTTATGCTACCACAGGAACAGGAGAGACAAATGCTGTTGAAAAAGTGCATCAATTTCCTAATTTAGAAGAAAACACTACATATAGTATTTATGCTGAAATATATGATATGGCAGGAAATTTTGTAAAAACAAATGAAGTTACAGTAAACACTCTGGAAGAAGATGATAACGATGATACTAATACTGATATAGGAAATACAAATACAGGTACAAATACAGACAATAATACAAATACAGACCCAGATACAAACACAGATAATAACACAAATACAGACCCAGATACAAACACAGATAATAACACAAATACAGACAACAATACAAACACGGACGATAATACAAACACAAACACTGACAATAACACAAATACAAATACGGATAATAATACCAATACAGACAATAATACAAATACAGGCACAAATACAAATACGGACGATAACACAAATACAGATAATAATACAAATAATTTTAATATAGAAAATCAAAATAGTGGAAATCCATATATAAGTGGAATTAGTGGAAATAATAGTAATAATAGTAGATCAAATAGGGTTCAATCAAGAGTAGATAATACAACCTCATCTAATAGTCTCCCTAAAACAGGAAATAATAGAATAATAATAATATCTATAATTGTAGTATTAATATCTGGTATATTTACATATGTAAAATATAGAAAATTAAAAGAAGTAAAATAAAATAGGTAGTGTAAAATAAAATATGAAAAAATGGTAGACATAAGTTGATTAAGACTTATCCTCTAACTCAATTATAATATGCTTTATAAAATTTTATAAAGGCTGAAATGAATAGGCTTTGCCTAGCCTTTACAAAATTTTAAAAGCACATAGATTGTAGTTAAGAGGAAACATAATTAATTTAGTCTAAGGGGGGGAGAACATATTTTAGCAGAAATGCTTTAATATCAATGCTTTAAGCCATTTTTTATATATAAACTTTACACAACCCATAAAATATGGGGGAAAATTCTTATGAAAAAAATAATGAATAAAATAATAGGCATTTTTATAATAAATATATTTTTACTAGCGGGATCTGTATTTGCTATATCATCAAACGACTTTAAAGCTATTGAAGCTCCATATACAAAGCAATATGAAGAATATATAGAAATGTCTGATGAAGAAAAAAGTAAAATCTTAGAACCAAGAAAATACGATATTTCAAGTGTAAATAATAGTACAAATAAAACTTTATTAGCCAATCAAAAAATAACACTAAAGAATTTAATTAATGTATTAAAATCTTCAACATATGCAACAGAAAGTAAATTTTCTTTAAAAGATTTAATACCAAATAATTTAACAATAAGAAATCAACAAGATGTTAATGTATGTTGGGCGTTTGCTTCAATGAGTTCACTAGAAACCAATTTAGCATTGAAGAACTATAATAATCAAGCAACTGAAAAGATATATGATTATTCAGAAAGACATATGGCATATTCAATGACTCAAAGTTTCTTAGAAGGACAAAAAAATGAATATGGTTATTCTAAAGATATAAGTGAAGGTGAAACTTATTTAATGTCAACTGCATATTTAACAAATGGGCAAGGAGCAATAAATGAAGAAGATATGCCATTTGTTAATAGCCAAGAAGCTATAGATATTAGTCAAATACAAAACAAAAAAGTCCAGACAACTGTAAATGATATAGCTTGGCTTGATTCAATAGCAGATACAAATGAAGCTAGTGAAGCTGAATTAGCTGATGTACAACAAGAAATTAAGGAACATGTTTCAACATACGGTTCTCTATATGCTGGAGTATATGCTTCAGATGGTTCAGAGGGAAGTGAAAAATATATTAATGAAAAAACAGGAGCTATGTATGTTGATAAAATAACTTCAACAACTCAACCTAATCATGCTGTTTCTATTATTGGATGGGATGATAATTATTCTAAAGATAATTTTACAACAAAACCAACTAACAATGGAGCTTGGATTGTAAGAAACTCTTGGGGAGAAGGAGAAGAATATACTTTTGATGAAATAAAAGAAGAAATCGGTGGAGATATTAGTGATGAAAATTTTGATAAATATTTAGAAGAATTAGAAAAAATAGGATTTACAATAGACAAAACAAATGAAAAGGTTATTTTAAAAAACGGAGATAATGGAATATATTATGTTTCTTATGAAGATGCAACTATATATAATGACTTATTTGGAATTGTAAGTGCTAATGATACAAAAACATATGATAATATTTATCAATATGATGAATTAGGTGGAAATTATGTTTTAGCTTATGAAGGTTCTAAAACAAATGATACTTATATAGCAAATGTATTTCAAAGAGATACAGAAGAAGATGAATATATAACATCTATAGGAGTTACAACATGGGTTCCTAATACATATGAAGTATATATTAATCCTAATGGAAGCAGTAAAGCAAAAGATGATTTACAAAAAGCAGAACTTACATCAGGAAGTGAAATTACATTAAATGCAGGATATAATACTATAAATTTGGATAAAGCATATAAACTAACAGGTGATAGTTTTGTTATTGCTTTAAAAGTAAAACATACAGAAGGAGAATATACATATATAACTTTTGAAAGTCCAGATGGACCTAATGGAGATGAAAATACTTCATCAAATCCACAAGAAAGCTTTATTACTTTTGAAAATTATTTTAGTGATGATGCCAACTGGGTTGATGTGGGAGATTCAAGTGAGACTTTAAGTTATGGAGGAAATCTTTGCATAAAAGCAGTAACAGAAAATGATTATACAGGTGAAATAGCTAATCCAGATCCTGATCCTAATCCAGATCCAGATCCTAATCCAGACCCAGACCCAAATCCTGATGACAAAGAGTTACCTGAAAATTCGGATTTTACAGAAGCAAAGGCATATATAACTAGTATGAAAATTACAACAAGTACTGATGCTGAAATAAAGATAGAAGTACAAAATATAAATGTAGATAAACTATGTGAAAAATATGAACATTATTTTTACATATGTTCTGATCCTAATAAGGAAAATATAGAAGAATCAAAATGGTTAAAAGCAGATTCATTTGAAAAGCAATCAGAAGGTACATATAAGATAACATTAACTATAAATGATGAATCTCAATTGGCTGATTTAGAAGAAGATAGTGAAAATGCATATGTATATATAAAAGAAGTTGCGACGATTGGTGATGAATCAGTTACTGAAGTATCTCCAGCAATGCTAATTGATGTTGATACTAATAATTCAGAAATTGATATTGGAGATGGCGGATTTGGACAAATTACATATACACCAACATCTAACTATTCTGGGGCAGGAACTGGTTATTCAGGATCAGTGGATAATACACAATATTCAGGAGATTTGCCAGATACAGGAATAAGAACTATTTTAATAATAATAGGTGCAGTAGCAATAGTATTTGTTATATGCTATGTAAAATATAGAAAAATGAAAGATGTAAAATAAACAAAAAAATGCATTCTGAATTGAATGCATTTTTTTTGCTATGAATTAGCTTATAAAAGAGTTTACAAAAGTGCTAAATTAAGTTATAATAGGATATTAGAAGGATAAGAGAGATTGGAAAATAATTACAAATAGTTTCCAACCAGATTTATACCTAAAGGAGGGAATGAGATTAATTATGTATAAAAATTTTGGAATAAGTGATGGAATAGAAAAATTATCAATAGAAGTGGAAGAAGAAATAAAACCACAATTTGCAAAAATAGAAAAAATATGTGAAATAAATAGTCTAAAAGTATTACAAGCCATGCAAAATAATCATTTATCAGGAATGCATTTAAATACTTCAACAGGATATGGAATAGACGAAGCAGGAAGAGATAAAATAGAAGAAATATATAGTGAAATATTTAAGGCAGAAGATGCCATAGTTAGAAGTCAATTAATATCAGGATCACATGCTTTAGCAATTACACTTCAAGGTTTATTGAGACCAAATGATATTATGCTAAGTATAACAGGACTTCCATATGATACATTACAAACCGTAATAGGAATAGGAGAAAATCCTAGCCCAAGTTCATTAAAATCATATAATATAAAATATGAACAAATAGATTTAAAAAATAATGAATTTGATACAGAAAAAATTGTAGATAGATTGTCAAAAAAAGACATAAAATTAGTGGAAATTCAAAGGTCTATAGGATATTCAACAAGAAAAAGCTTAAGAATAGATCAAGTTGAAGAAATTATAAGAGAAATAAGAAAAGTAAATAAAGAAGTAATTATAATGGTAGATAATTGTTATTGTGAATTTGTTGCAGAAAAAGAGCCAATAGAAGTCGGAGCAGATATAGCGGTAGGTTCATTAATAAAAAATTTAGGAGCAGGAATCGCAACAAGTGGAGCATATATAGTAGGAAACAAAGATTTAATAGAGCTTGTAGCTGAAAGATTAACAGGTTTAGGAAAAGAAATAGGACCATCATTAGGACAAAATACAAATTACTTAAAAGGACTATTTTTTGCACCATCAGTAGTAGCAAGTTCTTTAAAAACAATGATATTTGCAAGTAGAATGTTAGAAAGATTGGGCTATAATACAAATCCCAAATATAATGAGCCAAGAGCAGATATAGTGCAAAATATTATATTTAACGACAAAGAAAAATTAATTAAATTTTGTCAAGGAATACAATCAGGTTCACCAATAGATAGTTTTGTAACTCCAGTTCCAAGTCCAATGGCTGGTTATACTGATGAGGTTATTATGGCAGCGGGAACATTTGTAGAAGGTGCAACAATAGAATTAAGTTGTGATGCACCATTAAGAGAACCATATATTGCATATATGCAGGGAGGATTAACATATGAATATGGAAAAATCGGTGTATTAAAAGCAATTTCAATGTTATGATTTTTCATTGGGGTCGTTTCTTTTTGCAAAAGGGTCGTTTCCTTTCGCGAAAGGAAACGACCCTTTTGAAAAATTATTCAACTGTGACAGACTTAGCAAGATTTCTAGGCTTATCAACATCCAATCCTTTTTCTTTAGATACATAATAAGCAAGAAGTTGTAAAGGAACAACTGTAACAATGGGTGATAAATAAATATTTGTATCAGGAACAACAATTACATTATCAAAGATTGAATGGTCAATCTGTTTAGAAGTTGTTTCTGAAACTACAACAGTGGTTACAGCGCCTCTAGTTATAAGTTCTTCTATATTACTTACAGTTTTCTTTAATAAATTTTCATCTGTCATTATGCCAATTACATTAATGCCTTTTTCAATTAATGCAATGGTTCCGTGTTTTAATTCACCAGCAGAATAAGCTTCAGAATGAATATAAGAAATTTCTTTTAATTTTAAAGAAGCTTCTAAGGCTGTAGCATAATCTATGCCTCTACCAAGATAAAATACATCTTTTTCTTTAAATATATTTTTAGCAATGTTTTTAGCTTGAGATGTTAATTTTAAAGATGTTTCAACTTTATTTGGTAAAGCAAGTAAATCTAATTTTAGTTTTTCTAATTCCTCAGTAGAAGTAGTTTCTAAAATTTCAGCAAAATACATAGCAAGTAAAGTAAGTAAAGTTATTTGAGAAGTATATGCTTTAGTAGAAGCTACAGCAATTTCAGGACCAGCATGAGTATAAAGTGCAAAATCAGATTCTCTTGCAATAGAACTACCAATAACATTTGTTATAGATATAGTTTTTGCTTTATGTTCTTTTGAAAGTTTTAATGCAGCTAAAGTATCAGCTGTTTCACCTGATTGACTAACAAAAATACATAAAGTTGTTTCATCTATAAGAGGGTTGCGATATCTAAATTCAGAAGCCACAGCAATTTCAGTGTGAATTTTACATAAATGTTCAATTGTATCTTTTACACCTAAACTTGCATGCATAGCTGTACCGCAAGCAATTATATAAATTTGTTTCAAAGAACTTAAATACTCTTTAGTAAAAGAAAGTTCATCAAAATTACAATAAATATCATCTAATCTTGAACCGATTGTTTCTCTAACAGCAGTAGGTTGCTCCATAATTTCTTTTAGCATATAATCTTCAAAGCCAGATTTATCAGCAGCCATAGCATCCCAAGTGATTGTAGTAGATTTCTTTTCGAATTCTTTTAAATCATTATCATAAAACTTAATTGAATCTCTAGACAAAAGAGCATATTCAAAATTTTCTAATAAATAAAAATCTTTAGTATAACTTAAAATAGCAGGTATATCAGAAGCAATATAGCTTTCACCATTTCCTTTACCTATAACCAAAGGGCTATCTTTTCTTACAACAATCATATTATCAGGCATATATAAAGATAATATTTCTAAAGAAAAGCTTCCGATTAATTTATCACAAGTATTTTTTACAGCTCTTAAAATTTTTAAATCATCATTTTTAGTATCTTTATTATAAAAGTAACTAATTAAGTTAGGTATAATTTCCGTATCTGTATCAGATATAAAATGATAACCTTCTTTTTCTAAAAATTTTCTAATTTCAATATAATTCTCAATAATTCCATTATGAACAACAGCAAAAGAGTTTGAATTATCTAAATGAGGATGAGAATTTATTTTTGAAGGTATTCCGTGAGTTGCCCATCTAGTGTGAGCAATACCAATAGATCCTTCTAATTTTTTTGTATCATCTAAATTATAAAGACTTTCAACACGACCTTTATTTTTAACAACTTTTAAGACATTCCCTTCGATAGTTGCAATTCCTGCAGAGTCATAACCTCTGTATTCTAATTTTGAAAGTCCAGCTAAAAGTATAGGACTAGCTTTTTGAGATCCTATATATCCAACAATTCCGCACATAAAAATTTCTCCTTTTAAATAAATTTTTGGGAATTGAAAGTATTACTTTGACTTAACATTTGTTATAATGTCACCATTATTTTTTGATTAAGTCTATGGTAAAGTACGTACCACTAAGGCATCCGCCGAATCTTTCGATAACCTTAGACCTCGTCAACATAGATACATATGTCCTGGCGCTAAAAAACTCCTTTCTTAAAATTTTTTTACTTCCAATTTCTTATAGTATATTATAACAATGTAAAAAATGTTTCAAGTATTTTCATAAAAAAATCACAAAACTTATTTCCAAATCGCGTAAAAGTTGTTATAATATTAATATTAATAAAAGGGATTGGTTTGAAAAAATTATATTAAATTTTTTCGACTGGATTTGTGCCTTAGGAAAGGAATGAAAATAAAAATGGAAAAAGTAAATATCTTAATAAGCGAGTCAAAGATTCAAAACAGATTAGATGAATTAGCTAAAAATATAATGAGAGACTATAAGGATGAAGATCTAGTATTTATAGGAGTTCTAAAAGGAGCAGCAATATTTATGGTAGAACTTGCAAAAAGAATAAAAAACAATGTGGAGTTTGAATTTATACAAGTTGAGAGTTATGAAGGAGAAGAAAGTACAGGTACTATAAAGTTAACACAAGATTTAACAGGAAAAATAGAAGGTAAAAATATAATAATAATTGAAGATATAATTGATACAGGAAGAACCTTAGAATATTTGAAAGATTATATTAGTAAACAAAATCCAAAAAGTATAAAAATTTGTGCATTATTAAGTAAGCCATCAAGAAGGGTGGTAGAACTTGATGTGGATTATATCGGATTTCAAATACCAGATGAATTTGTGATTGGATTTGGAATGGATTATAATCAAAAATATAGAAATTTACCATATATAGGAAAAATAGATTAATTTTTTCTCATTGGGGTCGTTTCTTTTTGCAAAAGGGTCGTTTCCTTTTGCAAAAAGAAACGACCCTAATGAAAAATATTATGTAAAGGAGCAAGTATGTTTGATATAAAAGAAGAACTTAAAAAGTTGCCCAAAGAGCCTGGTGTTTACTTGATGAAAGATAAAGATGATAATATTATCTATGTTGGCAAAGCGGTTAATTTGAAAAATAGAGTTAGTTCTTATTTTAGGAAAACAAATAAGACAGATAGAATCTTAAAAATGGTTTCTTTGATAGACCATTTTGAATATATTGTAGTTAGTAATGAGGCAGAAGCATTAATTTTGGAATGTAATTTGATAAAGAAGAATAGACCTAAATATAATGTTTTATTAAAAGATGATAAAACATATCCTTATATAAAAATTGATGTTAAGTCTGATTTTCCAAATGTTGTCATAACAAGAAGAGTAATAAATGACGGTTCAAAGTATTTTGGACCTTATGCAAATCCTGGAGCTGCAAAGGAAATGGTTAATTTTATAAAACAAAAATATAAAATAAGGCAATGTAGAAATTTTAAATCTAATACAAGAGCTTGTTTAAATTACCATATTAAAAGATGTTTGGCTCCTTGTATAGGGAATATAAGTAAAGAAGATTATAGAAAACAAATTGATGAAATAATAGACTTATTAGAAGGCAAGACTGATAAAATCTTGAAAGATTTAAAACATCAAATGAAAGAAGCATCAGAGAAACTTAATTTTGAAGAAGCGGCTTACATAAGAGATAGAATGATGGCAATTGAAACAGCATCTCAAAAACAGAAAGTTTCTAATATTTCAGAAAATAATATTGATGTAATAGGTATGGCAAAGTCAGAATTAGAGGTTTGTATAGAAATATTTTTTGTTCGTGGTAGTAAAATGATAGGAAGAGAGCATTATTTTTTTGATAATCTTGGTGATATGGAAGATAAAGAGATTATATCTGGATTTATTAAACAATATTATATGGATAATTTAAATATTCCAAATAAAATAATGATAAGAGAAGAGTTGGAAGATGAAAAGGCATTAGAAGAATGGCTAAGTAGCAAAACTACGCATAAAGTGGTTATACATAGTACTAAAAGAGGTGGAAAATTAAGGTTTGTAGAAATGGCTGAAAAAAATAGTAAAGTAACATTAGATAATAAAGAGAAAACACAAAATGCTATTTTACTAGAGTTGAAAGATAAATTGAAGATGGACAAATTACCAAGAAAGATAGAGACTTATGATATATCTAATATATCAGGAGAATTTATGGTAGCAGCTATGTGCGTTATGGAAGATGGAGTGATTAAAAAGAATTTGTCTAGAAGATTTAAAATTAAAACGGTTTTGGGTCAAGATGACCCTAGATGTATGGAAGAGGTTATAACTAGAAGATTAGCTCATTCGGTAGAGAATCCACAAGATAAAGGTTTTGGAAGATTACCAGATGCTATATTTGCAGATGGTGGTATTACACAAATTAGAGCAGTTAGAAGAGCTGTTGATAAATTTGGTGTGGATATTAAAATTTTTGGAATGGTAAAAAATGATAAGCATCAGACTAGAGCTTTGATGGATGAAGAAAGAAATGAAATTGAAATTTCAGAGAATTTATTTAATTTGATTACTTTATTTCAAGATACTGTACATGATACAGCAATTACTTACCATAGAAAGCTTAGAGATAAAGAGTTAACTAAATCTGAACTTGATGGTATTAAAGGTATTGGTGATGCAAAGAAAAAGGCTTTGCTTAAGAGGTTTGGAAGTGTTGAGAAGATTAAAAAGGCAAGTATAGAAGAGTTAATGGAGGTTAAAGGTGTTAATAGGGAGTTAGCTGAAAGAATTTTGAATGGGGTATAAAAACAAAAAAGGAATCAACCACGTTGGAATAGATCTGCCGTGGTTGTTCCTTTCACTGGAACTCTCATTCCCTCTTTCTTTTTTTTCGCTTGTGCTTGTGTTTGGGTTCAATAAGATTTCTTGTAATCTTATTATCAGTACAAGCACAAGTTATTTGTGTTGTTAAGAAATTCCTTACCTCGAGACCTTCTCCCTGTGGCAGATAGATCTTAAGGAGAGCTTCTTCTTCCTTAGTTAGGAGCACTACGTGCTCAAAGTTAAAGATTTGAAGCCCAACCTTGTCTAAGTCTACCCCCGAACAGGTGCAAAGATCTGTCGGTATAACAAATTTGCCGAGATATACAGTTATAAAAGAGTAGGAGGTCCCACTTTTTGTAATGTATATTTCCCGGTAAAATGCCGGAATTTCTATTGGTAAAGGGAATATTGGTTGTATTTTTTTTAATACAACCCCATCGTTCCCTAACCTTTTGGTTATTGGGTTTGCTTTTGGCGTTGTTCTTATTTTTTGTATAAACAAATACAAGAACAAGCCAAATTCCAGGATTGAGAATATGCTTAGATATCCTATAATCCAGAATCCCCAAAATATTGACAATATAGCTTGAGCTATATTGTCTGCAAGGGTCTGTTCTTTTTGAGTGAACCATAATAGTGCTCCTGCACTAAGGAGCAAGCCTATTATGAGTTCGACTGTCCCTTGCATTAGGGATATTCCTAATGCTATTATCTCTAGCATTAAGAATATAGTAACAGCGATATAATGCCATTGCTTTTTTGATATCCGATTGAAGTTGAATCGGATTTTTGTTTTTTTAAAATTTAACGAGTTCCAATTAAATCCGCGTGATCGCGGATGTCTTTTAAGTGCCTTCATAGTAAGGCACCTCCTTTCTTTTGTTCAGCAAAGTTTATAACTACACTATTATTATATCATTTTATGTAAAATAAATCAAATTTGATTTTTAAGGTGTAAAATGTTATAATAAAAAGGGTAACTTGTTGACAAAAGCATAACAAAAGAAAGGAGGAAGAGAATGTTATTTAATCTCTTCCTGGTACTTGTCACTGTAGCAATTGCAGTGCAGGTATCAACCCGGGTGGATCTTTTTAAGAAACACCCAAATGCAATTTCTGCAGTATGTGTAATAGCAGCTATTTTAGTTGCTTTTACAATGTGGCCTTCACTGCAAGAGGCTGCTGCAACAAAATTGCAAGACTTCTTGACTTGGCTTGCTGGCTTGTTATAGTTGGCAAAAAAGTTAAAGAAGGGCGTTATCGTGTAAAAGCGATAACGTTTTTTTTATTAAATGGGCAAAAATAAAGCAAATAAATATCTTGAAACAAATCAAAATAAGTATTATAATATACCAATAAAATATATTTTTTTTGAAGGGAATAAGATTAAATATGAAAATAAAAGAATTAAGATTATTAAATATAATAATAAAACAAAATGGTAACATAATTTATCAAGGGAAAACAGAAGAAATACCAGCAGAATTAAAAGAACAAAACTACTCAAAAATTTATTTTAAAGGAGTAGATATAATAGTTGAAATATAGGGTTTTATAGAAAAAATTGCAAAATCAATTGTAATTTTTTTCTATTTATGTTATTATTATAAATGCAAATTAATTTTTTATTGATTTTAAATCTATTTGAATTAATTACAAAAATTTAATTTTTTATTTCTAAATTAAAAGTTTTGAGTCAAAGCAAATAAAATCTTGTAGAAAGGAAGTGATGCCCAATATTCTATTTATTATGTATTATTTTTTTGAAAAATATTGCTAAATAAGAAAAAACAAATTATAATAGGAGGTATATTAATGACAGAAAAATTAACAATGAAAAATGATATTGTATTTAAAGCTTTTTTCAGTAGAAACGAAAAATATTTAAAAAGCTTTTTAAGTGCAATTTTAGAAGAAAATATAAAAATCAAAAAAGTTATGCATGATGCTCGTTTAGAGCAATTAACAAAAGAAATGAAATATGGAATATTGGATTTAGAGGTTGAATTGGAAGATGGAGAAATTGTCAACATCGAAATGCAGTTAAGAGATAATAAAAATATAGAAGAAAGAACTACATTTTATGCCAGTAAAAAAATTGTAGAACAATTAGAACCAAAAGGAAGGTACGAAGAATTAAAAAAAGTAATAGTAATAGCAATATTAAACTATACATTAACAGGATTACCAGAATATATAACAGAGACAGTAAGAGTAGCAAAGAAACATAAGGAATATGAAATAAATAATTTAGTAAAATATTATTATATAGAATTAGAAAAATTTAGAAAAGAAAAACCAAATATGAAAGAAAGTGCAAATCAATGGTTAGCATTTGTAGATATGGAAAGGGGGGATTTACTAGAAATGGCTAAAAAAGAAAATAAAGAAATAAAAGAAGCATTAGATGATTACGAAGTTTTAACAGGAGATAAAGAAATAAAAAGACTAGCAGAAATAAGATTAATGTCAGAACTAGAAGAGCACTCAGCATTAGAAACAGCAAAAGCTAAAGGAACTGAAGAAGGACTAAGACAAGGAAAAGAAGAAGGATTAAAACAAGGAAAAGAAGAGGGATTGAAACAAGGAAAAGAAGAGGGATTGAAACAAGGAAAAGAGGAAGGACTAAAGCAAGGAGAAAAAAATGAAAAAAGAAAAATTGCTAAAAAGCTTTTAGAAGAGGGCTTTGAAATAAAAAAAATATCAGAAATTACAGGATTATCAATAGAGGAAATAGAGAGGATTTAATTTATGAATTGGACAAAGGAGCAATCTCAAGCAATATATGAAAAAGGTAGCAACATTTTAGTTGCAGCAGCAGCAGGAAGTGGAAAAACAGCAGTACTTGTTGAAAGAATTATCAATAAAATAATAAAAGAAAAAATAGATATAGACAAACTTTTAGTCGTAACATTTACCAATGCAGCAGCATCTGAAATGAGAGAAAGAATTTTAACTGCAATATATAAAATAATAGATAATGAAGAAGAGCAAGATGAAGAAACTATAAATCATTTGCAAAGACAAATTACATTATTAAATAAAGCAAGTATATGCACAATAGATTCATTCTGTTTAGATGTAATAAGAAATAATTTTTTCGAAATAGAAATTTCGCCGAACTTCAGAATTGCTGACACTGCTGAAATAGATCTACAAAAACAAGAAGTATTAGAAACACTTTTCGAAGAAAAATACGAAAATCATGATGCTGATTTTGAAAAATTAATAAAAACCTATACATCTTATAGAGATGATACTCCACTAAAAGACTTAATATTAAAAATATACACATACATTGAATCAAACCCATTTCCTTTAAAATGGTTAGATACCCAAATAGAAAAATTCAATATTAAAGATATCAAACAAGACTTCTCGAAAACAGTTTGGGGAAAGATTTTATTAGAAAGCATGAAAGAAGAACTAGAAGATAACATAAAAAAGCTAAAATCTGAAGAAAGAAGATTATCAGTAGATAAAGAATTAGAATCATATGAAAAAATACTAACATCTGATATACAACAATTAGAAATGGTTTTGGGAAATCTAGAAAATTGGGATAAAGCATATCTTTTAGCCAATCAAGTAGAATTTTTAAAATGGCCATCATCTAGAAAAATAACAAATCCAGAAAAAGATAATGCAAAAAAAATAAGAGACAAAGTAAAAAAGAATTTTACTGATAAAAGAGATAAAATCTTCATATCAAATTCAGAGCAAGCAAATATAGATTTACAGGAAATGTATGAAATATTAGTAAAATTAAAAAGAATAATCCTTGATTTTGATGAAAAATTCAAAAAAAGCAAAAAAGAAAAAAACATAGTAGATTTTAGTGACATTGAACATTTAGCACTTGAAATACTAATAAAAGAAAATGATGAAAAAATAGAAAGTTCTGATATTGCAAAAAAATATCAAGAAAAATTTGCAGAAATAGCAATAGATGAATATCAAGATAGTAACTTAGTACAAGAATATATATTAACATCAATATCAAAAGGAAATAATATTTTTATGGTAGGAGATGTCAAGCAAAGTATTTATAAATTTAGACAAGCAATGCCAGATTTATTTTTAAATAAATATCAAAATTATAGTGAAAACACAGCAAATGAAAAAGGCTTAAAAATCAAACTTTTTAAAAATTTTAGAAGTAGAGAAAATGTACTTGAAATTACAAATATGATCTTTGAAAGTATAATGGGAAAAGAACTAGGAGAGATAGAATATACAGAAGAAGAATATTTGAATTTAGGTGCAGCATATCCAGAAAGTAAAGAAAACTTGATTTCAGAAATAGATATATTAGACCCACTAGAGGATGAAGAGAAGTTAGAGGAAAGTGAGATACAAAGTAACATTCAAAATGATAGCTTAGAAGAAGATCAAGAAGAACAGGAAAAATTAGAAGATATAGAACTAGAAGCTAAATTTGTAGCAAAAAAAATACGTGACTTGTTAGATAGTAGTTTTCAAGTTTATGATAACAAAAAAGAAAAATTTCGTAAAATTGAATGTAAAGATATAGTAATATTACTTCGTTCAACTAAAAATAAAGCAAATATTTTTGAAAAAGAACTTACTTTGCAAAATATCGATGTATATTCAGATACCTCATCAGAATATCTAGAATCTTATGAAATACAAATAATTATGGACTTATTAAAGATTATAGATAATCCATACCAAGATATACCGCTAGTTCATATTATGTTATCAAGTATAGGTATGTTTACAAATGATGACTTACTAGAAATAAGATTATGTGATGATCAAGATGATTTTTACACAGCTATGTTAAAATCTAAACTTTCTGTAAGAGAAGAATTAAAAGAAAAAATAGAAAATTTCTTAGAAAAATTAGAAGATTTTCGCCAAAAAAATCAAATTCTAGATTTGGACGAACTAATTTGGACAATATATGAAAAAACGGGATTTTTAAATTATGTAGCTCTAATGCCAAATGGAAACTTAAGAGTAGCAAACCTAAAAATGCTTTTTGAAAGAGCAAAGCAATATGAAAGTGCGACATTTAAGGGATTATTCAACTTTATTAATTTCATAGAAAAAATAAAATTAGGAAGTGGAGATTTAGGAGCTGCAAAACTAATAGGAGAAAATGAAAATGTAGTAAGAATAATGAGTATTCACAAAAGCAAAGGACTAGAATTTCCAATTGTATTTTTAGTAGGCACAGGTTCTAATTTCAATATGCAAGACTTAAATAATGATATTTTATTACATCAAGATCTTGGAATAGGCGTGAAATATATCGATTATGACAAGCAAATAAAATATGATACAATTACTAAATTAGCATTAAGAGAAAAGTTACTAGAAGAAAATTTAGCAGAAGAAATGCGTATATTGTATGTTGCTTTAACTAGGGCAAAAGAGAAAATTTATATCACAGGTATAAAAAAAGATTCTAATAAAGAAAAAGAAAAAATGAAGGAATTAGTGGACATATACAAACTAGAAAATGGAAAAATAAATTCAAATTTATTAAAAAAATACAAAAAATATATAGATTGGATTTTACTCACATTTTTATATAATCCAGAACAATCAAAAAACATTATGGAAATAAATGTTTTAAAAGGACAAGACATATTAAAAGGTATAAAAGAAGAGGAAAAACAAGATATAGATATATTCAAACTATTAGAAGAAAATTCTAAAAATATAAAAGAAGAAGAAATTATAAAATTAAAAAATCAATTGGTATTTGAATATCCATACAAAGATTTGATAAAAATACCAACAAAAGAATCTGTAACAAATATCGTTCATAAAAATATTAAAGAAATAAAGTACTCGCTAAAATTGGAAGATGAAACAGAAACAATTAGTGAAAGAGACGATTTAGAAGAAATAGAAGAATTAAATAATGAAAACAAAAAAACGGATAATGTGGATAATGACGAGGATAAGAAAGAAAAAGAGATAGAAATGTTAGAGTTTCCAAAACCAAAATTTTTAGTTGGAACAGAAGAAGAAAAAATAACACCAGCTCAGAGAGGAACACTAGTACATTTATGTATGAAAAATTTAGAATTTGGAAAAGACTATAATTTGCAAGATATAAAAAATCTTATAGAAGATTTAAAAGCCAGAGAAATGATAACACAAAAAGGGCTAGAGGCAATTAATCCATATGTTATATTAAAATTCACACAATCTAATATATGGCAAGAATTAAAAGAAGCAAAAGAATATCATAAAGAAGAGCCTTTTTATATTAATATACCCGCTAAAGATGTAATGGAAACAACTGAAGATGAAAATATATTAGTGCAAGGAATTATAGATTTATATTATATAAACAAAAATGATGAATTAATACTTCTAGATTATAAAACAGATTTTTTGGCACCAAATGCACCAAATGGACCGGTTCTTTTTGGTTCCTCGGTGTCAAAAAGAACCGGTCCATTCGGTGCCAGTGGAGAACAAATTTTAGTTGAAAGGCATAAAGCACAATTGATGCTATATAAAGAAGCATTAGAGAATGGATTAAATAGAAAAGTAGATAAAGTATATATTTATTCTACTTTTCTGGGAAAAGAAATTAAAATTTAGAACTATGTGCAAAAAGAAAGGATGGTAAAAAATGAATAAGAAAATTTTAGTAATAGCAATAATTTGCATAATAATCATATGTGTGGTAATATGTATAGGATTTATGAACTCAAAGGAGAATACAAGTTCTCAAACAAATGAGATTTCCGAAAATAGAGAAGAAAATAAGGAGGAAGATGATATGTATAGTTCTGGAATACATCATGCAACAATAGAAGTAAAAGACTATGGAACAATAAAATTAGAATTAAATGCTGATGCAGCACCAATAACAGTTTCAAATTTTGCAAAATTAGTAAATGAAGGATTTTATGATGGACTAACATTCCATAGAATTATATCTGGATTTATGATTCAAGGTGGAGATCCATTAGGAGATGGAACAGGTGGAAGTGATGAAGAAATAAAAGGAGAATTTGAATTAAATGGTGTTAAAAATGATATATCTCATACAAGAGGGGTAATATCAATGGCAAGAGCACAAGATTATGATAGTGCAAGTTCGCAATTCTTCATTGTACATGAAGATAGTACATTTTTAGATGGGCAATATGCAGGATTTGGACGAGTTACAGATGGAATAGATGTTGTTGATAAAATATGTGAAAATATTCAAGTAGAAGATGATAATGGAACAGTTTTAAAAGAGAACCAACCAGTTATAGAAAAGATTGTAATGGATGATTAGTTTATGAATTAAACGAAAAAAGAGTTTTGAACCAATTTATGCTTTCGGAAAGGAAAGGGAGTAAAAATGGAAATTAAAAACACTAGGAAAGTTCGAGCTGTGTTAGTTAGGGAAGGCAAAATAGCAGTCATTAAGGCTAAAAAAAGTGGAGCTTTTATGTTACCTGGGGGAAAATTAGATGAAGGAGAGACTTACGAAGAGACTCTTAGAAGGGAAATATTAGAAGAAACAGGTATAGAAATAGAATTTAAAAATATAGAAGGTCCGTTTTTTCAAAATGAAATAGAGTATCAGTCGACTAATGAAGAAGGAGAAAACATAATAAAAAAAACAATTACAAGTTTTTATTTAGTAACAATTCAACAAGATTTTGATTATACAAAAATGAAGTTAACACCAAGAGAAAAAGAGCGTGGTTCTAAACCATATTGGGTTAATCCTGGTAAATTGGAATATTATTTAACAAATCAAAGAGATAATTTCAAAAGTTCATATGCTCGTAGATATGCTACTGAATTTTTAAAGGTTTATGGTGAGTATGAGCAATTTAAAAGAAAGAATAATGTAGTAGATTTAATTAGATAGTTTAATAATTAAATGATGTTAACATACTAATAAGGGATTTTTTTTATAAAAGGAGGTAAACACCTAGATGGAAAAGGTAATAGTAAAAGAGAATATTAAATATATCGGGGTAGATGACAAAGATTTAGATTTATTTGAAAGCCAATATATAATTCCAAATGGAATATCATATAATTCGTACTTAATTAAAGATGAAAAAAATGTTGTAATGGATACTGTTGATAAAAGAAAGACTAGTCAATGGATTAAGAATTTAGAAGAAGCATTAGAAGGAGAAAAAGTAGATTATTTAGTAATTTCTCATTTAGAACCAGACCATTCTTCTAATATAGCATTACTTTGCGAAAAATATCCAGATATGAAATTAATAGGAAATAATAAGACATTTGCATTTTTACCACAATTTTTTGATATTCCGAATTTGGAAGAAAGAAAAATTGAAGTAAAAGAAGGAGACACAATATCAACTGGAAATCACATACTAAAATTCTATATGGCGCCAATGGTACATTGGCCAGAAGTAATGGTGACTTATGAGGAAAATAATAAAATTTTATTTACGGCAGATGGCTTTGGGAAATTCGGAGCTTTAGACACAGATGAAGAATGGGATTGTGAAGCAAGAAGATATTATTTCAATATTGTTGGAAAGTATGGTGTTCAAGTACAAGCTTTGTTAAAAAAAGTAGCAAACTTAGATATAAAAATGATATGTCCTTTACATGGTCCAATATTAAAAGAAAATTTATCATATTATATAAATAAATATGATGTTTGGAGTAAATATGAACCTGAAGATGATGGTGTATTTATAGCATATGCATCTATTCATGGTAATACTGCAAATGCGGCTAGAGAAATGGCTAAAATTTTAAAAGAAAAAGGTGCAAAAAAAGTAGTAGTTTCAGATTTATCAAGAGAAGATATGGCAGAATGTATAGAAGATGCATTTAGATATGATAAAATTGTACTTGCAGCATCTAGTTATAATGCAGGAGTATTCCCTCCAATGGAACAATTTTTAAGATTAATAAAAGATAAAAACTATCAAAATAGAAAAATTGCTATTATTGAAAATGGTACTTGGGCGCCATCAGCTGCTAAAACAATGCTAGAAATAATAGGTGGCATGAAAAATATTACAGTTGTAGGACCACAAGTAACTATAAAAACAACAACTAATCAAGATACAATAAAAGAGCTTGAAAGATTAGCAGAAAATATATTAAAATAAATGTCTATTATATGAAAAAAGTTAGGAGGCAAAGAATGTTTAAATTACATTCAGAATATAAGCCAACAGGAGATCAGCCACAAGCAATAGAATATCTATCAAATGGAATAAAACAAGGCAAGAAATATCAAACACTTCTAGGAGTTACAGGCTCTCGGAAAAACATTTACAATGGCAAATATAATAGAGAAGGTACAAAAACCAACTCTTGTCTTAGCACATAATAAAACTTTAGCTGGACAATTATATTCAGAATTTAAAGAGTTTTTTCCAGAAAATAGAGTTGAATATTTTGTGTCATATTATGATTACTACCAACCAGAAAGTTATATAGCGAGCTCTGATACTTATATAGAAAAAGATGCTTCAATAAATGACGAAATAGATAAACTTCGCCATTCAGCAACACTATCTTTGTTTGAGACAAGAGATGTAATAGTTGTTGCTTCAGTATCTTGCATATATGGATTAGGAGACCCTATAGATTATCAAGAAATGATGTTATCTATAAGACCAGGTCAAGAAAAATCAAGAGATTCTATAATGAAAAAACTAGTAACAATGCAATATTCCAGAAATGAAATAGATTTTAAAAGAGGAACATTTAGAGCTAAAGGAGATATCTTAGAGATTTACCCATCATCACAAAGTGAAGCGGCAATAAGAGTGGAGTTTTGGGGAGATGAAATAGAAAAAATATCTGAGATAAATCCACTAACAGGAAAACCCATAGGTACTAGAACCCATGTTCTAATACCACCAGCTTCACAATATGTAACAAGTAAAGATAAAATGGAAAGAGCAATTGTAACAATAGAAGAAGAACTAGAAGAGAGAATACAGTATTTTAAATCGCAAAACAAGTTAATAGAAGCTCAACGTATAGAAGAAAGAACAAATTTTGATATAGAGATGATGAAAGAAACAGGATTTTGTCAAGGAATCGAAAATTACTCAAGACATATGAGTGGTAGGCCTGCAGGTTCGCCACCATATACATTATTTGATTACTTTCCAAAAGATTTTTTGCTATTAATTGACGAATCACATGCTACAATTCCACAAGTAAGAGCAATGTATAATGGAGACAAATCCAGAAAAGATTCACTTGTAAAATATGGTTTTAGACTTCCATCAGCATATGATAATAGACCACTTAAATTTAATGAATTTGAGGAAAGAATTAATCAAGTGGTTTTTGTAAGTGCAACACCTGCTGAATATGAAAAAGAACATAGTAAGGAAAATGTCGTAGAACAAATAATAAGACCAACAGGACTTTTAGATCCTAAAATTGAAGTAAAACCAGTAACAAATCAAGTTGACGATTTATTAGAGCAAATAAGAATAAGGGTAGCCAAAAAAGAAAGAGTTCTAGTTACAACATTGACAAAAAAGATGGCAGAAGATTTAACAGAATATTTAAAAAGTTTAGATGTAAAAGTAAATTACATGCATTCAGATACAAAAGCATTAGAAAGAATGGAAATAATAAGAAATTTAAGGTTAGGAGAATTTGATGTTTTAGTAGGAATCAATTTATTAAGAGAAGGATTAGATATTCCAGAGGTATCATTAGTTGCAATATTAGATGCAGATAAAGAAGGATTTTTACGTTCAGAACGTTCATTAATTCAAACAATAGGAAGAGCGGCTAGAAATACAGATGGGACAGTTATAATGTATGCAGATGAATTAACAGAATCTATGGAAAAAGCTATATCAGAAACAAATAGAAGACGTAAAATTCAAACTGAATATAACGAAAAAAATGGAATCATACCTAAAACTATAAACAAATCTGTAAGAGATGCTATAAGGGCAGTACAAACTGAAGACATAGAAGTAGAATTTAAAAATGAAAATGGTGAAGATATAAAAGCTACAATAAATAGATTAACAGATGAAATGTTAGAATATGCAAGTAAAATGGAATTTGAAAAGGCAGCAGAATTAAGAGATAAAATAAAAGAATTAGAAAAATTTCTCATTGGGGACAGACCCTTTTGAAAAATTTTTCTCATTGAGGACAGACCCTTTCGCAAAAGGGTCTGTCCCTTTTGCGAAATTAAATGTATTTTTCTATAATATCCCATACATCATCTGAATAAATTTTCTTTTCAGAAGAAAATGGAAGCATTATAGAATCCATTAAAGGATTTATTTCTTTTTGTAAAGATTTTGTTGTGCCTGCTACTTTAGTAGGTGCAATTTTATCAGCCTTGTTAGCTAAAATGATAAAAGGTCTTTTAGAACTGATAATATAATTGTACATAAGTTTATCATTAGCTGTTGGAGAATGCCTTATATCTATTAAAAATATAATTAGAGAAATTTTGTCTCTATGAAATAAATATTCTTCTATAAAATTACCAACTTTTGCTTGTTCTGTCTTAGACATTTTACTATAGCCGTATCCAGGAAGGTCTACAAAATAAAATTTTTCATCAATATTATAAAAATTAATTTGTCTAGTTTTACCAGGCTCTGAACTTGTACGAGCTAAACGTTTTCTATTTATCATTGTATTTATAAAACTTGATTTTCCAACATTTGATTTTCCAACTAAAACAATTTCTGGTAAATCATTTTTCGGATATTGATTAGGGCTAACTGCCGATATTTCAAATTGTGGGTTTTTAACTATCATAATTAAAATTCCTTTCAAAATAAATCAATAAAGGTAACTCCTTGCGGAGTTACCTTCAGCCGAAAACCTCCTTAAGGAGGAGGTAAGTTTTTAGGATCTACCTTGCCGATAGCATCCAGTAACTGGTCATCTGGATAGATGACTCCTGCCTCAGCAGTTCCCGGCTTTCCAACATATGCTATGTTGGATTTTTCAAGCAAGTCCAACTTAAACGGGTTACCTTTCTGATCAACTCCGTCAAGTAGGCAATTGGCAGAAATCATCTGGCCGCCATTAGGAGTCCGTACGATTTCTGATTTGCTCTCAACATTTTTAGAGCAAATATAAAAGTTTTCGCACAACTCCTTATACTGTTTTTCGAGGTAATGCATTCGCATCCTCCTTTCAAGATTGCTTGATTTACAAGTTACAATATTATTTTATCATAAAATGTTATTTTTTACAAATTTTGCCTAAACCGCCCATATAAGGTCTAAGAACTTCTGGAATAATAACACTTCCATCAGGTTGATAGTTGTTTTCCATAATAGCTATAAGCATTCTTGGTGGAGCAACAACAGTATTATTTAAAGTATGTGCAAAATAATTTTCTTTTTCACCTTTAATTCTAATACCAAGTCTACGAGCTTGAGCATCTGTTAAGTTAGAGCAACTTCCAACTTCAAAGTATTTCTTTTGACGAGGAGACCAAGCCTCAACATCACAAGACTTTGCTTTAAGATCTGCTAAATCTCCACTACAACATTCAAGAGTTCTAACAGGAATATTCATACTTCTAAAAAATTCAACAGTATATGACCACATTTTATCATACCAATTCCAGCTATCCTCAGGCTCACAAACAACGATCATTTCTTGTTTTTCAAATTGATGTATACGGTAAACACCACGTTCTTCTATACCATGAGCACCTTTTTCTTTTCTAAAACAAGGAGAGTAAGAAGTCATAGTATAAGGCATTTTAGATTTATCTAAAATTTGATCTTTAAATTTACCAATCATAGAATGTTCAGAAGTACCAATTAAATATAGATCTTCACCTTCAATTTTGTACATCATAGCATCCATCTCTTCAAAACTCATAACACCAGTTACAACATTTGAACGAATCATATAAGGAGGAATGCAATAAGTAAATCCTTTATTAATCATAAAATCTCTTGCATATGTAAGAACTGCAGAATGAAGTCTTGCAATATCTCCAATCAAATAATAAAAACCTTGACCTGAAACACGGCGTGCACTATCTAGATCTAATCCACCCAAAGATTCCATAATTTCTCCATGATAAGGAATTTCATAATCAGGGACAACAGGATCTCCAAATTTTTGTATTTCCACATTTTTACTATCGTCTTCTCCAATTGGAACAGATTCATGGATAATATTTGGAATTTTCATCATTCTAGAATTAATTTCTTCAGCAAGTTCATCTTCTAAAACTTCATTTTTCTCTAATCTTTCATTAAGTTCTTGAACTTTTTGCTTTATTTCTTCAGCTTGAAGTTTTTCTCCAGATTTCATTAAATTACCAATTTGATTACTTAAAGATTTTCTTTCACTACGTAAATTGTCACCATTTAATTTAGACTCACGATATTTTTTATCTAAATCAAGTACTTCATCAACCAATATCAATTTTTGATCTTGAAATTTTTTCTTGATATTTTCTTTTACAATATCTGGATGTTCTCTTAAAAATTTTATATCTATCATAATTATACCCGTCCTTTCTTTTAATATTTGTTATTATATAGTATTTATCTAGATATATCAAGCATTTAATAAGATAAAAAACAAAAAATGTCAAAAAAGTGTTACAATTCATAACTCAGAGAAGGAGGACTGGATGAAAACTTCAGCCAACCCTTATCATTACATTCAATAAGAATTTCTAAATATAGAAAATGCGCCTCTTTCACTCAGCTTCGTGAAATTATATATTTATATTTTTTTAGAAATTATGAATGTGATTGAAGTGCTTGTAGCCATTCTTAATATAAAGTAAATGAGGAAGCGCGAAGTATGTAGCGAGAGGCTCGTTTATTTTATATTTAGAATGGCTAAAGCACGTATTGAACCGAGAAATTTCTAAAAAAATATAAATATATAATTTTCGTGCGTGAACATTCCTCATTTTCTATATTAAGAAATTCTATATTTCATTTCAATCTAACGGGTTGGCTGAAGTTTTCATCCAGTCCTCCTTCTCTGAGTTATGAATTGGAACAAAAGAGTTATAATTCTGAAATAACTGTAAATAATAACCATGACGGAATAAAATTACTAAATTTGAATATATTAGTAGTAAAAAGGTAGGTGAATTCATGGAAGAAGAATATTATAAAGAGACTAGTATTACAGAGAAAAATGAAGAAGAAAAAAATAATGAATTAATTCAAAGCATTTTAAAAACAAGGGAAAATTTGAAACAAGCTCATAAAAATTTTGAATTTGCAGAAGACGAGTTAATTGATTATTATTCATATAATATAAAGGCTAATCAAGCTAAATTAGATTATTTAATAAAATTAGCAAAATCAAAAGAATTAGTTATGGACATAGAAACTCAAACTAAATTAGACATAATAAAAGAAGTGAGTTAAAGTAAAAATTGAACAAATCTATTTTTAAGAGGGTTCCTATATGACCTGTTCACATTTAAAGTAACAGTTCATTTATAGGTTACTCTCTTAATTTATATTGAAAAAATTAAATTTTTTGTTCATTGCATATTATATTATTTTATGATACAATAACGTCGAAAAATAAAAAGAGAGGAAGTTGGAAAGATGAAAAAAAATATGATGGATAGACTAATAGAAAAAATAAAACAAACAAACAACCCAACAGTAATAGGATTGGATCCTCGTTATGAAATTATACCAAACTGTGTAAAATCAAAATATACTAAAGATTTATCAGGCTATGCAAAAGCAAGTGTAGAATTTTGTAATTCATTGATAGATAGTACATATGATATAATTCCAGCTGTAAAATTACAACTGGCATATTTTGAAATGTTAGGACCGGAAGGATTAAAAGCTTTTCAAGAAGTAAAGAACTATGCAGTATCAAAAGGCATGATAGTGATGGCAGATGCAAAAAGAGGTGATATAGGATCAACATCTAAAGGTTATTCAAATGCATTTTTAGGAAAAACACCGATAGACGATAAAAACGAAAGTGTATATGATGTTGATTTTATAACATTAAATCCTTATATGGGTACGGATTGTGTAAAGCCTTTTATAGAAGACTGTAAAAAATATAATAAAGGAGCATTTATATTAGTTAAGACATCAAATAAATCATCAGGAGAACTTCAAGATTTAAAATTAGAAAATGGAAAAAAAGTTTATGAACAAGTAGCAACATTAGTTGAAGAATGGGGCAAAGACTTAATTGGAAAATATGGATATAGTAGTATTTCAGCAGTAGTAGGAGCAACCTACCCAGAACAACTAAAAGAATTAAGAAAATTAGCACCACATACATTTTTCCTAATTCCAGGTTATGGAGCACAAGGTGGGAAAGCAGAAGACATAGCACTTGGATTTGATGAAAATGGACTAGGAGGAATTGTCAATGCTACTAGAAGTCTAATGGGAGCATATAAAGCTGAAATGTGGAAAGATAAATTTACAGAAGAGCAATATGCAGAAGCTACAAGGCAAGAAGCAATAAGAATGAGAGATGAGTTAAATCAAGCTATACAATAATAATATAAAAATAAAGGAGGAAAAAACATGCCAAAAGTGCAAATACAAGCAAAATTAGTACAAGTAAACCAATTAAAACACGATATTTTTAAATTTAGTGTAGCAGCAAAAGAAATCACAGACCAGGCCAAACCAGGTCAATTTTTAGAAATAAGAGTAACAGATCAAGTTGAACCATTTTTAAGAAGACCAATTAGTATATACAACATGGATAAAGAAAAAGGAATTCTAGAATTTATATTCCAAGTAAAAGGTAAAGGAACTAAATTACTTACTCAAAAACAAGTAGGAGATGATATTGATATAGTAGGACCTCTAGGATTTGGTATATTTGACTATTCTAAATATCAAAATTTAGCAATAATCGGGGGAGGAATAGGAGTATTTCCACTATATGAACTTGCAAAAGAAGCAAAAAAAGATGGGAAAAATGTAACTACCTATTTAGGTTATAGAAATAAAGATTTTGTGTTATTAGAAAAAGAATTTGAGCAAGTATCAGATGAACTTTGTTTAGCAACAGATGATGGAAGTTATGGAAAAAATGGTTTTGCCATTAATTTCTTAAAAGAAGATATTGAAAATGGAAAAATAGATAGTATTTATGCTTGTGGTCCATTGCCAATGTTAAGAGCTGTAAAAGCCTTAGCGGTAGAAAAAAACATTCCTTGCCAAGTATCTTTAGAAGAAAAAATGGGATGCGGAATGGGAGTATGTGTAGGTTGCTCTGTAAAAATAGCAAGTTCACCAGCAGAGAACCCAGAATATGTTGGGGTATGTAAAGCAGGACCAGTATTTGATGCAACTTATGTTGAATTTTAATTTCGCAAAAGGGACAGACACTTTTGCGAAAGGGTCTGTCCCCAATGAGAAAAAAGAATATAAGGAGAGTTGAAAAATGAATTTAGAAGTAGATTTTGCAGGTATAAAATTAAAAAATCCAGTTACAGTAGCATCAGGAACATTTGGATATGGAAGAGAATATAGTGATTTTTATGATTTAGGAAAAATAGGAGCTGTTATAACTAAAGGAACATCTTTAAAACCAAAAAATGGAAATAAACCATCTAGAGTATGTGAAACAGCAGCTGGAATGATAAATAGTATAGGACTACAAAACCCAGGAGTAGAATATTTTGCAAAATATGATTTACCATTTTTAAGAAAATATGATACAAAAATAATTGTAAATGCTTGTGGAAGTTCAATAGATGAATATGTTGAATTGTGTAAAATATTAAATGGGTTAGATATAGATGGGGTAGAATTAAATTTATCTTGTCCGAATGTAAAAGAAGGATGTATGGCTTTTGGCAATACATATGAAGGAGTAAAAGAGGTTACATCAGCAGTAAGAAAAGTGTTAGATAAACCATTAATAGTAAAATTGACGCCTAATGTAACAGATATAGCAGGAATTGCAAAAGGGGCAGAAGATGGAGGAGCAGATGCTATTTCTGCAATAAATACATTATTAGCAATGAAAATTGATATCGAAACAAGAAAACCAGTTCTTGCAAATAACACAGGAGGACTTTCTGGACCTGCCATAAAACCAGTAGCAGTTAGGATGGTATACCAAATAGCAAATGCTGTAAAAATTCCTGTTATGGGATTAGGTGGAATAACAAATGGAGAAGATGCAATAGAATTTATGCTTGCGGGTGCAAAGGCAATTTCTATAGGTTGTGGGAATTTTATTGATCCATATACAGCACCAAAAACTGTAGCAGGAATAGAAAAATATTTAGAAAAACATAATATTGATGATGTAAATGATATTGTGGGAAAAGTTCAAATGAATTAACTTATTTTGGGAAATTGTGCAAAAACTATTGCCAAAACTGAATTTATGTAGTAAAATAAGTAATGTTAAAGATTTCCTTAAACTTAGTTAATAAATTAAGACACCCGATTTAAAACCAGGTTTAAGGAGTATAGAAAAATAGGAGGTGTAAAAAATGATATCAAAAGAAGCAAAGGCCGAAATTATTGAAAAATATAAAAGAGGAGATAATGATACTGGATCACCAGAAGTTCAAGTAGCTCTTTTAACAGAAAGAATCAATGAATTAACTGAACATTTAAAAGTTCACAAAAAAGACAATCACTCAAGAAGAGGACTTTTAAAAATGGTAGGTAAAAGAAGAAATCTATTAAACTATTTAGCTAAAAAAGATGTAAACAGATATAGAGAAATAGTTAAAAATTTAGGATTAAGAAAATAATTTTTAGGGGCAGCTTTTTGGAATGTTGCCCCTATTTTTAGAGTTTATATATTAGTAAGTGTAGCTTGTATAATATGTTTTTTAAAAAAACATATTATAGAGGTTACATACTAATAATAAACTTAAAACTTTTAATTCAAAAAAATTAAATTTCGTGGTGTCAAAAGTAAAAAATTAGTATGAAAAGGAGAGATTTTATGTTTAAAATTTATGAAACAGAATTAGCAGGCAGAAAGCTAAGTATAGAAACAGGAAAAATGGCAGCATTAAGTAACGGAAGTGTACTAGTAAGATATGGAGATACTGTTGTTATGGTAAATGTAACAGCATCTAAAGAACCAAGAGAAGGAATAGACTTCTTTCCATTATCAGTAGATTATGAGGAAAAATTATACTCAGTAGGAAAAATACCAGGATCATTTACAAAAAGAGAAGGAAAACCATCAGATAAAGCAATTTTAACTTCAAGAGCAATTGATAGACCTCTTAGACCTTTATTTCCAAAAGATTTTAGAAATGATGTAGTAATAGTTTGTACAGTTCTTTCAGTAGACCAAGATAATTCACCAGAAGTAGTAGCAATGATAGGAGCTTCATGTGCCCTTTCGATCTCTGACATCCCATTTGGTGGACCAACAGCAGCAGTAAATGTAGGTTTAGTAGATAATGAAATAATAATAAATCCAACAGAAGAACAAAGAAATAAAAGTGAGCTAACATTAACAGTTGCAGGAACACATGACAAAATAGCTATGATAGAAGCCGGAGGAAATGAAATTCCGGAAGATACTATGTTAGAGGCAATAAAAGCTGCACATGTAGAAATAAAAAAATTATGTGAATTTATTACAAAAATGAAAGAAGAAATAGGAAAGCCAAAATTTGAATATAAATCATTTGCAGTTATACCAGAAATATATGAATATCTATCAGAAAACTACACAGAAGCAATGAAAACAGCAGTAACAGAAAAAGATAAACAAGTTAGAGATGATAATATTACAAAATTAACAGAAAAAGTAAATGAAGAATATAAAGAAAAATTCGGAGAAGAAAAACTAGAAGAAGATAAAGCAAATATTGGAGAAGCTTTATATAAACTAGAAAAGAAAATTGTAAGAGACATGATTTTCTATGAGCATAAACGTGTAGATGGAAGAGGATTAGATGAAATAAGACCACTTTCATGTGAAGTAGGATTACTTCCAAGAGTACATGGAAGCGCATTATTTACAAGAGGGTTAACACAAGTAATGTCAGTTACAACACTTGGAATGATGAGTGAAGAACAAGAATTAGATGGAATAGATACAGAAACAAGTAAAAGATATATGCATCAATATAATTTCCCTGCTTATTCAGTAGGAGAAGCAAGACCTTCTCGTGGACCAGGCAGACGTGAAATAGGACATGGAGCACTAGCAGAAAAAGCTCTAATTCCTGTACTTCCAACATCACAAGAATTTCCATATGCAATAAGAGTTGTATCTGAAATATTATCATCAAATGGATCAACATCACAAGGAAGTATATGTGCAAGTACATTATCATTAATGGATGCAGGTGTTCCAATAAAAAGACCAGTTGCAGGAATATCAACAGGACTAATAACAGACCCAGAAAATCCTGATAACTATGTAATGTTAACAGACATTCAAGGAATAGAAGACTTCTTTGGAGATATGGACTTTAAAGTTGGAGGAACAGAAAAAGGAATTACAGCAATACAAGTAGATATTAAAGTAGATGGTTTGTCATATGACATAATAAAAGAAGCATTTGAAAGAACTAAAAAAGCTCGTATGTATATATTAAACGAAATAATGGCACCTGTACTTGCTGAACCAAGAGAAGAGATTTCAGAATATGCGCCAAAAATAATAACAACACAAATAAAAGTAGACAAAATAAAAGATGTAATAGGAACTGGGGGAAAAGTAATAAACAAAATAATAGAGGAAACAGGTGTAAAGATAGATATAGAAGAAGATGGACAAGTATTTATCTATGGTCAAAATAGTGAAAAAGCTTATGATGCATTAGATATGATAGAAGACATAGTACGTGAAATAGAAGTTGGAGGAATTTACTATGGACCAGTAACTAGAATAACATCATATGGAGCATTTGTAGACCTAGGAAATGGCAAAGAAGGATTACTTCATATATCTAAAATAGCTAATGAACATATAAGAAGAGTAGAAGACTATATTCAAGTAGGAGAAAAAGTAACAGTAAAAGTAATAGATATAGATCATCAAGGAAGAATAAATTTAGCTATGAATGAAATGAGAGAAAAAAGACAAGATATAAATGAAGATGAGCATGAAAAAGAAGAAGAATATATGGAATTAACAAAAAAAGACGAACAAAATTCAAATCATGAAGAATAAGGAGGAAAAGATGTCAAATATATTAACTCTAGAAACACAAAAATATGCAATAAAGCTAGATAATTTTCAAGGACCGCTGGATTTGTTATGTAATTTAATAGAAAAAAACAAAATGGATATATATGATATAAAATTAGATGAAATAACAGATCAATATATAGAATATTTAAATAAAGCAAAAGAGTTAAATTTAGAAATTGCAAGTGAGTTTTTAAGTTTGGCATCAACTCTTTTATATATAAAATCAAAGAAATTACTTCCAGGAAAAGATCAAGAAGAAGAAGAGATTTCAGAAGATGAACTTATAAGAAGAATAATAGAATATAAAAAATATAAAGATATTACTGTAAAATTAAGACAAAACTTTAATATATATTCAAATCGATTTTATAAATTACCAGAAGATATTGATCTTCCAAAGCAAAAATTGGAAGACGAATATGAAAAAAATATTATTCCAACCTTATATGAAAAATTATGGAATAAAAATAAAGAAAAAGTAAATGAAAATGCTGATAATATAGAAAAAATAGCAGTAACAGATACTTATACTGTAGTAAGTAAAGTAAAAGAAATATTTAGAGAACTAATAAAAAATAAGAGTTTTGTATTTAATAAATTATTTTCGATTCAAAAACATAACAAACAAGAAGTTGTAACAGCTTTTTCAGGACTTTTGGAATTATCAAAAAGAGAAAAAGTTCAAACAGAACAAAATGAGCTATTTGGAGATATAGAAGTAAAGAAAAGACAAAAATCATAAAAAATGGTTGACTAAATTGAAAAAAAATGTTATAAATAATAAATAACATTTTTTGGCCCCTTGGTCAAGCGGTTAAGACGCCACCCTCTCAAGGTGGAATCATGGGTTCGATTCCCGTAGGGGTCACCAAAATAAATAAAAAAAATACACTAGAGTAGAAGGGCATGCCATTCTACTTTATTTAGATTAAGAGAGGATTTTAAATAAAATAATGGAAGAAAATAACAATAAAACAATCCTAAGAAAAATATTTAAAAATTTAATAATTTTAGTACTAATAATTTTTTATTTTAATTTAATAAATATTACATATATAACAACAAATGAAAACCTAATAACACTAATAACCAGTATCTCTAGTATAGTGCTATTATTTCTTAGTATATTACTATTTGAAGTAGCATATCATAAAGACAATGGAAAATTAGCTATAAATGGGATAGAGATATTAGTAATTGCATTTCATACATTAACTATTTGGTATGTAATTAGCAGAAGCAATTTATCTTTTCAATCATATATATTATTTTCTACATATGCTGTTTTAATATATTACATATTGAAATCTATAATTGTTTACACAGAAGGGAAAAGAGAATACCTAAAAAGTTTAAGTGATATACATGAGATTGTAAATAACAATCCAATAAAAAAAGAAGCAAAAAAAAGAAAAAATAAATAAAATACTAAAAATATAGCTTTTTACTAGACTTTATAAGGAAAAAGTGGTAAAATATAGAAGAATTAAAAAATGGGAGGAATGGAAATGAAATTAGTAAATATTGGTTTTGGAAATACAATAGCAGCAGACAAAATAATAGCTATAGTTAGCCCAGATTCAGCACCTATAAAAAGAATGGTGCAAGAAGCAAAAGATAATGGAACAGCAATAGATGCAACATTTGGAAGAAAAACAAGAGCAGTTATTATAATGAATTCTGACCATATAGTGCTATCTGCAGTTCAAGCAGAAACAATAGCAGGAAGAATTGATAAAGATATACCACAAGAATAATTTTATATAATATAAATTATATTTTAGGAGGAATTTATGATAGTAAAACCAACTGTAAACGAACTTTTAGAGCACGCAGAAAATAGATTTGCATTAGTAATAGCAACATCAAGACGAGCAAGACAAATAGCGAATGGAGATAAAAAGTTAACAGATGTAGAAGAAGAATCACCTGTAACAATTGCAGCCAATGAAATAAATGAGGGAAAAGTATTTATTTGTGAAGAACTAGAGAATGAACAAGAAAGTGAAAGTGAAACTGAAATTGAGGAAGAGAAAAAAGAAGAACAAAAAGAGGAAGAAGAGGAAGAAGAGGAAGAAGAATAAGAAAATAAATAAAAAATAGAGGGAGAAATAAAAAATAAAATATGAAAAGAAAAGATGTAATTTCAATAACAGGAGACTTAGCAAGTGGGCAAAGTACAGTATCTAAAATGTTAGCAGAAGAGCTAAATTATAATCTATATAGAAATGGTGAGTCTTTCAGAAAGATGGCAATCGAAAGAGGAATGTCGGTAACAGAATTTGGGGAATACATAGAAGATCATCCAGAAGTTGATATGCAAATTGAAAAAAGTGCTACTGAATATGCAAATACACATAAAAATATAGTAATAGATGCTAAAATGGGATGGTATGCCGTACCAGAATCATTTAAAGTATATTTAAGAGTAGATATAGATATAGCAGCAAAAAGAGCATTTGCGGATCCAAACAGAAAAAGATCTGAGAACTTACCAACATTAGAGGCACAAAAAGAAGATATGATAAGAAGAACTAAAAATGATTTAGCCAGATACTATAAGTTATATAATGTTCATAGAGATGACATGTCAAATTATGATTTTGTGTTAGATACAGGAAATTTAAAACCAGAAGAAGTACTTGAAAAAATAAAAGAAGAATACGAAAAATGGAAACAAATTTAGACTTATTAAAAAAATGTGAAGTTTGTCCACATAAATGTAGAATTGATAGAACAAATAAGCAAATAGGTAAATGTAAATCAAAAGATACTGTAAAAGTAGCTATGGCTTCGGTTCATGAATTTGAAGAACCATGTATTAGCAAAACAAATGGCTCTGGAACAGTATTTTTTTCTAATTGCAATTTAAAATGTGTGTTTTGTCAAAATTATGAAATTAGTCAATTAGGTTATGGAAAAGAAATTACAATAGAAAGATTATCAGAGATTTTTTTAGAACAACAATCAAAAGGGGTAAATAATATTAATTTAGTATCACCAACAAGTTATGCTATCCAAATAATAGAAGCTATAAAAATAGCAAAGAAAAAAGGATTAACAATCCCAATAATATATAATTCAAATGGATATGAAAATATAGAAACGTTAAAATTACTTGAAAACTATATAGATATATATTTGCCAGATTTAAAATATGCTGAAAATGAATTAGCAAAAAAATATTCAAATATTGATAATTATTTTGAAGTTGCAACAACAGCAATAAAAGAAATGTATAGGCAAGTAGGAAATATTAAATATGGAGAAAACGGAATAGCTAAAAAAGGGCTAATTATAAGGCATCTAATACTTCCTAACCATTTAGAAAATAGTAAAAAAGTTTTAAAGTGGATAAAAAATAATTTTCCAAAAGAAATATTTGTAAGTGTGATGGCACAATATTTTCCAACATATAAAGCAAAAGGTTTTGAAGATATAAACAGAAAATTAACAACAAAAGAATATAAAAGAATGGAAAATTATTTATACAAATTAGAATTAGATAATGGATACATACAAGAATTAGGACTAAATGAAAAACAATATGTGCCTAAATGGAAGATAAATGTATAAATCATGTAATACAAATGTAACAAAAGTGTCATGAAAAAGTAATAATTAAATTTATAAATATCTATTGATTAATTTTTAGATTTGTAGTATAAAAAATATAGATTAACTTAAATGTAAAATTACAAAGGAGGAAGATATGGCTGATATAAATGAATTAAAAGGAGTATTTGGTGGAGTACAATTTGAAAACAACAACAAAACCAATAATGATAATAATGAAAACAACAATAATATTGAAATAGACAATACATCATATTTCGGTGAGAATGCTGAAAATATAGGTACTAATAATGTATTTGGGAGTTTTGAGATAAATCAACAAAAAGAAAATCAAACTGTAACAGAAAACAATAGTACAATTTTTCAACCAATAGCAAAAGAACAAGCTTTAGTAAAACAAGGGATATGGTCAAAAATTAAAAATTTCTTATTTCAAGAAATTGATTTAGCAGCACCTATAAAAATACATTTTGCACCAAATAGAAAAAAAGTAGAAAATCAAGTAAATGAAGTTTCAAATCAAAGAAATTCTTTTGGTGGAATTAAAAATTGGTTTAAAGGAAAAAATCAAAAAGAAATAAATAATATCGAAGAGATAAAAAAATAAAGCACATTAATATGTGTTTTATTTTTTTACAATTATGTATAAATTTTTCCTTATTTGTCATAATAAAATTATAAAACAATTTTAAGGAGGAAAAGTTAAATGAAAGCAACAGGTGTTGTAAGAAGAATAGATGATTTAGGAAGAGTAGTAATTCCAAAAGAAATAAGAAAAACCTTGAGAATAAAGGAAGGTGATCCATTAGAAATATTTACAGATAAAGATGGAGAAATTATCTTGAAAAAATATTCACCTATAGGGGAACTTACAGAATTTGCGACAGAATATGCAGAGACATTATCCAAAACTACTGGACATATTGCTTTTATAACAGATAAAGATACTATAATTGCAGTTTCAGGAGGTTCTAAAAAAGAATATTTAGAACAAAGTGTAAGTGATGAAATAGAACAAATAATGGAAGATAAAGAAGTTTATACAAGTAAAGAAAATAAAGATATTTCTATGCCTATTACCAAAAATGATAAAAACGATAAAAAGAATAATTCACAAGTAGTTTATCCTATAATCTCTAATGGAGATACAATAGGAAGTGTTATATTGTTATCTAAAGAAGCAAATGTGAAAATGGATGAAGTTGAGACAAAACTTGCTCAATCAGCAGCTACTTTCTTAGGAAGTCAAATGGAAATATAGTGACAATGTTAATTATGCCAAATGGACAAATGGGACTGGTTCTTTTTTGTACAAGGACAAAAAAGAACCAGTCCCATTTGTCATATTACAAAAATATGTCAAAAATATTATTTTTGTATAACAATGTTTATTAATGATTGACAGAAATTTTTACAAAATATATAATTTTATTGAAAATGAAAGGGGGAATAAAATATGTCATTTATGGGAAGGGGAGAAAGACCAGCTATAGATAGGGATAGTATAGAAGATAATGACTTTAGTGAATTGTATCATGATGTACCACTTTTTTGGGGAAGATATTATTATTGTTATGTTCCACTAGATAATACTTATGTAATCATGCAAATGATAGTCACATTTATTATATTAATCGTTGGAGCAATAGCATTTTTAATGTCATATAAAACCAATATTGTTGATCCCATAGAAAGTATAAAAAAAATATTTATAAATACACATTTAATTGTACTAGGAGTTCTTTTAGCAATAACATTTGTAACAAATCGATTTTCAAAAACAGAATCAGATTTAATAAGAAGATTAGTATTAATAAATGCAATTTCCATAATAGCAATGTTAGTCTTTTTAGGAGTAAAAATAAATTTAGATTCGACATATACAGAAAATAAATTTGAAGAATTCTATATAGAGCAAAATACTAATGAAATAACTAATAAAAAATCCAAATTAGATATAGGAATGTCTAGTATGAGTATAAAAACAGAAAAAGAATATTATGTTGATGAATGTATGAATCTATATAATATTTTTAAAATAAAGAGTTATATAATATTAGGACTACATCTTCTACTTAATATCTTATTAATTTATCAAATTTTAAGGGTTCAGAAAATACAAAATAAAAAGGAAAAACTAGATAAAGATGAATTAATATTATTTGATGAAGAAGAGAATATAAAATGCTAAGAAAAGGAGTAGAAGAAATGACAGATAAAGAAAAAGAATTTATAAAAAAAATTTACATAGATAAAGCAAAAATCAAAAGTAATGTAGCAATAATAGTTATAGCTCTTAGTCTATCAACATATATAATGGTATTAATTTATGATAGTTTTGATTTTGGCATAATTTTTGAAGGTGCGTCTTTAATTTTTCTTTTAATTGCAAGAATACGTATGTCTCAATATGATGAGATTGGAGCAAAAAGATATATTATTTGGAATAAATAGAGATTTAGCTAAAGCTGATAATCCAGAAAGATATAAAGAAAGTACAGATTGGTTTTATGAGAAATATGATGAAAAAGAAGAGAAAAAGTGACAAAAGTGACGGGGTCTTTTTTGTCACTTTTGTCATTTTTAGCATGATACAATTTTTATTCTTTGTCTTTGTCAGACCTACCTTTTGGAATTACAATATTTTGTTTTTTATTATTTTTATTAATTTGGTCATCATCTGATTTTATATGTTCATATACTGGTGAAATAGTTAAATCTTTTCCATCACCATTTACAACTTCAATTTCTTTTTTAGGATTTTTTTCTTCGCTCATATATATCCCTCCTTAGGATTTTTATATCATAATTTTTTTTTAGGTGCAATAGATTTAAAAAAGTTTTTAGAATAAATATATTTTTTTTACATAAAAATTAGAAGAGATAAAATAAAATTGCAACAAAAAAATCAAAAAAAATAAAAAAAAGCTATACAAAAAAAATTTTTTGATATATAATAAGTTGGTAAAATTAGAAATAATTATTTCTTTTTATAAAAATATCCTTGAAAGGAAGATAAAAAATGAATTTAAAAAATATTTTAAGTGGAATAGAAGGGCTAAAAGCCAAGGGGGATTTAGATTTAAAAATAGAAGGAATTGAAAGCAATTCAAAAAATGTAAAAAAAGGATTTTTATTTGTTGCAATACAAGGGTTTAACATTGATGGACATGAATTTATAAACCAAGCAATAGAAAATGGAGCTATTGTAGTAGTTGCAGAAGAAACACATGATATTAGAAAACTAAAAATACCAGAAAATGTTACATTAATAGTAAGTAAAAATACAAGAGAATTTTTAGCTTTGGCATCAGCCAATTTTTATGGGAATCCTTCAAATAAATTCAAACTAATAGGAATAACAGGAACAAAGGGAAAGACAACAACAACATTTATGATAAAAGAGATACTTGAAAAAGCAGGAAAAAGAGTAGGATTGATAGGAACAATAGCTATTTATATAAATGGTAAAAAAATAGCTGATTCTGACAGAACTACACCAGAAAGCTTAGAACTTCAAAAAATATTTGCTGATATGGTAAAAGAAAAAGTAGAATATGTTGTAATGGAAGTTTCATCTCAAAGTTTGAAGTTACATAGAGTAGATGGCTGTAAGTTTGATATGGTAGCATTTACAAACTTTTCAGAAGACCATATAAGTGAAAAAGAACATCCTGATATGCAAGATTATTTAGAATCAAAATTAAAGTTATTTAAAATGTGTAAAACAGGATTTGTAAATATAGATGATTTACAAGGAAATAAAATACCAGCTATGTTCCCAGAAAGTGATATTACAGGATATGGGATTGACAATAGCGGAAATTTCTTAGCAAAAGATATAACAATAACAAATTCATATGTAGACTTTAGAGTAAAACTAACAGATAGGAATGAAAGAGTAAAAGTAGATATACCTGGTAGATTTACGGTATATAATGCCCTAGCAGCAATATGTATAACTAAAAAATTAGGAATAGATGGTGAGTGTATAAAAGAAGCACTAGAAAAAATAAAAGTACCAGGTAGATCAGAAATGGTAGAAAATAAATTAGAAATACCAATAATGATAGATTATGCACATTCACCAGAAAGTTTGCAAAATATACTTCAGGCTGTAAGTTCATATACGAGAGGAAGAGTTATTTCTGTTTTTGGATGTGGAGGAGATAGAGATGCAAGAAAACGTCCAGTAATGGGAGAAATCTCTGGAAAAATTGCAGATTATACAATAATAACATCAGATAATCCTCGAACAGAAGACCCTAAAAAAATTGTAGATGAAATTGAAGAAGGAATAAAAAAGACAAAAGGAAAATATGAAGTTATAGTAGATAGAATAGAGGCAATAAAAAAAGCAATACAGATGGCAAATAAAAATGATATTATAGTTCTAGCAGGTAAAGGACATGAACCATACCAAGAAATTAATGGTGTAAAATATCCTTTTGATGAGAGGATTATAGTAAAAGATTTAATAAACAAAATAACTAAGAAAGGCTAATAGAAAAATGAATTTTCAAACAACAATACTTTTAATAAGTTTTACAGTAACAGTGGTTTTAGCAATAATTATAATACCAATACTGAAGAAAATAAAAATAGGTCAAATAGAAAGAGAAGATGGACCAAGATCACATTTAAAAAAACAAGGAACACCTACAATGGGTGGAATAATATTCATGTTAGCTATTGTAATTTGTACAATAGGAAGTTACATATATTTCAAAATGCAAGGAGAAATAGAAAGTGCACAAAAACTAATACCTATACTATGTTTAACTATTGGATTTGGAATAGTAGGATTTGTCGATGATTTTAAAAAATTGATATTAGAAAATACAAAAGGATTAAAACCAAGTTATAAAATGTTTGGTTTATTACTAATATCAATTTTATATACAGTATTTATAATGTTTTTTACAGATCATGGAACAGAAATTTTTATACCTATTGTAAAAACAAGCATATCACTTCCAGTATTTCTATACATACCATTTACAATTTTAGTAATACTAGCTACAACCAATGCGATAAATTTAACAGATGGTGTTGATGGACTCTCATCAAGTGTTTGTGCAATAATAATAACATGTTTAACAGTAATAGCTATGATAAATAATAGTATTGAGATATCAATACTAGGAAGTATTACTATCCGGAGCAATATTAGGCTTTTTAATATTTAACCTACATCCTGCAAAAGTAATGATGGGAGATACAGGATCATTGTTTTTAGGAGGCTTAATTTCTTGCTTTGCATTATATTTAAAAATGCCATTGCTATTGGTAATAATTGCATTAATACCAATACTTGAAACATTATCTGTAATAATTCAAGTATATTATTATAAAAAAACTGGAAATAGAATTTTTAAAATGGCACCATTACACCATCATTTTGAACTTTCTGGCTGGAATGAAAATAAAGTAGTTAGAGTATTTTCGGTTATAACACTTTTAATGTGTATATTAGGAATTTTAATGATTTAATTTATCATTAGGGACAGTTCATCTAGCAAAAATATACCCCTAATAGAAAAAAGAAAGGAGAGTTTTTGGTGAAGAAAAAAAGCAAGAAATTTTCAAGTTTTTTAGATAACCCAATAGATTATACCTTACTTATAACTGTATTATTACTATTAACTCTAGGTTTGATTATGGTACTTTCTGCAAGCTCTCCAACATCACTTTCTGAAAGTGGAAATAGTTATAAATATTTTATAAGGCAAGCGATTTTTGCAGCATTAGGACTTTTCGCAATGGGGATCATATCTAAAATAGATTATAGATTTTATAAAAAATTTTATAAAATAGCATATATTGTTGCGATTATACTTCTGGCAGCAGTTTTAGTTATAGGAAGGGAAGTAAATGGAGCAAAAAGATGGATATACCTAACAGAAACATTTTCTTTTCAACCATCAGAATTAGTTAAATTTTGTATGATTATATTTTTTGCAGGTATATTAACAAGAGATAGAGAAGAACTAAAATATTTTATCAAAGGTTGGTTAAAACATTTATTATGGATAATTCCAATAATTGTATTACTGCTATTGCAGCCACATATGAGTGCTTCTGTGGTAATGTTAGGAATTGTTGGTATAATGATGATAATTGCAGGCTGTAAACTGTGGCAAATAATAATACCACGGCTTAGTTGCAGGAATCCCTTTAATAGTAGGATTAGTTGTTATTGCACCATATAGGCTTTCAAGGGTAACTACATTTTTAAATCCATGGAGCGATGAGTTAGGAGAAGGATGGCAAGTTATACAAAGTTTGTATGCAATAGGATCACGGAGGATTATTTGGAGTAGGTTTAGGTCAAAGCAAGCAAAAATATTTATATTTACCAGAACCACAAAACGATTTTATATTTTCTGTTTTAGCAGAAGAATTAGGCTTTATAGGTTGTTGTTTTGTTATTATATTATTTGCAATATTTATTTGGAGAGGAATCTTAATTGCAATAAAAGCACCAGACATGTTTGGTAGTTTAGTTGCAACAGGTATTACAGCACTTGTAGCAATACAAGTAATAATAAATATTGCTGTTGTAACATCATCAATGCCAGCAACAGGAATGCCATTGCCATTTTTTAGTTATGGTGGTACAGCCTTATTTATAATGCTCTGTCAAATAGGAGTATTGCTCAATATTTCGAGAGCAGGAGTAAAAACTTAAAGTAAAAGATCGAAAAAAAGATTGATCTTTTCCAACCAGATTTGTACCTTTGGAAAGGAATGAAATTAAATTATGAAGGTAATTATTGCAGCTGCAGGAACAGCAGGACATATAAATCCAGCACTTTCAATAGCAAATATAATAAAAGAAAAAGAAAAAAATTCAAAAATAATATTTATAGGAACAACAAGAGGCTTAGAAAATGATTTAGTACCAAGAGCAGGGTATGAATTAAAAACTATAGATGCCTATGGTTTAAGTAAAGAAATAAGCATAGATAATTTAAAAAAAATATGTAAGACAATAAAAGGAATAGGAGAAGCAAAAAAGATTGTAAAAGAATTCAAACCAGATATTGTAATAGGAACAGGAGGATACATATGTGGAGCAACTGTACTTGCAGCAAAAGCAAATAAGATTCCAGTTTTATTACATGAAAGTAATGCTTTTCCAGGAATGGCTATAAAAATGTTATCTAAAAAAGCAGATACAATTTTAGTATCATTTAAAGATGCAATTGAAAGAATTCCTAATTGTAAAAATGTAGTCTTTACTGGTACCCCAGTAAAAGTAAAAAAACGAAATTATAGTATAAATGAAAAACTAAAAATAATAAATTCGGTAGGCTTAAATAAAGCAAAACCAATAATCTTAATATTTGGTGGAAGTCAAGGAGCTCAAAAAATAAATGAAGCATTAATTGAAATTATAGAACAAAAGAAAAATAAAAATTATCAGATTATTTGGGCAACTGGTCCTAAGCAATTTGAAATAATAAAATTAGAATTGCAAAAAAAAGATATTAATATAAATGATATTTCTAATTGTAAAATTTTGCCATACATATATAATATGGAAGAAATAGAAAATATTGCAGATGTAGTAGTTGCTAGAAGTGGAGCAATGACTATTACAGAAATAGCAAATTTATCAAAACCATCAATATTAATACCACTTCCAAATGTAAGTAATGATCACCAAATGTATAATGCAAAAGTATTAGAAAAAGTAGGAGCTGCTAAAATAATCAAAAATAATGAATTAACAGGAAGTTTATTAAACTCTGAAATTGAAAAAATTGTATTAGATAAAGAAAAATGTTTAAAAATGGGGGAAAATGCATATAAAGTTTCAAATAAAAACGTAGAGGAAAAAATTTATAGAGAGATTGATAAATTAGTAATGAGGGGTAAATAAATGTTAAGAAAAAACACATCATTAAAAATTATTCTAATAATATTTTTTATAGAAATAATAGTGTTATTAGGATTAGGGATAGCATCGAAAAACATAATTTTAATTATAGCAAGTATAATTTTGTTTCTAGAGGGAATATTTTTTAGTATTTATATGACAAAAGTAATAGTATATCCAATTAATAAATATTTAAAAAGTCAGGATGAAGAAAAATCAACAGAAGAAATTGAAATGAGAAAAATACTTCTTCATACAACAGAAGGAATAATTGCTTTTAATAGAGATGGATCAATTGCTTTAATTAATCCGGCAGCTAAAAAACTTTTAAAAATATCGCCAGAAGATAATTCTTTCGGTGATATATTTCATAAATATGATAAAAATATTAATATGGAAAAAATTATTTATCTAGACAATTGGACATCAACTAGCATAAAATTAAAAATAGAAGATGAAGAGATTAATGTACTATTTTCACCATTTAGAGACAAACAAGATATTCCAGCTGGAGTAATAGCATTTATTCCAGATACAATAGAACACGCAAGATTAGATAGAATGAGAAAAGAGTTTGTTGCAGATGTATCACATGAATTGAAAACACCAATAACTTCAATTATGGGATATGCAGATACGCTTTTAGAAGGTGATTATGATGAAAATACCCAAAAAGAATTTTTAGGAGTAATTGCATCAGAAGCAAGGAGAATGGCAAGATTAGTAACAGATTTGCTAGAGTTATCAAGATTAGATAATAATAAGAAAAATATAAAAAAAGAAAGCTTTGATTTAGGTGAACTTGTAAAAAGTTGCCAAGATAAATTAGCTATAGAAATAAAAAAGAAAGGACATCATGTAGAAAATTTTGTAACAGCAGATGTACCACCTGTTTTTGCAGATAGAGATGATATAGAAAGAGTAGTATTAAATATTTTTACAAATAGCATAAAATATACACCAGATGGTGGACTAATAAAAATATATGTTGGTTTTGTATATAATGATGCGTATATAAAAATAATAGATAATGGTATTGGAATACCAGAAGAAGATTTAAATAGAATATTTGAACGATTTTATAGAGTAGACAAAGCAAGGAGCAGAGAAAATGGAGGGACAGGTTTAGGTTTATCAATTGCTAAAGAAATACTGGATAAAAATGGGGGAAGTATTGATATTAAAAGTCAAGTTGACAAGGGAACAGAAGTTGTCATAAAGGTTCCAACAAAAAAATAAAAGAAAAAAGAAAACTATGTAGGGAAAATAGATTAATAAAAAAATACACCACATATCCAATTAAGTGGTGTATTTTTTCTATACTCTTTTAACTTTACCATTTTTTAAACATTTAGCACAAACATGAATTCTTTTAACTTCACCATTAATTTCAGCCTTAACAGTTCTTAAGTTTGGTTTCCATGTTCTAGAAGTTCTTCTACTTACGTGAGAACGTGCGATACTTATTTTATTTCCTGAAATAGGTTTTTTTTGACAAATTGCACAAACTGCCATCTTTTTGCACCTCCTTAAAACTAACAAATTTCTATATATTGATCACGATAAATTGGTAATTTATGCGCATCACGAATAAACTATAAAAAATCACTGAACTATAGTTTAACACAAAATAAAGTAAAATACAAGACATTTTAAAAAAAATATTAAATTTTTGTTGCATTTTACCAAAATTGTGATATAATAGGTAGGCATATAAATTTGCGTGAAATAAAGAAGACAATAGAAAGGAAGATTTTAAATGGAGTGTAAGGTAGAAAAAACACAAAATGCAAATGAAGTAAAATTAGAGATAAAAATAGAAGCAGAAAAATTTGAAAATGCTATAAAAAAAGTATATTTTCAAAATGCAAAATACTTTAATATTCCTGGATTCAGAAAAGGTAAAGCACCACAAAATATAGTAGAAAGATATTATGGAAAAGAAATTTTCTATGAAGATGCATTTAATGAATTAGTTCCAAGCGAATATGAAGAAGCATTAGAAGTAAACAAAATAGAAGCTGTATCAAGACCAGAAATAGACATCATAACAATGGAAAAAGGACAAGATTTAGTGTTTACAGCAACAGTTCAAACAAAACCTGAAGTTGAATTAGGAAAATATAAAGGTATAGAAATTGAAAAAATAGAGTATAATGTTAAAGATGAAGATATCGAAAACGAATTAGCTGATATGCAAGACAAAAACGCAAGATTAATTACAATAGATAATAGACCAGCGCAAGAAGGTGATACAGCAAAAATAGACTTTGAAGGATTCGTAAATGGCATAGCATTTGATGGTGGAAAAGCAGAAGGGCATGATCTAGTTTTAGGAAGCGGATCATTTATTCCTGGATTTGAAGAACAAGTTATAGGAATGAAAATTGGTGAAGAAAAAGAAATTAAAGTAACATTCCCAGAAGAATATTTCTCAAAAGATTTAGCAGGAAAAGAAGCAACATTTAAAGTAAAATTAAATGAAATAAAGAAAAAAGAACTTCCAGAATTAGATGACGAATTTGCAAAAGATGTTAGCGAATATGATACTTTAAAAGAATTAAAAGACAGCATTAAAGAAAGATTAGAAAAACAAAACAAGGACAGAGAAAAATATGAAAAACAAGATGCTGTAGTAAGAGTATTAGTAGATGAAATGAAAGTAGATATTCCATCAGGTATGATTGAAATGGAAACAGAAAATATGATGAGAGATATGGAACAAAGAATGTCATATCAAGGATTAAAAATGGAACAGTACTTAAAAATGATAAATAAAACAGAAGACGAATTTAAAAAAGCATATGAACCTCAAGCAATCGAAGCTATCAAATCAAGATTAGGAATAGAAGCTGTAATAAAAGCTGAAAAAATAGAGGCCAATGAAGAAGAAATAAAGGCCAAAATAGAAGAAATGGCTAAAAATTATGGTAAAGAAGCAAAAGAACTAGAAGAAAACGAAAATATTAAAAATTACATAAAAGAAGGAATTGAACAAGAAAAAGCAATAGAGTTTCTTGTAGCAAACAGTAAAGAAAAGAAAGCGAAAGCTAAAAAAGAAGTAAAAGAAGAAAAAGTAGAGAAAACTGAAAATAAAACAACAAAAAAAGCAGAATAAAGTAAAAGGATAGGGGAGGTTAAAATAAGTTTTTAGCATTCCCTATTTGTGTTAAAAACTATGTTATATAATCAACAAAACAAACAAGGAGGAATATTATGTTAGAAAAAAATAGTTTAGTACCATATGTAATTGAACAAACAAGCAAAGGGGAAAGATCATATGACATTTTCTCAAGATTATTAAAAGATAGAATCATATTCCTAGGAGAAGATGTAAATGCTACAACAGCAAGTTTAGTAATAGCTCAAATGCTATTTTTGGAATCTGAAGATCCAGATAAAGAAATATACTTTTACATTAATTCACCAGGAGGAAGTGTTACAGACGGATTAGCAATAGTAGATACGATGAATTATATAAAATGCCCAGTTTCAACATTTTGCTTAGGATTAGCAGCAAGCTTTGGAGCGGTGCTTTTAGCAAATGGAGAAAAAGGAAAAAGATTTGCAATGCCAAATGCAGAAATATTAATACATCAACCTTTAATTGCAGGTGGAGGAATATCTGGACAGACAACAGATATAAAAATTCATGCAGATCAAATGATAAAAACAAGAGAAAGATTAACAAAAATTTTAGCAGATAGAACAGGAAAACCAATAGATCAAGTAATGAAAGATACAGAAAGAGATAATTATATGACAGCAGAAGAAGCTTTAGAATACGGCTTAATAGATGAAATTTTATATAAAAGGAAATAAAGGAGAATCTTATGCCAAAAAATAATGAAACAATAAAAAATGTATATTGTTCGTTTTGTGGAAAACCTCAAAATAGTGTTAGAAAAATGATTGCAGGACCAGGAGTATATATTTGTGATGAATGTATTGGTCTTTGTAGTGGAATTTTAGAAGAAGAAGGATATTTTGATGATGAAGAAACATATACATTAAATGATGAAGAAAAAATACCAAGTCCAAGAGAAATAAAACAAGTTTTAGATGATTATGTAATAGGTCAGGAAAATGCAAAAAAAGTATTATCGGTAGCTGTATATAATCATTATAAAAGAATAAATCATGAAGATAAAATAAAAGAAGCACAAGACGAAGTAGAAATTCAAAAAAGTAATATTTTGTTACTAGGACCAACAGGTTGTGGAAAAACATTATTAGCAAGTACACTAGCTAGAATTTTAAATGTTCCATTTGCAATAGCAGATGCAACAACTCTTACAGAAGCTGGCTATGTTGGTGAAGATGTAGAAAATATATTATTAAAATTAATCCAAGCAGCAGATGGAGATGTAGAAAAAGCGGAAAAAGGAATAATATATATTGATGAAATAGATAAAATAACAAGAAAATCAGAAAATCCATCAATAACAAGAGATGTTAGTGGAGAAGGAGTTCAACAAGCATTACTAAAAATAGTAGAAGGTACAATTGCTTCAGTTCCACCTCAAGGAGGAAGGAAACATCCACATCAAGAACTTATACAGATAAATACATCAAATATATTATTTATTTGTGGTGGAGCTTTTGAAGGGTTAGAAAATATAATAAGAGATAGAACTGGAAAGAAAACAATAGGTTTTGGAACTTCTCTTCAGTCAAATAAAGAGATAGAAAGGTACAAAATATTTGAACAATTATTACCACAAGATTTATTAAAATTTGGTTTGATTCCAGAATTTATAGGAAGACTTCCAATTGTAGCAACATTAAAAGAATTAGATAAAGAGGCTTTAAAGAAGATCCTTGTAGAGCCAAAAAATGCTTTAGTAAAACAATATAAAAAATTGTTTGAAATAGATGGAGTAGAGTTAGAATTTAAAGAAGAAGCAATAGAGGCAATTGTTGATAAGGCAATAGAATTAAAAACAGGAGCTAGAGGGCTTCGTTCTATTATAGAAGGTATTATGACAAATATAATGTTTGAGATTCCTTCAAACCCTAAAATTGAAAAATGTATAATAACTAAGGAGACTGTGCAAGATGCAAAAGACCCAGAAGTTATTATAAATGAAAATAAAGAAGTGAAAGATGATAATATAAGAGTACAAAAAGTAAAAACTAACCAAGAGAGTGCATAAAAAAAGCAAATTCATAAAAAGGTCCAGTAGTTTGTATGCTATTGGATTTTTTTTTCTTAGTGAAAAAATTTTCTTGCAAATTTAAAGTAAATATAGTAGAATAAAAAAAGTTAAAAAGAGAGGAAAAAATAAATGGCAAAAGCAAGTAAAATAATATTTGTATGTAATGAATGTGGTTATGAAAGTGCTAAATGGATGGGAAAATGTCCTGCATGTAATAGTTGGAATACCTTTTTTGAGCAAAAAGTAGAAAAAGTAACAGAAAACGGAATAAAAAAAATAAAGGAAAGAAACGAGCCAAAAGCCTTAAATTCATACAAAGGGCAAGAAGTAGCAAGAACATCAACAGGATTTGATGAATTAGACAGAGTTTTAGGAGGAGGAATTGTCAAAGGTTCATTAATTTTATTAGGCCGGAGAACCAGGAATAGGTAAATCAACACTTATTTTACAGCTATGTAATAAAATACAAGGTAAAGGAAAAGTATTGTATGTATCAGGAGAAGAATCAGCAGAACAAATAAAACTAAGAGCTGATAGATTAGGAATCAATAATGAAGATATTTTATTCTTAGGAGAGACAGATATATCAATAATAAATGAAAATATAGAAGAATTAACTCCTAAACTTGTTATAATTGATTCTATACAAACTATGTATTCAGAAGAACTTTCAGCTGCTGCAGGAAGTGTAAGTCAAGTAAGAGAAATAACATCTCAAATTATGAGAATATGTAAATCAAAGCTAATTACAACAATTATAATTGGACATGTAACAAAAGACGGAACAATAGCAGGACCAAGAGTTCTAGAGCACATGGTAGATACTGTTCTTTATTTAGAAGGAGAAAGGTATTTTTCATATAGAATTTTAAGAGGGGTAAAAAATAGATTTGGTTCAACAAATGAGATTGGTATGTTTGAAATGAAAGGAGAAGGATTAGTAGAAATTACTAATCCGTCTGAGATATTAATTTCAGAAAGAGAAGATAATCCACCAGGATCTGCGATAGTTGCAAGTATGGAAGGAACAAGACCAATGTTAATTGAACTTCAAGCACTAACAACTTTAAGTGTATTTGGAATACCTAAGAGAACAGCAAATGGCTTGGATTATAACAGACTAGCAGTAATGATTGCAGTTCTAGAAAAAAGAGCTAATTTACAAATAGGTGGACAAGATATTTATGTAAATGTTGTAGGAGGTATCAGATTAAATGAACCTTCTGTGGATTTAGGAATTATATGTGTATGTGCATCAAGCTTTAGAAATATACCAATTCCAAAAGATGTTGTAATTATGGGGGAAGTAGGTTTAACTGGTGAAGTAAGAAGAATTAATATGATAGAAAAAAGACTAAAGGAAGCTGAGAAATTAGGATTTAAAAGATGTATTATACCAGATAGCAATAAAAAACATTTAGAAGAAAGATATAATTTAGAAATTATAGGAGTAAAGAATATTAATGATGCTTTAAGAGCATTAAATTTAAAAAAGTAAAAGGGTGAGATATAATTTTTATAGAAAAAATATTAGATATAATATATCCTAAAATATGTGGCATTTGTGGTAAAGGAAAAAATACATATCTATGTAAAAAATGTGAGAATAAATTAAAACAAGAAGCGATATTTGGAAAAGATGAATATAAAGATAAATATTTTAAACAACATTTTTATATTTTTAGATATGATGGAATGATAAGAAATTTAATTTTAAATTATAAATTTAATGAAAAGCCATATTTACACAAAACTTTTGTGGAATTTTGTTATAAATTTCAAAAAGAATATTTAAAAAAAGAATATTATGATATAATAATACCAGTTCCAATAAGTAGAAAAAGATTAAAACAAAGAGGATACAATCAAAGCTATTTAATAGCAAAGGAATTGGCAAAAATGCTTAATATAGAGTTAGATAATAGAATTTTACAAAAAACAAAGAACAATTCAGCTCAAAGTGTTTTAAATAAAATTGAAAGAGAGCATAATGTAAATAATGTTTATAAATTATTTAATAATAAAAATATTATAGGCAAAAGGATATTACTGGTAGATGATATATATACAACAGGTTCAACAGTAAACGAATGTAGTAAAATATTAAAAATGGCTAAGGTAGAAAGAGTAGATGTATTAACACTTGCAAAAGATTAAAAAATGTATTAGCTCTTAACTAAGTTGATGCCTTAGGAGAAAGGGAGGATAAAAATGGATGAATTAATAGAAAGTATATTAGATTATGTACGCTCAGATTACACAGATTATGCAATAATGATAAATGGCGAATGGGGTTCAGGAAAGACATATTTTTGGAATAACCAAATAAAGAAAAAAATAGAAAGTTTAAAATTAAATGGTAAAAAATTTACAACAATATATATGTCTTTATATGGAATTTCAAATCTTGAAGAAATAAGCAAAAAAATATTTATGGAAACATCTCAATTGATGGACAAAAATTTAAGAAAATATATGAATGCACATGACCTAACTACCATTCCGGAATATGCTAAGACAGGAATTGATATGGCAAATTTTTTCGGAAATGCAACAAATGGAAGCAAAATAGACTATGAAGAATTTTTCTCAACAGATGATAAAGTATTATGTTTTGATGATTTAGAAAGAGCAAATGTAGATGTTATAGATATTTTAGGATATATTAACAATTTTGTTGAACATGATCATATAAAAACAATTATAATATGTAATGAAAAAGAGTTATCAACTAAAATAAAAAGTAGCAATCTAGAAATGAAAACATTTATAGCAACATATCTTTTAGATAAACAAGGAGAGCTTAATAAAGAAGACAAGCCAATGGTTGAAAAAATCCAAGAAAAGATAGAGCATGTTTTTGATAAAGCAATAGATTATGAAAGAATAAAAGAAAAATTAATTGGTGAAACTTTCGAATATGCTCCTCAATTTGACTACATTATAAATGGAATACTTATGAGATATGAGTCAAATAGAGAGTTAATAAGATTTTTAAGAGAAAATTCAGAGCTTATTTTAACAACATTTCAGAAAAGTGGTACAAAAAATTTACGTATATTAAAACATGCTTTAAATGATTTTAATAAAATATTTGAAGAAGTAAATAAAGTGTATCCAAATACTAACAATAGAGTAATGCAAACTATGCTTATATTTACAATAGCAGTATCTTTTGAAATAAAAACAGGAAAAATAACAAAAGAAAAATTCAAGAATATTCAAGATAATGAGGAATATAAGTCAATCTTAGTTTCTTCAAGAGTTTTAATGGATAATAGGCAGTTCTATATAAAAGAATTTGATGGAAATTATTACTATAATTTCAAAGCAGAATATAGGTTTTTCAAATTTATAGAATATTATGTAAGAACAAGAATTTTTGATATGAAAATTTTCAAAGCAGATATGGAAGCTGTAAATGCAAGTCCTCAATCAAGAAAAGTACCAGCATACAAGAAAATTCTTGTTGAAGAATATTGGAAAGTTCAAGATGATAAATTTACAGAAATTGTAGCAGAGACTTTAGAAGAAGTAAAAAATGGTGAGCTTGAACTAGTAGATATTGTTAAATTATTTGAATATTTCATATACTTTTCAAAAAGTAATTTAATAAATAATGATATAAAAACACTAAAAACAGTGTTTCTTAATGGAATGAATTTAGCATCACTTCATTCAAGTTATTGCCCAAATGTTGATGAAGAATTAGGTAAAGTTGTAATAAGAGATGAAAAAGAATATTCAAATGAGGAAATGGAAGAAATTTTAGATAGATTTGATGAATTAAATGAACAGCTTTTAGAAAAAGAATATAAAGAAAAAGCAGATGAAATATTTAAATGTATTCCAATAAGAATGGAACAATTCTATGAAAGATTTGATAAAGAATGTATGAATATACCAATATTGAAGTATTATGATCCTTTCCAAGTTTTCCAAAGAGTGTCTTGTGCTAGCAATGAAGATATTGTAGCTATTAAAGAAAAGATTGTAAAAAGAGCATATGAAAATCCAGAAATAACAGAAGAAGAAATGGAGAGCTTAAGTCGATTAAAAAATATTATGGATGAATATATCAATGGAAAAGATACTACTATAAAAATTGTTTTATTAAGAGAATTTTCAAATGAATTAGCGGAAATACTTAAACCTGCAAAAGTAAAAAGTGAATTTGAAAAGTAACTATATAGAGATAAGTAAAGCTTTAATAGAAATATTAGGGCTTTATTTTTATTTAAAGCTACAAAAAACTTTCAAATTTTGATGCATTATGATAAAATAACTTATATAAAAAGAAACAGAGGAAAATGTAAAATGAAAGATATATTTAATATAGAAAATTTTAATATAATAGAAGATGAAGAAAACTATTACTTTTTGCGAGCTTTAAATATGGCAGACAACCAAGATTTAGAACAAGGTAAAATAACAGATAGTAAAGGTCAAATAACTAAAATAAGAACAGATAGAGAAAGATATGAAGAAAATCCCAAAAATGAAAATCCCAAATATAGTAAAGAAGATGAAATAAGTTTAGAACAAGTATATGACCATATAAAAGTGAATTATAGAAAAGACACAAATTGTATATCACTTTCCAGTAATGCAAATGTCTCAATTTCTTATGGAAGAGGGAGATACAAAGATAAATACATAATGGTAGAAGTAGCAAAAAAAGAATTTGGAAAGAGAGTCATAAATGCTGGACAATATATGCTTGAAGAAATATCAAAAAAAGTAGCTGAATATACTTCTTCTATAAGTGGCAATAGCAAAATCTTAAAAACATTGAATGAAATAGATAATAGCCAAACTGAAGAAGAAATTAAAAATACAATAGAGATGAGATATATTTCAAAAGAAGATTTTGATACAAGTAAAGCAAAATTAAAAAAAGGAATAGTATATAGGGCACCAACTGCAAGAATAAGTAGTTATAAAGCATTAAATAATAAACAATCATTGGAAAAAAATAAAATAATAGCAAAGTTAACAATACTTGAAAGAGTAGGTGGAATGACTCCAATAATTCCACATACAGCAAACAATAATTTATTAGTTCAAACAATAGGAAGAGCATTTTCATCACTAGAATTAATACATTATGGAGAAATAGAGAAAGAAGAAATTATAGAAATACCAAAAGAAATTGTAGATATGTTTGCTTTATTACAACAACAAGAAGGAAAAATTAATCAAATTATGACAGATTTAAAAAGAGAAGTAATAAGATTGGTAAAAGAAGAGACAGATTTAGTTGAAAAAATTCGAAAATTGACTACAGAAGAGCAATTTGAGATAGTTGAGAATGGAGGAGAAATAAATGAGTAGAGAAGAATTTTATTATGAATCATCAGACAATATAACTAAAATCCATGCTTGTATATGGATTCCAGATGATAAACAACCTAAAGGAATAATTCAAATAGCACACGGAGTAACAGAATACATATTAAGATATGAAGAATTTGCAAAATATTTTACATCAAAAGGATATATTGTAGTTGGCAATGATCATATTGGGCATGGTCTTTCAGTAGCAGAAGGAAGAGAAAAAATGTATTTTGGAAAAGAAGGAAGCTGGGATTTTGTTGTTGATGATATAAAAAAATGTTATGAAATTACTAAAAAAAGATTCCCTAACTTAGAGTATATTTTTCTAGGATTTTCTTTAGGTTCTTTTTTAATGAGAACATATCTTATAAAATATCCAAATGACATACATAAAGCTATTATAATGGGAACAGGTCAAATATCAGCTATACCTCTAAAATTAGCAAGAAGTATGGCAAACAGTGAAGCAAAAAAAGTAGGAGAAGATCACTCCACACAAAAAATCCATGATTTAACATTTGGCACATATAATAAAATTTTTGCACCTAATAAAACAGAATATGATTGGTTATGTGCAAATGAAGAGGCTTTGAGAGAATACATAGATGATCCGTTACGTGGAGGAGATTTTTCAGCAGGACTATTTAGAGAGATGCTAAATGGAATGTTATATACTTCGAAAATAAATAATATTCAAAAAATGAATAAAGATATAAAGATTTTATTAATATCAGGCCAAAAGGATCCAGTAGGAAATTGTGGAAAAGGTGTTATAAAAACATATAAAGCATTTAAAAAAGCAGGCATAAATAATATTTCTTTGAAATTAATGCCTAATGATAGGCATGATATATTGCACGAAAAAGATAAATTGGATGTTTATAATATAATTTATAAATTTTGTATAGGGGAATAATATAATCAAAATCGACATTTTAAACCTAATTAAGTAACAAAACACATTATCGACTCATAAAATATAACATAATTTAGAGCTTTATGAAAGGAATGAGAGAAAAATGTCAAGTTACATAATAGAAGGAGGCAAAAAGTTACAAGGAGAAACTTTTGTCTCAGGTTCAAAAAATGCTTCGCTTCCAATAATGGCAGCAAGTGTATTAAACAGAGGAATAACAAAACTTTATAATGTACCAAATATTCATGATACACAAATGATGATTGAAATATTAAAAAGTTTAGGCTGCAAAGTTAAAAAAAATCAAAATAAAGTAGTAATAGATTCATCAAATATTTCAAAATTCGAAATACCAGAGCATTTAATGAGACAGATGCGTTCATCAGTAATTTTTGCAGGAGCAATATTAGGTAGATATGGTAAAGTGATATTTTCGTATCCAGGAGGTTGTGATATTGGTTCAAGACCAATTGATTTACATTTAAAAGGATTCGAAAAATTAGGTGTAACAATAAATAAAAGCTTTGGTAAAATAATATGTGAAACAGAAGAAATAAAACCAACAGAAATTAGTTTAGACTTTCCAAGTGTAGGAGCAACTGAAAATATCATGTTAGCATCAATATTAGCAAAAGGAACTACCAAAATTATAAATGCAGCAATGGAGCCAGAAATAATTGATTTACAAAATTTTTTAAATAAAATGGGAGCAAAAATACAAGGAGCCGGAAGTAATATTATAACAATACAAGGGGTATCAAGATTAAAAGATGTAAGTTATAATATAATGCCTGATAGAATAGAAGCGGGTACATTACTTGTAGCAACGGCTATTACAGGTGGAGAAATAAAATTAAAAAAAGTAAATATAAATCACATAATACCTATTATAGATAAGTTGATTGAATCTGGATGTAAAATTCAATTAAGGGAACATGAAATAGATATAAAAGCACCAAAAAGATTAAAAGCAGTAGATATAAAGACAATGCCATATCCAGGATTTCCAACAGATATGCAATCAATCATAGCTGCTATGCTTTGTATTGCAAATGGAACTTCAGTAATAGTTGAAAACATATTTGAAAACCGATATAAATATCTAACAGAATTGCAAAAAATGGGAGCAAAAGTAAAAATAGAAGGAAAAACAGCAATAATAAAAGGTTGTAAAAAATTATATGGCACAAAAGTGCAAGCAACAGATTTAAGGGGAGGAGCAAGCTTATTATTGGCAGGTTTAGCAGCTAAGGGGACTACAAATGTTGAAAATATTGAATATATATTAAGAGGATATGAAAATTTAAATGATAAATTAAATAATTTAGGAGCAGAAATATATTTAATAAAAAGTTAGAAAAGAAATAATTCTAGACTTGATATTTGCAAAATTATATAATATAATGCTTATATAAAAAAGCAAAGGAGGAATAATTATGGCAACATACATAATAATAGCAGTTATAGCTTATGTAATAGGTAGCATAAATTTTTCTGTAATAATAAGTAGAAAAATGGCAGGTTTTGACGTAAGAGAAAAAGGAAGTGGAAATGCCGGAACAACAAATATGCTTCGTGCAGTTGGAAAAAAAGCAGCATTAATTACACTTTTATGTGATATATTAAAAGGAGTAGTTGCAATATTAATAGCTTTAATTGCTGGAAAAATAGCAAACAATGTAGATAAAGCACTTCTAATACAAATTGCAGGAATATTTGTTGTCTTAGGTCATACTTTTCCAATATTTTTTGAATTCAAAGGAGGAAAAGGAGTTGCAACTTCTTTAGGAGTTTTACTTATGACAAATTGGCAGATAGGTTTAATATGCTTAGTTTTTGCAATTGTTATAATGCTATTTAGTAGAATGGTATCAATGGGATCTGTTGGAGCAGCAATATTATTTCCAGTATTGACTTTGTTTATAAATAATAATTTTATTGTTGAAGCATCTGGAATAAAATATTTTATATATAGTTTAATATTAGCTCTTATAGTAATATTCAACCATAGAGAAAATATAAAAAGGATAGCTAATGGAACTGAAAATAAATTAAGTTTTAAAAATACAAATAAATAATATAATGATAATATAACAAAGATTAAGGAGATTGATATAATGAAAAATATTGCAATTATAGGAAGCGGAAGTTGGGGAGTTGCATTAGCAGTGCATCTAGCTAAAATGGGTCATAAAATTAAAATATGGTCATTTCAAAAAGAAGAGGCAGATTTAATAAATAACGAAAGAAGATGTAAATTTTTGCCTGAAGTAAAACTTCCAGAAAATATAGAATGTAGTACTTCTTATCAAGAAGTTTTAAAAGATGCTGAACTAGTGTTACAAGTTACACCTTCAAAATTTACAAGAAATATAGTAAAAGAATATAAACAATATATAGATGTAACAAAACAACCAATAGTAATTTGTTCAAAAGGAATTGAAAAGGATACATCATTTACATTAGACGAAGTTGTGAAAGAAGAAATTCCAAATGCAAGAATAGGAGCATTATCAGGGCCTAGTCATGCAGAAGAAGTATCAATTGCAATTCCAACAGTATTAGTTATAGCATCTAAAGACGAAGAATTAAAAACTTTAGTACAAAATACATTTATGAATGAATATATGCGAATATACACATCAAATGATGTGAAAGGAGTAGAACTTGGAGGAGCATTAAAAAATATAATTGCATTTTGTAGTGGTGTAGCAGCTGGAATTGGTTGTGGAGATAATACTTTTGCAGCTTTAATTACAAGAGGTTTAGTTGAAATTAGAAAACTAGGAGTAGCACTTGGTGGAGAAAAAGAAACATTTTATGGATTAAGTGGATTAGGAGATTTAATTGTAACATGTTTAAGCGAACATTCTAGAAATAGAAAAGCAGGAAAACTAATTGGTCAAGGAAAAACTGTAGAAGAAACTAAAAAAGAAGTAGGAATGACAATAGAATCAATAGATAATATTGAAGTTGCCAAACAATTAAGTGATAAATTAGGATTAGAACTTCCAATACTAAATACTGTTTATGATATTTTATACAATAATTTAGATCCTAAAAAAGCAGTGGAATTATTGATGACACGAGAGAAAAAAGATGAAGATTAATTTGCATAAAAAAGATGAAATGATACATAATAGTAAAGAAAAGAGAATAATAGTATAGGAGGAAAATTACAGATGGAATTTTTTGACAAGATAACAAAAAAAGCAACAGAAACATATAAAGGAGCTGCTGAAAAGACAGGCAAGATAGCAAAAGAAGCAAAATTGAAGTTAAAAATCAATGAAAATAAGTCAAAAATAAATGATTTATACCAAGAAATTGGTAAAAAAGTATATCAAAAGCATACAGCCAATGAAGAATTATGTATAAAAAAAGATTTAGAAGAAGAATGTGCAAAAATCGATATCTTATCGTCAGAAATTGAAACATATCATAAAGAAATATTAAATCTTTCAGATGTAAAAGTATGTGTAAATTGTAAAGAGCCAATGGATAAAGATGCAAGATTTTGCCCTAAATGCGGTACTGAACAACCAGAAGAAGTAACAGAAGAACAAGATGAAGTAAAAGTATTTGAAGCAGAATTTATACCTCAGGAAGAACAAAAAGACAATAATGAAGAAACGGGAACATCAAATTCAGAAAATACAAATGGAAATATAAATAATTAAATTAAATTGGATTAGTAGGGATAACGTTCAAAAAGATATTTTATAATATCGTTTGCATTATGTTCAGAGATTTTTATAAAAATATCTTTATCCAAACTAATCCACATTTTTATGTCAAAATTTTCATAATTATCAACAAATACTTCAATAAGATTAATTATTTCAATAGGATTTTCGTATTTTTTCTCCCATTTTAATTTTTCAGCTATTTCCATATTAGTATTATAATATTCACTTAAAAATTTATTGATTTCTCCTTTTTTTTTACTTTGTAATAGAACTTTTGCAAGCATAATTAAAACCTCCAAATTTAGTATAAGTAGAAATATAAAAAATATTCTAAAAAACTCTTGACAAAAAATAAAAAAAATATATAATACATACAAACATAAATTTGCAAAACATTTTTTTGGAGGTGTGCTATGATTACAAATTTACATATAAAAAATATAGGTATCATAGAAGAAATAGAGATAGAATTAGAAAAAGGATTAAATGTTTTAACAGGGGAAACAGGAGCAGGAAAAAGTTTGATTATAGGATCATTAAATATTATATCAGGAGGCAGATTTTCTAAAGATATGCTACGAAAAGGAGAAACAAATGCTTTTGTAGAAATATGTTTATATGAACCAGAAAATGAAGATGCTATAGATGGCAATATAATTATTTCAAGAGAAATCAATTTAAATGGAAGAAATATGTGTAAAATAAATGGAAGAATGGTAACAGTAAATGAATTGAAAGAATTCATGAAAAAAATCATAGAAATTCATGGGCAAAATGACAATCAAACATTACTAGATAATAGAGAACATATAAGATATTTAGACAATTATATAGGAGAATCAATATACAAATTAAAATCAGAATACAAACAGAATTATATAAAATTGAATAAAATAAAAAAAGAGTTAAAAGAAAACTATGGAGATGAAAAAGAGAGACAAAGAAAATTAGATTTATTAAAATATCAGTTAAACGAAATAGAAGAAGCACAATTAAAGGAAGGAGAAGAAGAAGCTCTAAACTCTAAACAAAAAATAATATTAAATTCAGAAAAAATAGCTAAAACATTAAACGAGGTGGATATATCAATTGGCGAAAATACAATAGAAGCTATTAGCAACTCAATTAGAGTACTAGAAAAAATAGAAAGTATAGATAATAGATATCAAGAAAAGGTAAATAGTTTAAGAAGTGTATATTATGAATTACAAGAAATTGCAAGGGATATATCTAATTACAAAGAGGAAATATATTTTGATGAAGAAGAGCAAAAAGAAATAGAAGAAAGGCTAGATACAATTTTTTCTCTAAAACGAAAATATGGAAATTCAATAGAAGAAATTTTACAATATAAAGAAGATATAGCAGAAGAGATATATAGAATAGAAAATTTAGAAGAATATACAAATAAATTAAAAATAGAGCAAAAAGAAGTGCAAAACAAACTAGATGAAATTGGGATAAAAATATCTCAATTAAGAAAAATAAAAGCAGAAGAATTATCAAATGAAATAAATGAAAATCTAAAAGAATTAGAAATGAAAAATGCAAAAATTAGTATACATGTCGACTATATAGAAAATGAATATTTCGAAACAGGAAAAGATAAAGTTGAGTTTTATATTAGAACTAATATAGGAGAAGATGAAAAAGAATTAAGTAAAATAGCTTCTGGAGGAGAAATGTCTAGAGTAATGTTAGCAATAAAAACAGTACTTGCTGGAAGTGATAAAATATCAGTATTAATATTTGACGAAATAGATACAGGAATAAGCGGAAAAGCTGCAAATTCAGTTGCAGATAAATTAAGTAAAATATCAGATAAACAACAAGTGCTATGTATATCACATTTGCCTAATATAGCAGCTGTAGCAGATAGCAATTATTTTATAAGTAAAAATATAGTAAATGAAAGAACATCAACATCTATAAAAAGATTAAATGAGCAAGAAACAATTCATGAAATTGCTAGAATTTCTTCAGGAGAAATTAGTGAAGCAACTTTACAATATGCAAAAGAACTTCGCCTAAAAAAGTTGTTACAATTTACAACTTCAGAAGAAATTGCAATATAAAAATGTGACAAATTGTAACAAAAATTGGTAAGTTAGTGGTAAATTAATCATAAATACTTGCAATTTACATAAATTTGTTATATTATTATGAAAGCTCTAAAAAGAGAATAATATAATAAATAAAGGTGATAAGAATGCTAGAAAAGGTAAATAACGTAGATGATTTGAAAAAGTTAAATTCAAAAGAAAAAGAGGTACTTGCACAAGATATAAGGGAGTATATAATAGATATAGTATCCAAAAATGGAGGACATTTAGCGTCAAATCTAGGGGTAGTTGAACTCACCTTAGCACTAGAAAGTATATTTGACACAAGAAAAGATAAAATAATATGGGATGTTGGTCATCAAACATATGTTCACAAAATTCTAAATGGAAGAAAAGAATCATTAAAGACTTTAAGAAAATTAAATGGAATAGCAGGTTTTCCAAAGACCAAAGAATCTGAAACAGATTGTTTCAATACAGGGCATAGTAGTACATCAATTTCAGCTGCAATGGGAATGGCAAAAGCGAGAGATTTAAAAAAAGAAAAATATTCAGCAATTGCAGTAATAGGTGATGGAGCTTTAACAGGTGGAATGGCTTTAGAGGCATTAAATCATATAGGAAGTAGTGAAACAAATGTAATAGTTATATTAAATGATAATGAAATGAGTATATCAAAGAATATAGGTGGAGTGAATATGCTTTTAAGTAAATTAAGAGCAAGGAAGACATATACAGCATCTAATAAATCAGGAAGAAAAATTTTAGATAAAATTCCATTTATAGGATCTCATTTAATAAAACTTATTCAAAGATGTAAGCAAGGAATAAAGCAATTAATTATTCCAAAAATGTTTTTTGAAGATATAGGATTGAAATATTTAGGACCAATAGATGGTCATAATATAGAAGATATGGAGCTTATTTTTAAAAGAGCAAAAGAACTTGATGAACCTGTACTAATACATGTTTTAACTAAAAAAGGAAAAGGATATACTCCAGCTGAAAAAGAACCAGATAGGTTTCATGCAACATCTCCTTTTGATATAGAAACAGGAGAACCAAAAAAATCAAAAGGAAAAGACTATTCTAAAGTATTTGGAGATAAGCTAGTTAAAATGGCAGAAAAAAATCAAAAGATAGTTGCTGTTACAGCCTCGATGAAAGATGGAACAGGATTAAGAGAATTTGCAAAAAAATATCCAGATAGATTTTTTGATGTAGGTATAGCGGAACAACATGCTATTACTTTTGCAGCAGGATTGGCAAAAGAAGGATTGATACCATTTGTTCCTATTTATTCATCGTTTTATCAAAGAGCATATGATCAAGTAATACATGATGTTTGTATACAAAAATTACCTGTTGTAATGTGTGTAGATAGAAGTGGAATAGTAGGAGCAGATCGGAGAAACACATCAAGGAATATTAGATTTATCATTTTTTAAGTTAATTCCTAATATTACAATAATGGCACCAAAAGATTTTACAGAATTAGAAAATATGATGGATTTTGCAATAAAATTAAAATCTCCTGTTGTAATAAGATATCCTAGAGGTGGAGAAGCTAAAGAAAAATTTAAAACACATTCTTATATACAATTAAAGAAATGTGATGTTTTAACTTTAGGAAATGATGTAACAATTTTAGCCATAGGTAATCAAGTAGCTAAAGCTATGAGTGTTTTTAGAAAATTAAAAGAAATAAATATAAATGCAGAAGTAATAAATGCTAGGTTTTTAAAGCCTTTTGACAAATATACTGTTTTAAAATCTATTTCCAAAACAAGATTTATTGTTACAATAGAAGATAATACTCTAGTAAGTGGATTAGGTGCTGAAGTAAAAGAATTGATTGCAGAAAAGAAAATGCAAAATGTAACAATAAAATCATTTGGTTATCCAGATGTTTTTGTAGAACATGGTTCACCTGATGAATTGGAAAAAAATTATAAAATAGATGAAAAATCTATATTTAATTATATTAAAGGAAATATAAAATATAAGAAAGAAAAGAATAAAATGAAGAAAAAAGGTGATTATAAATCAAAAGAAAAGGTACTTAACTATGTAGCTTTAAAAAAATAAATTATGTTTGTAACCATTCTTAATATAAAGTAAATAAAAAAGTGTGAATTTACATAGTAAGAGTTCACTTACTTTATTTTTAAAATGGTTACAAGCATTTTATATTACAATTTTTCTTTGTGCCTAGAATCAAATTGTTATTTAATTCAAAAATTAGAGGCGAGTTATTAATTGGATTTATAAAAGAAAGCTTATAGCATAATAATGCATGGCCTTTTATTAGACTAGATGGTTTACCATATAAACTATCACCAATCAAAGGATGTCCAATAGATGCAAAGTGAACTCGTATTTGATGAGTTCTACCAGTTTCTAGAATGCATTTAATTAATGAGTAATCTTCAAATTCTTTTAAAACTTCATATTTTGTAATAGCATTTTTTCCATTAGGAGAAATGCACCTTTCAATTATACTGTCACTTTTTCTTGCAATAGGCTTATTAATAATTCCTTTTTTCTCGTCTAAAAAGCCTGAAACAAGTGCTAAATATTCTTTTTTAAAAATATTATTTGCCATTTGCTTTATTAAGCATTCTTGAATATATTCGTTTTTGGCAAAAACAATTAAACCAGAAGTATTTAAATCTAAACGATTAACAGGTCTGATTTTTTTATGTAAATTAATTGAATCAAAATAAAATTTTAAACCATTTGATAAAGAATCAGTAAAATGATGTAAAGACGGATGTACAGCTATACCAGCAGGTTTGTTTAAAACAATAAGTCCTTCATCTTCATAGATAATATCTAATGGAATTTTTTGAGGTATAATATTTGAATTGTCTTCCATATAATTTAAATCAACAGAAATTATATCTCCAATATCTGTGATTTTTCTAGTATCACATATTTGACCATTCCTAAATACAAGTTTATTTTTTATTAATTTGTTAAGAAGTCTAGTTGATATATTTAATTTATTTTTTAATATGTAATTTATAGTCAAATTTTCATTTTTTACTTTGTATGTTAAAATCATAAATCCTCCATAATAAAGATTAAGTATTAAAGAGACAAATTTTAAACCAAAAAGTTTTATGTTTTATCTCTTAAATACTTAAAACTAAAAGTCTATTCTTCATAATTATCATCATGATAGTTATTTGATCCAGTACTTCTTACTGAAAAATAATAAACCATAGCTATAATTGCTATTGCTACAATAGCCATAATTAGCCAAATCCAAGTAGTTGAGTTTATACCTAAAATAGATCTATCTGTTGCAGTAGATGTTCTGCTTGCAGAGTAATCTCCAGGGTTTGAGTTGGTTGTAGTTCCTGTTATAGGATTTTTATTTGAATCATTGTCCATTCTATTTTCTACACCTGATGTAGCATTATTAGCTTTATCTTCCATATCTGATGTAATGTCTTTAGAAGTATTAGAAATATCTTTAGCAGCATTTTCAATACCATTTTCAGTCTCACCAACCATATTTCTTACATTGTTAGCAGCATCTTTTAATCCTGTATCATCTGCAGCAAATGTATAATTAATACCAAAAATAAAAGCGATTGTTAGTAATAGTATTGTAAATATTATTTTTTTTAGCATTTTTACATCCTCCTAAAAAATTTAGTTTAAAAATAAACTTAATAATATTATTATTTTTTTAGGACAAAATATACTATGAAAAAAATGTTAGAAAAAACAAGCAATAGTCAATTGCTTGTCAAAATTTGATTTATTTGCTACTTAATCTAATCAAAATTGCTATAGCAAAAAAGATTAGTAAAACACCAATTATAATTAATATTATATTTATAAGATTAGTTATTGTTGACGTATTTGAATTAGAAACATTAGAAACGCTACTAACAGTGGTAGATTGAGATGATGCAGCATTAGATGTAGTAGCTGAAGTATTTGAAGAAGTTGTATTTGCAGTGGTACTTGTTGTACTAGGTTCTGTTACGTTTGGGTCTGTAGTAGTCGAATTTGGATCTTCAATTAAAGTATTTTCTGTTAAATTTAAATCAATACCATAGCAATAACTAAATGATAAAGTAATAGCGAGTACAGCTATTAATAGTATTTTTATTAATTTTGACATATTTTATTCCTCCTTGAGACTTTTTTCATTAGATTTACAATTACAATAATAATATAATAACATAAAAAAATGTAATTTGTCTATATTTTTTTACAAAAAATATAAAAACATTGAAAATTGTATTGCTTTTATGATACAATATATGCTATACACAGGAGGTGAATTTATAGTGTATTCAAAAGAAGAATTTGATAATGCCAAAACAAGAATTTTAAAATATATTATCTTTAAAAAGAGAACGGAAAACGAAGTCAGGATGAAATTTCAAAAAGACTTTGATGAAAATATGTTGGAAGATATAATACAATATTTAAAAGAAGCAAAATATATAGATGATATGGATTATATAAAAAAAACAGTAAATAATTTTAAGATACTAAAAAATTTATCAATAAAAGAAGTAAAATATAAATTGCTGGCAAAAGGATTAAATAAAAATTTAATCGAAAATTATGTTTATGAGAATATGGATGAATTAGAAGAGTATGAGATAAATTCTGCATCAAAAATAATAACAAAAAAGAAAAAAGATTCTGAAGATAATGCAATAAAAGCATTTTTATTAAAAAAAGGATATAAACAAGAAAATATAAATCAAGCTTTTGAAAATTATGTAGAAGTCAATATTTAAACCTTTGGGAAGGAACGAAATAAAAAATGAAAGAAATATTATTTTCAGCATATTCATTAGATGTTGGAGGAATAGAGACAGCTTTAATAACTTTACTAAAAAATATACATTTAAAATATAAAATAACATTAGTCTTAGAAAAAAAACAAGGACTATTTTTAAATCAAATACCAGAAGATATAAAAATTATTACATACAAACCAAATGATAATAAAGTAACAATATTAAGAAAGATATGTAATTTTATAAAACAGCAATTATTTAAAATAAAATATAAAAATAAATTTGATTTTTCAATATGTTTTGCAACATATAGCTATTCTGCATCATTTGTTTCAAGAATAGCAAGTAAAAATAGTATTTTATGGGTACATAATGATTACATGAGCTTTTATAATAATGATGTAAATAAATACAAAGAATTTTTTTCTAAATTAAAAATATCAGATTTTAAAAAGGTAGTATTTGTGTCAGAAAATGATGAAAATATATTTTTAAAATATTTTAAAGAGTACAAAAACAAATGTATACAATGTAATAATTTAATAGATTACGAAAAGATAAAAGAAAAGGCAAAAGAAGATGTTACAGATTTTAAAGTAAAAGAAAATATAACAACATTTATAAATATAGGTAGGCATGATGAAAAGCAGAAGAAATTAAGTAGAATTATTAATGCAACAAAAAGATTAAATAAAGAAGGATATATTTTTAGAGTAATATTTGTAGGAAATGGTCCAGATACAGAAATGTATAGAGAACAGGCAAATGATGTTCAAAATATAGAATTTTTGGGAGCAAAAAAAAATCCATATCCATATTTAAAAAATAGTGATTGTTTAATTATGTCATCAGACTTTGAAGGATATCCAGTAGTTTTTATAGAAAGTTTAATTTTAGGAAAGACAATAATAACTACAGATGTATCAGATAGCAAAAAAGATATTAAAGATAAATTTGGTCTTGTTGTGGATAAGTCTGAAGACGGAATATATAACGGAATGAAACAATATTTAGAAAAAGGATTTTCAACAAAAACATTCAATCCAAAAGAATTTAATGAAAATATATTAAAAAAGCTAGAAAAAATCATGAAATAAAGGAGAATTTATTAGTTGCAAAGTAATATAAATAAGAATATAATAAGTTTTATAATACCAGCTTATAATGCTGGAAAAACAATAGAAAATACAATCAATTCAATATTAAAACAAAAAGAAACAAGTTTGCAATATGAAATAATTGTAGTAAATGATGGTTCAACAGACAATATAGATGATATAATGAAAAAATTTAATGAAAATAAAAATATAAAATACTTTAGTAAAGAGAACACAGGAGTAGCAGACACTAGAAATTACGGGATAAATAAATCAAATGGGGAGTACATAATATTTGTAGATAGTGATGATTATATAGCAGAAAGCTTATTAAAAGATATAGAGACATATATAAAACAAGATATAGAATTAATAAAATGGAATCCGATATTTGTAGACGAAAATAAAAATGAAATAAGCAAAAATGTAAATATAGCTTTTGAAAAAGTAACAGGAGAGCAGGGATTTAATTTATTATTTGGTAAAGATAATTTAATTGATTGTTTATGGAATTATGCTATAAAAAAAGAAATAATGTTAAAATTTCCTAAAGGAAAGTATCATGAAGATTTTGCTATAATGCCATTAGTTATATTAAAAGCAAAAACTATGGTAGCAATTGATAAATATGAATACTATTATGTTCAAAGTCAAAATAGTATTATGAGAAATACTAGTGAAGAAAAAACAAGGCAAAAGTTAGAAGATAAATTAGTACACTATGATAATTTTATTAAAGAAATAGAAAAAATACCAGTTCAAAAAGTAACAAAAGAAAATTTTTTAATATTTGCAACAAATTCATTATTAGCTGTTATACCAGAACTAAAAAATGAAAATAAGATATGGTTTAAAAAAGAGCTAAAGAAAAGAAAGATTGCTAGAAATATAAAAATAAGAAATATTAAACAATTATTAAAAAAGATAATTTTAGAAATTAAGTATTAAAAATTTGAAAAATAATATTTACAAAGAAGGGAATTTAAATGATAACAAGTATAATAATTTTAATAATATTAATTTTAATAAATGCATTTTTTGCCGCAGCAGAAATTGCGTTTATATCATTAAATGATGCAAAAATAGAAATGCAAATAAAAGAAGGAAATAAAAAAGCTAAAACAATACAAACAATGTTAAAAAACCCAAGCAAATTTTTAGCTACAATTCAAATTGGAGTTACACTAGCGGGATTCTTATCAAGTGCCTTTGCATCAGATGCTTTTGCAGATAAATTAGCTCCAGCCTTAAATACCATAATACCAAGTGTTTCTATAACAACGTGGAGAAGTATATCAATAATTATAATTACTATAATTTTATCCTATTTTACATTGATATTTGGAGAACTAGTACCAAAAAGAATAGCAATGAAATATTATGAAAAAATATCATTTGCAAGTATTGGAATAATAAAGGGCATTTCACTCATAACAGCACCATTTGTGAAATTTTTAACATTTTCAACTAATATGGTATCAAAATTATTTGGAGTAACAGGTGAAGAAGAGGAAAATGTTACAGAAGAAGAAATAAGAATGATGATAGATGTCGGGGAAGAAAAAGGAACAATAGAAGAAGAAGAAAAAGAAATGATAAATAATGTTTTTGAACTTAATGATAAAGTAGCTTCAGAAATAATGATACCTAGAAATAAAATATTCGCACTAGATATAAATTTGAGTATTGCAGAAGTAATAGAAAAATTATCAGAAGATACAAGATATAGTAGAATACCAGTTTTTGATAAAACAATAGATAATATAGCAGGAATTGTTTATATAAAGGATATTTTACTTTCAACAAAAAATAAAAATTCAAAGATAAAAACTTTAGTAAAAGAAGCATATTATGTTTCAGAAACTAAAAAGGTAGATGAATTATTTCAAGAATTAAGAAAAAATAAAAGACAAATAGCAATTGTTTTGGATGAGTATGGCGGAACAGCAGGAATGGTAACAATGGAGGATATTTTAGAGGAAATTGTTGGAGAAATCTATGATGAGTATGATAAAGAAACTGACAAATTTAAAAAAATAGATAATAATACATTCCTATTTGATGCAAGTATTGCTTTATATGATGTAGAAAAAATTCTTGATGTAGAAATTGATGAAGAAGATGTAGATACATTAGGAGGATACCTAATTAAAGAATTAGATAGAATACCTAAAGATGGTGAAAAACCTATAATCGAAACAGAAGATGTAACTTATAAAATAGAGAAAATATTTAATAGGAAAATTATTAAAGTTAAAGCTTGTAAAAATAAGTAAAATAATTTTTATTTAATACTTGATAACAAATTAAAAATGTGATATAACTAAAAACATCATTAAATAAAAACAAAGGGGAGAAGTAAGAGATGCTAGATTCAATGGAAAAAATAGTTAACTTATGTAAAGCAAGAGGATATATATACCCAAGTTCAGAAATATATGGTGGACTTTCAAATACTTGGGATTATGGACCATTAGGGGTAGAATTAAAAAATAACATAAAAAAAGTTTGGATGAAAAAAATGGTTCAGGAAAATAAATACAATGTAGGACTAGATAGTAGTATATTAATGAATCCACAGGTATGGGTAACAACAGGTCATGTAGCAGGTTTTACTGATCCATTAATAGATTGTAAAGAATGTAAGACAAGACATAGGGCAGATAAATTAATAGAAGAATGGGCAGCAAAAAATGGAAAAGATGTTATTGCAGATGGTTGGACTGATGAAGAAACAGTAAAATACATAAATGACAATAATATAGTATGTCCAAATTGTGGAAAACTTAATTATACAAGTATTAGAAAATTCAATCTAATGTTTAAAACTTTCCAAGGTGTAACAGAAGATGCAAAATCAGAAATATATTTACGTCCAGAAACAGCACAGGGAATATTTGTTAATTTTAAAAATGTATTAAGAACAACAAGAAGAAGACTACCAATGGGAATATGTCAACAAGGAAAAGCATTTAGAAATGAAATAACACCAGGAAACTTTATATTTAGAACAAGAGAATTTGAACAAATGGAAATTGAATTTTTCTGTAGGCCAGATACTGATTTAGAATGGCATGAATATTGGAAAGAAAATTGCAAAAACTTCTTACTTTCACTTGGAGCAAAAGAAGAAGATATAAGATTTAGAAATCATACAAAAGAAGAGTTATCATTTTATAGTAAGGCAACAGCAGACATAGAATACAGATTCCCATTTGGTTGGGGAGAAGTATGGGGAATAGCTGACAGAACAAATTATGACTTATCAAGACATATGGAAGCAACAAAACAAGATTTAACATATCAAGATCCAGATACAGGAGAAAAATATGTTCCATTTGTAATAGAACCTTCTGTTGGTGTAGATAGATTAGTACTTATGTTTTTATGCAATAGCTATGATGAAGAAGAAATCGCAGAAGGAGATATAAGAACAGTATTACATATGCATCCGGCGTTAGCAGCATATAAAGTGGCAGTTCTTCCATTATCTAAAAAATTATCAGAAAAAGCGGTTGAGTTACATGATAAATTATCAAAATCATTTATGTGTGATTATGATGAAACAGGTTCAATAGGAAAACGTTATAGAAGACAAGATGAAATTGGAACGCCTTTCTGTATAACAGTAGATTTTGATACTTTAGAAGATAATCAAGTAACCATAAGAGATAGAGATACAATGGAACAAATTCGTATGCCAATCGATAAAGTTGAAGATTGGGTAAAAGAAAAAATAGAATTTTAATAATATAAAGTTTTTATAAATTTTTTATTCAATACAATACAAAAAAAACTCACAGTGAAATGTGAGGTTTTTTTGTATTGTATACTTAAAATGTAACTAATTAATTTTTTTCATACAAGTCTTTAATAAAGATATCTTTTTCTTCAAAAGTATCTACAAATCCAACTTTAGCGATATTATTAGAAACTCCTTGAATCCACACAGGTCTATCTTGATAGAACACATCGATTTTTTCGTCATTAGATAAAATGGAATTTATACGATTAATATCCATAAAAAATACCTCCCAAATCTTTTGTTATAAAAATTATATACAAAAAATTAAGAAAGTATTCATATATTTTTCATTGGGGTCGTTTCTTTTCGCAAAAGGGTCGTTTCTTTTTGCAAAAGGAAACGACCCTTTTGCGAAAAGAAACG
>CALXCB010000001.1 GCA_944386695.1 uncultured Clostridia bacterium | reverse complement strand
CAGATCCAGAGAGAAAAGATAGGGTTAATGGTAAAGAAAGATTCTAGGTAAATTCAAATTAAATAAAATGATTAAAAGTACACTTTTTAGAGTGTCTATTAAAGATGTTATTAATTTTAATTAATATAAAATAAAAAAATAAGATAAATGGAGATATCGATAGATAATCTATTCATTTATAGAGATAGGAAGTGATAGTTATGGAATTTGAAAAATCAAAGCTAATAGAATTAAAAGAAAAATTTGATTCTATTATCAATACGGAAGAAAAAGACAATATAGAATTTTGGTATGCAAGAGATTTACAGATTCAATTGGGTTACAAAAGGTGGGAAAACTTTATTGAAACAATAAAAAAAGCAATGCAATCTTGTGAAAATGCTGGTATAGAAGTCGATAACCATTTTCGTGAGGTCACGAAAATGGTACAAATAGGATCAGGTGCAAAAAGAAATTTACAAGACTATATGTTAACGAGATATGCTTGCTATTTAATAGCTCAAAATGGAGATTCTAAAAAAGAAGAAATTGCATTTGCTCAAACATATTTTGCAGTACAAACTAGAAAACAAGAAATAATTGAAGATAGGATAAGACTAATGAATCGATTAGAAGCAAGAGAAAAACTAAAAGAATCTGAAAAGCAATTATCTAAAAATATTTATGAAAGAGGAGTGGATGATTTAGGATTTGCAAGAATTCGTTCGAAAGGAGATTCGGCGTTATTTGGTGGATTAAATACAATGCAGATGAAAGCAAAATATGGAGTAAAAGAAAATAGACCTCTTGCAGATTTTTTACCAACATTAACAATTGCAGCAAAAAATCTAGCAACTGAAATGACGAATTATAACGTGACTGAAAAAGATATGTATGGTGAAGAAAGTATAACTGATGAGCATGTAGATAATAACTTAAGTGTAAGAAATATGTTAAATAAAAGAGGTATTAAACCAGAAAATTTAAAACCAGCAGAAGATTTAAAGAAATTAGAAAGAAGAGTAAAATCAGAAAGTAAGAAAATAGCTGATAGTGATAAATTGCCAAAAGAAAATTATAAAGAATTGTAAAACTTGAGGTTCCAATTTGGAACCTCAAGACTATTTTATATTTCAATCCTAGGTTGATATTTCTCAAGCCACATATTCACCTGGCAAAGGTATGCCATAAGTTGAGGCCCGAGTCATTAATTGACCAAACCAAGGTCTTGAAAATGCCTTTCCATCAGTATTTAAAATATCCAAAATATAATCACGATTAAGTAAATAATTTATAGGACTAGAAGACTCCTTCATAATATTAGTAAGCATAGATTTTACAGCTTTTAGATATGTTGGGTTATGAGTCTTGGGATATGGAGATTTCTTTCTAGTTATAATCTCTTCAGCAAGATAACCCTCCATTATATGGCGAAGAATGCCTTTCTCTCTGCCTTTATAAGCTTTCATCTCCCAAGGCACATTGTACATATATTCAGCTAAGCGATAATCACAGAAAGGAACACGTACTTCAAAGCCATTTGCCATACTCATACGGTCAGCCCTTTCTAAAAGAGTTTGCATAAACCATGTAATAGTAAGATAAGAAATTCTCCTTTTTTGAGAGGTTTCAAAAGAATCATTATCTAAAATCTCTACATTCGATAGACTTTGATTATATCGCATATCAATATATGATTTTAAATTAACTTTATTAGCAATGTCTGGATTAAGTAATTTTTGTCGTTCTGTATAAGCGATAGACCAAGGGAAAGTTCCAGATTCCAAGCTATCAGCGCGGAAAAACCAAGGATAACCTCCAAAAATTTCATCAGCACATTCACCCATTAGAGTAACAGTTTTTTCTTTTTTAACTTCTTTACAGAATAAATATAAAGAAGAATCAACATCAGCCATACCAGGAACATCTCTTGCGATCATTGCATCTTCCAAGCTAGAAGCAAGTTCTGGGGTATCAATTACAACATTATGATGTTTAGAGTAAGTATTTTTATTCATAAGTTCAATATAATAATTGTCTGAGTTTGGTTGAAAATCAGATTTTACAAAGTTTTTATCATTATCTACATAATCAATAGAATAAGTATCTAAAGGAGGAAGACCTTCTTTTTTTAAATAATCTGAAGTAAATTTAGTAATTATACTAGAATCCAAACCTCCAGATAAAAATACGCAAAGTGGCATATCAGAAACAAGTTGCCTTGAGATTGCATCTTCTAATAAAAAGCGAAGATGTAAACAAGTTTCTTCAAAATCTTCTAAATGAGGTTTACTTTCAAGTTTCCAATATTGCTCAATATGAAGACCAGATTTATTGTATATAGCAAAATGACCTGGTTTAATTTCATATATATTTTTATACACAGTCAAACCTGGAGTATGAGCAGGTCCTACGCCCAATAATTCTGAAATTCCTTGGCTATCTATTACTTTTTCAAGGTTAGGATACTCAAAAAGAGCCTTTAATTCAGAAGCAAAAATAATGCCTTCATCAAATTCTGTATAAAATAAAGGTTTAACACCAAAATGATCTCTAGCTAAAAATAATTCGCCTGTTTTTGTATTCCAAATCGCAAAAGCAAATATACCATTTAAATGATTTACAACATCTGTTCCATAGTGTATGTAACTTTTTAAAAGGACCTCTGTATCAGAATATCCAAAAAAAGTAAAACCATTTTTTAATAGAGTATTTCTTAATTCTTTTGTATTATAAATTTGACCATTATAAACGATTGCATATTCCCCATGAGAAAATCTTTCTATCATAGGTTGTTTTCCACCTTGAGGATCAATAACAATAAGCCTTTTGTGAGCGAGAGCTACATTTTTATTTAAATACATGCCTTCTTCATCAGGTCCGCGTTTTTGTAAAGTTTGAAGCATATTATTTAAAATATTTTTTTTATTTGGTAAATCTTTTTTATAATTTACAAAACCAACAATTCCACACATAAAAACCTCCTATTTAATTAAAGTATATGAAATATATTTGCAATTTGTGCCAAATGGGACTGGGTCTTTTTTGTCATGACAGAAAAGACCCGGTCCCATTTGAACAAAAAAATTTTGCACATAGGTTGACAAAAGCTAAAAAAGAATGTATAATCATATGGTGTAATTTGAAAAAAGGTAAAATATGGATAAATACATATATATATTTGATTAACAAGAGGAGGGAATAAAAATGGCACAACCAAAAAGAAGATGGTCAAAAGCTAGAACTCATAGCAAAAGATCAACATGGAAATTAGAAACACCAAAATTTGCAAAATGTTCAAATTGTGGTGAACCAGTATTACCACACACATTATGCTCAAACTGTGGATACTATGATGGAAAACGAATTGTAGTAAAAAAAGATAATAATGAGTAATAATCCGCTTAAGGAGGAAAAATAAATGCAAATAGTAAAAGGTATATTGATTGTAATTTATTTTATAGTATGTTTAGCTTTAATAATTCTTGCAATGATACAATCGAAAGAAGATGCAGGTCTATCTTCAACAATAACTGGTACATCAGCAAATAACTTCTTTGAAAAAAATAAAGGTAATACAAAAGAAGGAAAGCAAAAAAAGTGGACAGTTATTTTAGGAATTATACTTGTATTGCTTTGTATTGCATTAGGAGCTATATATTCAATTTAAGGATAAGTTATATAAAAAAGAGGGTTTCCTATTTACAGGAGATCCTCTTTTTAAATAGTATTTAATCAAGTTGTTTTTTTACTTTATCAGCTACAATTCCACAAATAATAAATTCAACAAAAAAATATAAACTTAGTTTAAGTATTGTTAAACCTAATTCATATAAGAAAAAGTTATGTACACCAAACAAATAAAAAGAAAGTAAGATAATTGCAAAAATTAAAATTCCAAAACAAATTTTTAGACCAATTTTCATAATTTTTAAATCAGTTTTATCCAAATTATTAAATAAACTTTTGATTTTATCCATAAGATCAAAACCTTTCTATAGAGTATTGTTATACATTAATGTTAACATAAAAAAGAGAAAATTTCAAAGTAAAAAAAATGAAAAACTGCTATAATTTACTTGAATATTAAAAAGCAAAATGATACAATTACAAAAAAATATAGGAGGGTAAAAGAAATGTCAATACTATTACCAGGAGGAGCAGGATATATTGGAAGTCATACAGCAGTAGAATTATTAAAACAAGGAAAAGATGTAGTCATAATAGACAATTTTTCAAATAGTAATGTAAAAGCATTAGATGCTATAAAAGAGATAACAGGAAAAGACTTTAAATTTTATGAAATAGATTATATGGATAGAGAAAAATTAGAAAAAGTTTTTGAAGAAAATAAAATAGATGCTGTTATAAATTTTGCGGGATATAAAGCGGTTGGAGAGTCTGTAAAAGAGCCATTAAAATATTATTATAATAATGTATCTGGAGCTATTATTTTATTACAAACTATGGCAAAATATGGAGTTAAAAAGTTTGTATTTAGCTCTTCTGCAACTATATATGGTGAACAAAAGTCTCCAAAATATGTAGAAACAATGGAAAGAAAAACAGCATCTAGTCCATATGGTACAACTAAAATAATGATAGAACAAATATTAGAGGATATATATAAGGCAGATAATACATGGAAAATATCACTATTAAGGTATTTTAATCCTGTAGGAGCACATGAGTCAGGATTGCTAGGAGAAAATCCAAATGGAATACCTAATAATTTGATGCCATTTGTACAAAAAGTTGCAATAGGAGAATTAAAGGAATTAACAATATTTGGAAATGATTATAATACACCAGATGGAACATGCAGAAGAGATTATTTACATGTAGTAGATTTAGCAATAGGACACATAAAAGCTTTAGAAAAACTGGATAAATCAGATAATGGAGTTTACGTATATAACTTAGGTACAGGAAAACCTGTTAGTGTATTAGAACTTGTAACCACATTTATGAAAGTAAATAATATAGATGTGCCTTATAAATTTGGAGCAAGACGTGCAGGCGATTTAGATGAATTTTATGCTGATCCAACTAAGGCTGAAAATGAATTAGGTTGGAAAGCAACAAGAACAGTGGAAGATATGTGTAGAGATTCTTGGAACTATATTCAAAAGAATAAATAATTAAATATATTTGTGGCGTATTTTTTAGGAGGGGCAGAATAATTAATGAATATAAAAATAAATATACTAAGGGCGATATTGATAATCTTACTTATAATGTTATTCATGACAATATTTAATTTTTCGAGCCAAGACGGAGAAGAGTCAGGAAGTTTAAGTAGAGAAGTTACAAACAGAGTGACAAAAGATATAAAATCGATACAAGAATTAGAAAAAAACAAAAAAGAAAAAGTTTTAGGTGAAATAGAACATGTTATAAGAAAAATAGCACATTTTTCAATTTATACATTAGTAGGAATATTAATGATGAGCTTAATGAGTACATATGATTTAAAACAAATAAAAAGAGTTGGAATAAGTTTTGGTGTAGGAGTTTTATATGCTATTTCTGATGAGATTCATCAGTCTTTTACTCCTGATAGAACCCCTTTAGTAAGCGATGTTTGCATAGATTCTTGCGGTGTGATTGTTGGAATTATTATAGTAATAATTTTACTAAAATTAGTTCAAAAGATAAAAAACGACAAATTGACATAAAATTTGACAAAAAGTATTGAAATTAAATTTATAAAATGATATAATAATGAAGAAATTTTTGAGAGAAAAATTATTAGGGGGAAAGTTTAATGGATGTTAAGTCTAGGGAACTAGAGTATGTTTCAGACGGCAGTATAACAACAGCATTAGTACCATACCAAGATGTTTCAATATACAAAAGTAAAATTAAGAGAAAAATAGAGAAAACACTAAAGAGAACAGTAGATATACTTGGAGGAATATGTGGAGCCTTAGCTTTAATTCCGTTGTCAATAATTATATTTTTAGCTAATTTAGCTTCTGGAGATAAAGGACCATTATTTTATACACAAGAGAGAATTGGAAAAAATGGCAAAAAATTTAAAATGTATAAATTTCGTTCAATGGTAGTTGGAGCAGATGAAAAATTAGCCAAATACTTAGAAGAAAATGAAGAAGCTAGAAAAGAATATAAAGTATATAAGAAATTAAAATATGATCCAAGAGTAACTAAAATAGGCAGTTTTATAAGAAAAACAAGTTTAGATGAATTTCCTCAATTTATAAATGTATTAAAAGGTGACATGAGTTTAGTTGGACCTAGACCATACTTAGAAAGAGAAAAAGAAGATATGTCATATTTTTATAAATACATAGTAGCATGTAAACCTGGAGTTACTGGACTTTGGCAAATTAGTGGAAGATCAGAAGTTACATTTGATGAAAGAATGCATATGGATATGGATTATTTTAGAAAAAATGGCTTACGAACAGATATGAAAATTTTGAAAAAAACAGTTGAAAAAATAGTAAAACGTGAAGGAGCAATCTAAGGTGAAAAAAAAGAAAAAAGTGCTACATATTGTAGAAGCTTTTGGGGGAGGAGTTTTTACTGTATTAAACGACTTGATAAATGGAATAAGCAATGACTATGATATTGTTATTGCTTATTCTCTGAGACCACAAACATCAAAGAATTTTAAAGAATTTTTTGATAAGAATGTAAAGTTTATTGAAGTAAAAAACTTCACTAGAAGTATTAATCTCAAAAAAGATATAAAAGCATTAAAAGAAGTAAAAGAGATAATAAAAGAAGAAAAACCAGACATAATCCATTTACATTCTTCAAAAGCTGGAATATTAGGAAGATTAGCTGTGAATGGGAATAAAATTAAAATGTTTTATAACCCTCACGGCTTTTCTTTTTTGAAAAAAGATGATTCAAAATTAAAAAGAATAATATATTGGTTAATAGAAAAAGTTACGGCTTTATTTAATAGAAAATGTACAATAGTAGGTTGTTCAAGGGGAGAGTATGAAGAAGCAAGAAAGCTTAATAAAAATTCTGTATGCATAAATAATGGTATAGATATAGACAAACTAAAGCAAGAAACACAAAATTTAAGTGAAAAGAAAATTGATTATGACAATTTAAAAATATGTACAGTAGGAAGAATTTCTTTTCAAAAAAATCCACAAATGTTTAATGAAATTGCCAAAAACTTCCCCAATATAAAATTTACTTGGATAGGTGATGGAGAGCTAAAGGATTATCTTACTGAACCTAATATTGAGATAACAGGATGGAAAACAAGAGAAGAGGTATTGCAAATTTTGAATAATAATGATATATTTTTGCTAACGTCTCTTTGGGAAGGATTGCCAATTTCATTATTAGAAGCTATGTACTTAAAAAAAGTATGCATTGTTAGTAATGTTGTTGGAAATAGAGATGTTATTGTTGATGGGCAAAATGGATTTGTAGCGAATAATGAATTAAAATATAAAGAAATCATAAATGATTGCATAAAACAGAGACAATGTGGAGAAATAATTAAAAATGCAAGTCAATCTATAATGAATGATTTTAATTTAAATAATATGCTACGAGAATACAGAAAAATATATGGGAGTTAATATATGTTGGTTTTAAAATTATATTATCATATAATATCTTTTGTAAAAAAGATTTTTTATAAAATTATATATGGTAAACATATAAAATTTGGAAAGAAAGTAACATTTAGAAAGGGATTTTCTCTAATGATAGATAAGAAAGCTAGTGTAATAATAGGAGATGGATGCTTTTTTAATAATTTTTGTGCAATTAATGCAATGGAAAATATAGAGATTGGAAAAAATTGTTTATTTGGAGAAAATGTCAAAATATATGATCATAACCATATTTTTACAAAAAAAGAAACACTTATAAAAGATCAAGGATTTAAAACAGAAAAGATTAAAATAGAAGATAATTGTTGGATTTGCAGCGATGTAGTTATATTAAAAGGTACAGAAATAGGTGAAAATTCGGTTATTGGTGCAGGAATTGTATTAAATGAGAATGTGACAAAAAATTCTATAATAAAAAGTCAGAATAATTATAAAATGGAGAAAATACAATATGATTAAAGTATCGATTATATTACCAGTATTTAATGCAGAAGATAATATAAGGAACACTATAGAATCTGTATTAAATCAAACATTAAAAGAAATAGAATTAATAATTATTGATGATGGTTCAACTGATAATTCTTTTGAAATTTGTCAAGAAATGAAAAAAATAGATAATAGAATAGTTTTGAAAACAATGGAAAACAATGGAGTTTCTAATGCTAGAAACATAGGTATAGAAGTAGCAAGAGGAAAGTATATAATGTTCATAGATGATGATGATGAGTATGATTATAAGATTGTAGAGAAAATGATAAAAAAAATTGAAACTACTGATTTAGCTGTATGCAATTTTTCAATATTAAAAAATAATGGGAAAAAAGAATATAAAAATATAAAAAAAGAATATGAATGTTATAAATTAGATAAAATGATTGCTTTTTTGCAAAAAAATAATTTATTTAATGTTGTATGGAATAAGATTTATAAAAAGGAAATTATAATTAATAATAACATAAGATTTAATACTGATATATCAATTGGAGAGGATTTAGAGTTTAATTTAAAATATTTTGAGCATATAAAAAAAATTGCTTGTATAAGTGAAAGCTTATATATATATAGAGTGACAACATCAGGATTAAATTACAAATATCATGAAGATAGGATCGCTATAAGAAAAAAATTATATGACTATGAACAAGATTTTTTTGAAAGAAATAAATTTAATGGAAAATTAATATATAATGAATATATAAAAATCTGCTTAGCGGAGTTAAAGCAGATTAGACATTTAAAGCAAAATGATAAAATAATGAATTTAATTAAAGAGATTCTTTATGATAAAGTTAGAAGAGACAAACTACAACAAATAAAAAATAATGGTAGATTAAAAGAAAGGGTTTTAGGCGAATTATTATCACATATGCTTTCAATGATAATAATTTATAAAATAATAGAAATATTAAAACGATAAATAATGGATTATTTTTAGGTGAGGGTAAGATAAGATGAGAGACGAATTATTATCAATTATAATTCCGGTGTATAACTGCGAAAAGTACATATCTAGATGTATAGAATCAGTAATAAAACAACAATATAAAAATATTGAAATAATAATTATAGATGATGGATCAACTGATAAAACATATAGTTTGTGTCAAAAGTATGCTAATATTGATAATAGAATAACCTTAATAAAAAAGAAGAATACAGGAGTATCGGATTCCAGAAATGTAGGGATTGAAAAAGCTAAAGGCGAGTATATTACTTTTATTGATGCAGATGATTGGGTAGATGATGATTGTTATAGTAATTTGATTTCAAATTTGGAAAATTATAATGCCGATATTTCAATTGGTAATTATTGTTTAGAATACGAAAGTAACTCAAAAAAAGACGAATTTGAGCAAAAACAAGAAATAAAAGAATTAAATCAAAAAGAATTTTTAGAAGGCTTATTTAAAGAAAATTGGTATAGAGGTTTTTTATGGAATAAGATATATAAAAGAAAAATATTTAATTATAAATTAAATACTGAAATATATATGTGCGAAGATTTATTAGCGAATGTGCATATATCAAAAAATATAGAAAAAGCGGTATATACTACCAAAAAGATGTATCATTATTTTCAACGAGATGGTAGTAGTATGAACTCTAATATTAATTTATCTGAAGTTACAGTCATGTATGCATATAAAGAAATTATGGAATTAGTAAAAGATATGAATATAGAAAATATAGAAGAAGTTCAGAAAACACTATTAATTCATGCATTGAAATGTAAAATAATATTGGAACAATTTAAGAAAGAAGAGGATGATGTTTACAAATATTGTAATGAGATAATAAAAAAATATTATAATCATAATATACTAAAATGTATGAGTAAAAAGCAAAGAATAAAGACTATAATATTAAAACGAATAGGTAAAATATACGTAGTATTTAGAGGTAGGAGAAACAAAAAATGAAAAAAAATGTTTTAGTTTGTTTACCAAGTTTAGCTGATGGAGATGGTATTGCAAGATTTTATATGAATTATTATAATAAAATTATTTTTGAAGGCTATAATATAGATTTTCTTTGCATTAGTAACAAGATATATGAAAATAATTTTATAAAAAAAATAAAACAAAATGAAGGTGAAATATTTGTTACTCCTAAACATAGTAAATTTAACAAATTTACAGTTTTAGCAAGATTTTTGAATGAAATATTAACTTCGAAAGAATATGAGATTATACATATAAATTTAATAGATATATATGCATATGTATGTTGTAAAGAGGCAAAAAAAAGGAAAATAAATAAAATAATATATCATGTGCATAATCCTAAAAGTTTAGGTAAGCTTTTATTTATTAGTAATTGGTTAAATTATCAGTGTATAAAAATGTCAACTAATTTAGTTGCTTGTACAGAACATGCAGGAAAGTCAATGTTTGGAAAACGAAGGTTTGAAATTGTTAGAAATGCTTTTGATACTGAAAAATATGGATTTGATAAATATGCTAGAAAAGAATATAGAGATGAATTAAATATTGATAATAATTTTGTTATAGGATCAGTAGGAAGAATAACTTCACAAAAAAATCCAATATTTGTATTAGAAATCATTAAAGAATTAAAAAAAATAAATAAAAATGTAAGTTTAATTTGGATTGGAAATGGTAATCTAAAAGAAAAATTTACAACATATATAAAAAAATATGAATTAGAAAAAAATGTAATAATTCTAGAAAAAAGGGATGATTTAAATAAACTATATTCTGCAATGGATGTTTTTTTATTACCATCTAAATATGAAGGCTTAGGAATTGTTTTTTTAGAAGCTCAGTGTAGTGGATTAAGAATATATACATCAACGAAAGTGCCTAAAGAAATAAAAATAACAAAACTAGTGAATTTTTTAGACTTGAAAAACAATGCAAAAAATTGGGCTAAAATAATATATGAAGGAAAAAAAGAAAAAACAAATAGAACAGCATATGTAGATAAATTAAATAAAAGTAATTATAATTTGAAAAATAATGATAGAACTTTAATTAAGATATATGAGTAATAGGAGGAGAAGATGGCAGAGTACATTATCATGCTTATAATGATAATTGTTTTAGGAATAATAGTACAACCAAACAAGACTAGTACAAGAAAAAAAATATATATAATAGTTTCTTTTGGTTCTATGGCTATTTTAGCAGCATTAAGAAAGTATATAATAGGTATTGATTTAGAATTGCTATATGCACCTGCATTTGAAAATATTGCAAAAATGGGATGGGAAAGTTTATCTCTTATAGAGATGGAAACAGGATATGTATATTTTTGTAAGTTACTAACTTTAATAAGTCAAGATGTGCAAGTATTGATAATTGTGACCAGTATTTTTATATATTCAATATATGGCTGGTTTATATATAAAAATTCTAAGAATGTAATAATTAGTACAACAATGTTTATTTTTTTAAGTTTATTTTTTATGAGCATGAATATTGTACGACAGGAAATTGCAGTTGCTATTATTTTAATAGCATATGAATTTCTGAAAAAAAATAAAAAAATAGTCGCTATATCATTAATTATTCTAGCTACAACAATTCATGCATCTGCTATTATATGCCTCTTGATTTTTATACTTTTATATGGAAAAGAATTCAAAAAAAAGTATCTAATTATTTCAGTAATAGTAATAATGTTATTATTAGTTATTTATAAACCATTACTTACAGGATATTCTGTAATTGCAGACAAATTAAATATTAGTAATAATAAAGATTATAGTACATATTTAGAAAGTGAAACATATGGAGTAGGAAATGTTAATTTAAATACTATTTCGACAATCTTATTTGCTATTTTAATTTATGCTTTAGGATATTATTATATTACTTATTTAAATAAAGAAGAAGATAAAGAGCAAAAAAAAGTGCAGTCATTTTATTTGTTTATGACAATGTTTTACAGTATAGTATCTATAGTTTCAATTAAAATGACAATAATCTCAAGATTATCATATTATTTTATACCTTTTATACTATTAATACTTCCAGAATGTTTATCAATATCTAAAAACAAATATAATAAACAACTTATTGTAGTATTAATTTATGGAGTAATGATGGCAAAATATTTTTATATATTTTTTAATTTGGCAGATGTATTATTTGGCGTAATGCCATATAAATTTTTTTGGGAATAGAAAGGACTTTTAAAATGAAGATAGGAATAATAACATTATATTATAAAAATAATAATTATGGTGGTATAGCTCAGGCATATGCTTTAAATAAATATTTTATGAATTTAGGGTATGATAGTGAACTAATTTCGTATAAACTCGGAGGTTCAAAATTAAATTTAGTAGATAAAAATAAAAGCTGTAAAATGATACTAAATAGGTGTTCAAATAAAATAAAGAGAATATTAAAAACCCCAATTGAAAATGTAATAGGAAAAAAATATATAATATCTTTAAATGAGAGAGAAAGAAAACTAGAAGAATTTAGAATGAAAATACCACATTCTGAAATTTATAATATAAACAATATTGAAAACATTGAGAATAAATATGATATATTTGTGACTGGTAGTGATCAATCATGGAATCCTGGAGTTATAGATAAAGCTTTTGTTTTTTCGTTTTTAAAAAATAAAAATAAGAATATATTTTCCTATGCATCTAGTGTAGCAGTAACAAATGTCACACAGAGATATGTAGATTTTATGAGAGAAGAGTTGAAAAAATACAATTTTATTTCTGTACGAGAAGAACAAAGTAAAAAAATATTGCAAGAGGCAACAGAAAAAGAGATAAATTGGGTAATAGATCCAACATTATTATTAGAAAGAAATGAGTGGGAAGTAATAACCTCAAGACGAATAATAAAAGAAAAGTATATTTTTTGTTATATGTTAGGTGATAATATTGGACAACGTAAACAGATAAAAAAATTTGCTAAAAAAATGAAATTAAAGCTAATTACAGTTCCATATATTGTTAATGGAAATAAGTTTAATTTTAGAATAGAAGATTATAAATTTGGAAATGATCAAATGTTAGATATATCTTTTGAAGACTTCTTAAGTTTGATCAAGTATTCAGAATATGTTGTGACTGATTCTTTTCATGCTGTATGTTTTTCATATATTTATAGAAAAGAATTTTATGTTTTTGAAAAAAAATCATTAATTTCAACAAGTTCGAGAATATATAGTTTGTTAAATTTATTTGGAATATCAAATAGAATTGTAAAGGATTCTATAGAAGTCCAATCAGAAGAATTAGATTATAATAAAATTGATGAAAATATAAAAGAATTCATAGGAAAATCAAAGAAATATATACAAGATGCTTTAGATTATTTTAACAAATAATTTAAATTTAATAAGTACTAGAAAGGAAATTAGTAAAAAGATGAAAGTAGCTATAATAACAATAAATGACAATAGTAATTACGGTAATAGACTTCAAAATTATGCGGCTCAAGAATTTTTGAAAAAATGTGGAGCAGAAGTGGAGACAATTTGCAATAAAACAAATAAAAGAAATAGCAAAATAAAAGAGAAAATAAAAAATATAATTGGTTTTTCAATTCCTATCAAGAGATTTTCAAGACATAATGCATTTATTAAATTTAATAGAAATATTAAATTTGCTAGGGAATACATAGATTTAAATCACATACCTAAGAATTTAAAAGAAAAATATGATTATTTTATAGTGGGAAGCGACCAAGTTTGGAATCCTAATTTTGGGAGATTTTCAGATATAGATTTATTAAAATTTGCAGATAATAAACAAAAAATATCACTTTCAGCTAGTTTTGGAATATCTGAATTGCCAAAAAATCTAGAAAAATATGCTAAAGACAATTTGGCAACTTTTAAAAGAATTTCTGTAAGAGAAGAAGCAGGAAAAAGAATTATTGAAAATATTTTAAACAGGAAAGATATAGAAGTACTATTAGATCCGACTATGTTATTAGAAGCAGAAAAATGGGATAAAGTATTAAAAAAGCCAAAACAATTAAAAGAAGACCGAAAATTTATATTAAATTATTTTTTAGGAAATTTATCAGAAGATAGAAAAAAAGAAATTAATCGCATAGCTAAAGAAAATGATTGCGAAGTTATTAATATCTTAGATAAAAATAGTGAATTTTATTATACTGGACCAAGTGAATTTTTATATTTAGAAAAGAATGCTTTTTTAGTTTGTACAGATTCATTCCATTCAAGTGTTTTTGCAATAATGTACGATAGACCTTTTATAGTATTTAATAGAGATGATAAAGAAGAAAATATGAATTCTAGAATAGAGACATTAATAAGTAAATTTAATTTAAAGGATAGAGAATTTAAAGGTAAGATAACAGAAAAACATTTACAACATGATTACACAGAAGCATATAAAATATTAGAAGAAGAAAGGGAAAAAGCTAGAAATTTTATAATAAATGCATTAAAATAAAAGCAACATAGTAAAATGGAGAAGAATAAATACTTTCAAGATATAAGAGGAATTTGTATATTGGCAGTTATACTAATACATCTGATGACTAAACAAGAAGAAGAATTTTTAAATAGTGTTAATATTATTTTAAGAACTATTTTGAATTTTTGTGTGGGTATATTTATATTTTTGTCAGGATATTTTATGAACATAGATAAAGTAAAGAAAAACTCAAAAAAATGGGTTGCAAATAGGTTAAGACGTATAGGTATTCCTTTTTTGATTTTTTCTATATTAGCTGCAACAATTCAAATGATCAGGAATAAAGATACAATTATTAAATATGTTATCCATATTGTTTTGGGAACTTCTTCAACACAGTTATATTATATAGTTGTGTTAGTACAACTAATTTTAATTACACCTTTTTTGATAAAAATAATTCAGTCCAAAAATTTATATACGAAGAGTATAGTTATTATAATTACACCAATATACCTTGGAATAATAGCAATATTTAATATAAAATTTAATATTAAGATTCCTCAATACCAGACATTATTTTTGGCATGGATTCTTTACTATTATATAGGATTGTTTTATAAAATAAATAAAGAAAAAATAGATAAGGGAAAGGATAATATTGAGAAAACATTATTTTTAGGATGGGGAATTTTAGTATGTATTATATCTTTAATGAATATTTATATGTATAAAAAAGGAATAAATTATTTTTATTTAATAAGCCAAGTAAGATTACTAAATATGGTATACATCTTATATGTTATAGTAGTTATTGTTAGGTTGAAAAATAAAATTAAAAATGTGAAATGCTTAGAAAAACTGGGAGATTTGTCTTTTGGGATATATTTTATTCATACATATATTATAATAGTATATAGTCGAATTTTCAATATCAATAATTATTATGTATATATATCATTAGGATTGGTTTGGGTGACATTTATTTCTTACTTTAGTATATCCATATTTAAAAAAATAACAAAAAATAGATTTAATAAAATTTTAGGATTTTAGGAAAATAAATATTTTTTAAAACCGAAGAGAGAGGAGTATATAGATTGAAAATAGAACGTACTAAGAATGCTACTAAGAACATTATTTTTGGAATAGCTTTAAAAATATATCAAATTATAGTACCATTTCTAATGAGAACAGCAATGATATATTGTTTAGGAATAGAATATTTAGGATTAAACAGTTTATTTACGTCCATTTTGCAAGTATTAAATATGGCTGAATTAGGTGTAGGAAGTGCAATGATTTTTAGTATGTATAAGCCGATTGCATCAGATGATTCTGAGAAAATTTGTAAATTAATGAATTTGTATAAAATTTATTATAGATTTATAGGATTAGCAATAGCTATAGTAGGAGTAATAATTTGTCCATTTGTGCCATATTTAATTAAAAGTGATTTGCCAGAAGGGATGAATGTATATGTTTTATATTTATTAAATTTAAGTGCAACTGTACTATCATATTGGTTATTTGCATATAAAAATAGTTTATTGCATGCTCATCAAAGAATAGATGTAATAAGTAAAGTAACATTAATAATAAATACCATAGAATATATATTACAATTCATGGTAATATTTATATGGAAAAATTATTATTTATATGTAATAATTTTATTACTAAATCAGATTTGCATAAATATAGTAACATCAAAAGTTGTAGATAAAATGTATCCTAATTATGAAGCAAAAGGAAAATTGAAAAAACAAGAGGTAAAAGAGATTAATCAAAAGGTAAAAGATTTATTTACTGCTAAAATAGGAGGAGTTATTGTAAATTCAGCAGATTCGATTGTTATATCTGCATTTTTAGGATTAACAATGTTAGCAATATATCAAAATTATTATTACATATTAACAGCAATTATTGCAGTAGTTTTAGTGATTTTTAATTCGTGTACAGCTGGAATAGGAAATAGTATTATCGTCGAAAGTAAAGAAAAGAATTATCAAGACTTGAATAAATTTACATTTATAATAGTTTGGATTGCGGGTCTATGTACTTGTGCTTTATTATGCTTATATCAACCATTTATGCAATGGTGGGTTGGAGAAGATTTGCTACTTGGATTTTCTGCAGTGGTATGTTTTTGTGTATATTACTATGTATATGAAATAAATTCTTTATTGAATGTGTATAAAGACGCAGCTGGTATTTGGCACAAAGATAGATGGAGACCGTTAATTACAGCTTTAGTTAATTTAACATTAAATTTAATTTTAGTCAATTTTATAGGAATTTATGGAGTAATTTTGTCAACTGTGCTAAGTACATTAATAGTTGGATTTCCATGGCTTATTTATAATTTATTTGATGAAATATTTAAAAGGAGTCCAAAAAAATATTTATTAAAATTATTAAAATATACAGTAATAGTTATTATTATGGCTGTAATTATTTATTGGTGTACATCATTTGTTAAAGGTTGTTCTATAATATCACTTATAATTAGAGCAATAATTTGCTTTATAATATATAATTTAATAATGTATATCATATTTAAAAATTCAACTGAAATGATAGAAGTAAAAAAACTTATAAAAAAAGCCTTGAAAAGGTAATAAAAAATGGTGGTGGAAATTTATGATAGAGATAAAAAGTAAAAAAGAATGCTGTGGATGTCATGCATGTTTTAATATATGTCCAACGAAGGCAATAAAAATGGTAGAGGATGAGAATGGATTTAAGATTCCTAAAATAGATACAGAGTTGTGTATAAATTGTGAATTATGTAAAAAAGTATGTCCAATTATTAATAATGATAAAATTGAAAATCAACCAATTACTTATGCGATATATAACAAAAATGACGAGATAAGAAAAAATAGTTCATCTGGTGGAATGTTTTTTTTAATAGCAAAATATATTTTGGATTTAAACGGAGTAGTTTTTGGAGCTAAATTTAATAAAGATTTTGATGTAGAGCATGGATATATTGAAAAAGAAAGTGATTTAAATCAATTTATGGGATCAAAATATGTTCAAAGCACAATGGGGGATTCTTATAAGAAAGTAAAAGAATTTTTGGATAATGGTAGATATGTACTTTTTACAGGAACTCCCTGCCAGATAGAAGGTTTAAAAAAATATTTGCAAAAGGATTATGAAAAACTATACACACAAGATATTATTTGCCATGGAGTACCTTCTCCTATGGTATGGAGACAGTATTTAAAATATAGAGAAGAAAAAGATAAGGACAAACCAATAAAAATTAATTTTAGAAATAAAGATAATGGATGGAGTGATTTTCAAACATATTTTAAATATAGTGATAGAGAGTATAAAGAAAAACATAATAAAGATTTATTTATGAAAGCTTTCTTATCAAATCTATGTTTAAGAGAATCTTGCTACGATTGTAAATTTAAAAAGAAAAATCGATTGTCAGATATAACTATAGGCGATTTATGGGGAATTGATAATATAATTCCAAGAATGAATGACGATAAAGGGGTATCAGTAGTAATTATAAATTCGGAAAAAGGAAAAAAAATATTTGAAATTATAAAAGAAAAATGTATATATGAAAAAATAAACTTAGATGATGTAATAAAATATAATCCAAATATGATAAAATCATGTTTGATTCCACAAAGTAGAAATGAATTTCTAGAAAATATAAAAGATGGAGATTTCAGTGTTATAACAAATAAATATTTACCAAAAGTAAGCGTTCTAATAAAAGTAAAAGGAAAAATAAAGAAAGTTTTGAAAAAAGTAATGAAAAAGGTTTTAATTAGAAATGATGAATAGGAGTATATATGAACAAAAAGGTAGAAGAATATGTTAAAAAATATAATAGAATAATTAAAACATTAATAACATTAGCAATAGCAATATTTTTATTAGGAGTACTAATTTCGATAGTTCAATATTTAATAAATAAATCACAATCTAATGAAGAGCCACAAAATATAGCAAATGGAGATGGAATTTATACAACAGATATTAAAGAAAATAGTATATTTTATACAGATAGTTTTGATATGAATTTAAAGATTAATGATTTTGATACTACAAGCAATTATAATATTTTAATAAACATAAATAATGAGAATATTATTAATGAAAATATAGTTAATAGTGAAAATAAATTTAATATAACATTAAAAGAAGAAGGAAAGAAAGAGCTTAATATAATTTTAACTAAGAATGAAAAAGAAATGGCTAATGATAAATTTTATATTTATTATATTAAACCATATAGTGAACAATACTTAGATGAATTAACAAATAAAGGTACGCAAGTACATTATAGAAGTAGTGGAAAATGGGAAAAGTATGATATTAGTTTACGTTCTTTAAAAAATTTGGGGGTACAATACATACGTGCAGATTTATATTATTCGAGTGTTGTAAGAAATGATGGAACATATAATTTTTATTATTATGATGAATGGATAAAAATGGCTACAGATAACGATATAAAGATTTTATTAGAATTTAATGGATTCCCTAGCAAAATTACAACTGATGATATGACTGAAAAATTTACAACTTTTGTAAATGAAACGATTAGTCGTTATCCTCAAATAAAAAATTATGAAGTTTTGAACGAGCCTAATTTTTCTTATAAGACAGAAGAAGAATTAAAATATTACTCTAATATAGTTGGTATTTGTGATAGATTATCAAAAGAAAATCAAAATAATCCGTATATTGTAGCAGGAGCTTTAGCTGCAATAGGAGATACTAATTCTAATGCTGTAAGTACGGTGGAATTTTTTGATAAACTCACAAGAAATAGTGGATATAAAGCTGCTAATGCTTATTCATATCACCCATATGATGGGTCAGATGGAAAAGAACAAAATCCAAATCTTAATAAAATGTTAAGTAGATATAAAGAGTTATTAAATCAATATGGAGGTTTTTTAAGGAATTATGCAACAGAATATGGAATTTCGGTATATTCTCGAATAACAGAAGAAATGCAAGCATATAAGTTAATACAGCAGACGGTTTTAATGGATAAATATGGAGTGGATTTTTCATCTATATATAATTTTTGGAACACAGGAACTGATGAGAATGATAAAGAAAACAATTATGGCTTAGTCAACAACGACTACACCCCAAAACCATCATACTATTCAATGAAAAACTACTACCAAAACACCAACGGTTCAGAATACATAGGAACACTAGACATAGAAGACGGTTTAGAAGCACATGTATATGACAAAGATGGAAAGCCACTAATAATAGCATGGTCAGATAACACAGACAACACGTATGACTTTACATTAGGAGAAATGACAGCAAAGGACATATATGGAAAAGATATAACACCAGATGAGAGTGGAAATATCCAAATAACAACATCACCAGTATATTTATATAATGTTGGAAATCACTATTTTTACCAAGCAATATCAAATACAGTTACTCAGAAATATGATGAATTCACATCAAATTTCTCAGGAGAAATTGCAAAAGTATCAGGATTACAAGCATCAATAGACAATCTAAAACAAAAGATACAAGATATATCAAGCAATTCAACACTAGACGAAACAACAGCAATCAATCTAATGGAGCAACACTACAATTTAGGAAATGCAATAATTCAAGCATATAAATCAGGAAACTTACAAGTAGAATATGTAAAATTAAGTTCAATGCTAGATATGTTGGACGATATAGGGGACTCATTTGAAGACTTAGTAACATTAAGTGCAAAAACAAGAAATGTAGATTTAACAGATACACTTAACTCAATAACAAATGCAGGAAACTTAATAAATGATAGTGATATAGAAATGGTATATCCAACTAAAATCTTAGAATTTAGCCAAGATTTCTATGATAAAGCAAATTATATAAATGGATTAGAAGAAGAAAATGACATAAAAACAGGATTAATTGTAAGTAAAAACTTACACAGCAAATTACTTGCTAACTGGGCAACAGAATTTGCAAATTTATATGTAGATGAATATATTGCAAATAACCCTGTAGAAATTGAATATTCAACAATAGACTATACAAATCAAGATGTAACAGCAACATTAAAAACAAATGCAAATATTACAGTAACAAATAATTCAAATAGTAAAACATACACATTTAATCAAAATGGAAGTTTTACATTTGAATACACAATAAAAGGACGAGCATTTACAAAAACAGCCACAGTAAGCAATATAGATAAAGCAGCGCCTACAGTTACTGGTGTAGAAAATGACAAACTATATTTAGATAGTATAACACCACAAATACAAGATGAAAACTTACAAGAAGTAAAACTATACAAAGACAATAACGAGGTGCAAAATTATCAAACAAATACTACAATTTCAGAAGATGGAAATTATAAAATAGTAGCAATAGACAAAGCAAGCAATCAAACAGAAACAACATTTTATATTTCTAGAAATCCAGCAACAATTAGCTATTCAGCAACAGACTTAACAAATCAAGACGTAATAGCAACAATAAATTCAAACTTTGATGTAGAAGTACTTAATAATTCAAATCAAAATACATATACATTTAACCAAAATGGAGAATTTACATTTGAAATAAAAATAAAAGGAACATCATTAAACTTAACTGCAACAGTAAACAATATAGACAAAACACCACCTGTAATTACAGGAGTAGAAGAAAATAAACAATATATAGATAAAGCAATACCAATGGTTACAGATGAAAATCTAAATGAAGTAAAACTATATTTAAATTCATATTTAGAAGAAGGATATGTTCCAGGCACAGAACTTACAGAAGAAGGCTTCTATAAACTAGTAGTAAATGATAAAGCTGGAAATGAAGTTACAGTAGAATTTAGAATAATGGAGGATATAAGTGAAGAATACATAAGAAAAGGATCATATATTATAAATATAAAAAATAACACAACACTATCAGAATTTGATCAAAAAATAGACATGGGATTAGACTATGAGATCGTAAGAAATGGTAATCCATTAGCTGAAAATGACATAATAGCAACAGGAGATATATTACGAACATCAGCAGGTGAAGAATTAACTTTAATTGTAAATGGAGATATTAATAAAGATGGAGACGTAAACATAAAAGATATTGTAAAACTAAGGAAATATTTATTATTAAGAAATAACTTAGATGAATTAGAGTTAATAGCAGCTGATTGTAATATAGATGGAAGAAGTATAAGTATTAAAGACTTAATCAGAATGAGACTAATTGTTTTAGAAAGAGGTGTAACATAATTGTTACATCTTTTTTTTGGGAAGTAATTTCAAAAAATGTAATAAAATTGTAACAAAAATGTAATAAAAAAGAAAAATAAATTATATTGTCGTAAAATAAAAATAGTGATAGAATATAACACAAATAATAAATCAAATGATGAAAGGAGGAGAGAGATGAAAGCAATAAAAATATTGATAGTATCAATGATTTCACTAATGATGATAGGTCTTTTTCAGGTATCAAATGCAGCTAGCAATATAGATGTTAACTTTACAGGAGAAACTGAGATAACACAAGATGCTAAAACAGTAACTCTTACTATTTCATTAGGAGATTTTACAGAAATACCAGAAAATCCAATGATGGGATATGAAGCTGTTTTAGAATATGATAAAGACATATTTAGCTCAGTAGCAGTCGAAGGATTAAATAATTGGAATGCACAATATTTAGATAGTACACAAAGATTAATAGGTGAAACTATATCAACAGGAGAGCCAAATAAAGATATAGCTAAAATAACACTTACATTAAATGAAAATGCAACTGTAGGAACTACATCAGTAAAGTTAACAAATGGATTGTTAACTGTAAATGATGAAGATAGTTTAGATTTCGAATTCGAAAAAGAAGTTCAAATAACAATAAAAGAAAAAGAGCAAGAGCAAGAACAAGGAGATGAAGAAGAACAAAAGGAAGAAGAGAAAAATACATTTGCAGGATATCAAATAGCAGGAAGTGAAGAAAAGCAAAATAGTGGTACTGCATCAAATGTAGGAAGTTCATCATCAAATTCAAGTAAAGATAAAACAATAGCAGAAAAAGATTTACCAAAAACAGGAATTGCGAAAATTGCTGTAATAATGATTCTAATTGCGACTGTAGGAATTGCTAGTTTAATAAGATATAAATCAATAAAACTAAAATAAAAGTAAAAAAAATACAAAAAAGTATTGCACAAATTAAATAATGATGCTATAATATGTACAGTTTAAAAAAAGGAGGATAAAAGAAAATGAAAAAACTATTAACAATTTCAATTTTAGCAGTAATGTTAATTTTAGCAACAGTAACAGGAGTTAATGCAACAACTAACGACAATTTAGCAGATACATTATATAACATGGCAGCTCCATATGGAGCAAAAGAATCAGATAAAGTAAAAATAGAAAGATATTTAGCTGATTATCCTGTAACTGAAGACGAAGCTAATGCTATCGTTGCTAAAGCTGAAGAAGCAGTAGCTATTTTAGAAGCAGCAGGAGTAACAAATTACAAAGATTTATCAAAAGCTGATAAAGATAGAATCAAACAAATAGCTAATGAAGCTGCTAGTATAATTGATGTTACACTAGTATTCAAAACAGGTGGAGTAGACATTTATAAAGATGGAAAATTAATTGAAAGTGTTAGCTACGATAATAGTGGAAAACTTGCTTACACAGGAAATAATAACACAGTTTTAGTTGTTTCTTCAATAGCAGTTATAGCCCTAATTGCTGCAGTAGTAGCTAGAAAGAAATTAGCTAATGCATAAGCTTGTAGGAAATACAATAAAAGCAACTATTATACAGTTAATAGTTGCTTTATTTATTACTGCCTTAATTTTGCTTTCAGTTTATCTTTTATTTGGGGCTAAAATAGAAGGAACCATTTCATTAATAAGCAAAGTATCGATGGATGTTGATAGTGAAGCAAAACAGGTTGAAACAGTAATGACAGAGGATAATAAAATAAAAAATTATCCAGAATATGGAACTAAATATGCTACTATAGAAATCCCTAAAATAGACGTAAATCTACCAGTATACTATGGAGATACACTAGAAGTTTTAAAAGATGGTGTAGGACATTCAAGTGGTAGTTATTTTCCTGGTGAAGGAGGTTCTATTATTTATATGGGACATAATTCTGCTAAAGTCTTTAGAAGATTTTCAGAATTACAAATTGGAAACGAAATAAAAGTAACAACTTCATATGGCGAATTTAATTATAAAATTTATGATATGCAATTAATAAAAGAAACAGAAATAGATAAACTTCCAATTCAAAAAGATAAAGAAATTTTAATGGTATATACATGCTATCCATTTAATAACATTGGTTATGCGACACAAAGATATGTTGTATATGCAGAATTAGAAAGTTAGGGGGAAAAATGAAAGTAGTAAAAACAATATTAAGATATATAATAACAACAATTTTAGCTTTATCTATATTAATGCTTGTTTTAATTAATATATTTTCCTCTACAATCTTCAATGAAAACTATATTTTATCAGAATTAGAAGAGGAAGATTATTATAGTAAAATATATGATATGGCAGAAGATAATTTTGAAAAATATATAAACCAATCAGGTTTAGATGAGTCAGTTTTAGAAGGAATAATAACAAAAGAAAAGGTTGAAAAAGATTCAAAAATAATATTGGATAATATATTTAATGGTACAAATGAAGAAGTAGATACAAAAGAAATAGAGGATAAATTAAATGACAATATTAAAGAATCACTTGGCGGAAGTATTGCTAGTTCTCAACAAAGTGCTATAAATACTTTTGTTTCAACAACTTGTGAAGAATATAAAGACACTATATCACATACAAATTACGAGGAAAGAATAAATACATACTATAATAAAATAATAAACTACATAGATATAGTTAATAAAACATTATTAATAGTTACAGGAGTAGCTATAGTATTATTGATACTATTAAATCTAAGAAGAATATATAGAATAACTGCATATTTAGGAGTTGGCCTTACAGTGTCTGGATTAATTTGTATAATTATAGACAAATTTATAGCTTCAAAAGTAAATATACAAGGAATCACAATTTTAAATGATGCTATATCAGTTGTATTAAGAAACATTTTAACAGATGTTATGAATAAAATAATGAGCTATGGATGTATATTATTAGCAGCAGGAATTATATTGATTATCGTATTTGCTTTAATAAAGAGCTTAAGAAAAATAAAAAGGGAAAAGGATCAATATAATCCGGAGAATTAGTTTAAAGGAGAAATTAATGGAGGAATTAGATTTAAAAGAATTATTTAATTTATTTTTACGGAAAGATATTTCAAATAGTACTAATTGTAATAATTGCAACTGGAATAGGAGTAATTTATACATTAGGATTTACTACACCTAAATATTCTTCATCAACTACACTTGTATTAACAGGGACAGATGGAAGTTCTGATTCATCAGAAACAAATTCTATTACAGCAACAGACGTAACTTTAAATTCTAAGTTAGTAGCTACATATAGTGAACTTGTAAAAAGTAACAATGTTTTAAGACAAGTGGTATCAAATTTAAATATTGATGTTAGTGAAGAAGAGCTAAGAAAGAATATTAGTGTTACAGCTAAAGATGAGACAGAAGTTATACAAATAACAGTTTCAAACGAAAATGCAGCATATGCAGCAAAAATTGCTAATGAAATAGCAAAAGTATTTTCTGAGATGGTATCTGAAATTTATAATATAGACAATATTCATATAGTAGATGAAGCAGAAGTTGCAAGTGTTCCATCTAATATAAATCATGTTAAAGATGTACTAATTTTTGCATTAGCAGGACTAGTTATAGCTATAATGTATGTTTTAATTGCAAATATGTTAGATACAACTATAAAAACACCAGAAGATATTGAAAAAGGTTTTGGGTTACCTGTACTTGTGTCTATTCCACTAATAGAGAATTTTAATACTGATAAAAAAGCTAAAAAAGGGGGTAAAAGAAGGTGAAAAAAGAAGTAATTGCACATAAAAATCCAAAATCGCCTATTTCAGAAGTATTTAGAACACTTAGAACAAACATACAATTTATGAATGTTGATAAAAAAATGAAAGTACTTCTTTTAACTTCTACATTTCCAAGTGAAGGAAAAAGTTGGGTTGCAGCAAATTTATCTGTTACTTTTGCACAAGCAGGAAAGAAAGTTGTTTTAATTGATTCTGACATGAGAAAAGGTAGGCAATATGCTATTTTTGGAATTTCACCAAGACCTGGACTTTCAAATTTCTTATCTAGTGTTGAAATTGATGAAAATGGAAATATGTCTGAAGATTTAGGAAATTATATTCAAACTACAGAAGTAGAAAATTTATATGTTATGGCAGCAGGAAATGTTCCACCAAACCCTTCAGAACTTTTAGTTTCAACTCCTATGATAAGATTATTAGATGAGCTAAAAACTATGTGTGATATTATAATAATAGATGGAACACCAAGTGAATTGGTTACAGACTCTGTAATTTTATCCAGACTTGCTGATTCTACAGTTATAGTTACAGCTCACAAATTAACAAAGAAAGATGCATTAGAGAGGGTTGTAAAAAACATAAAAAATGTTAGTGGAAGAATAGCAGGAGTTGTAATAAATAAAGTTCCAGTATCAGCAAAACGTTATGGAGATAGATATTATTATTATGGTGAAGATAAAATATTATCAGGAAAAAAGACAAAAGATAAAGTGGACTTAAATAAATTAAATTTCAAGTTTAAAGATAGTGTAAATAGTAAAAGAAGTAATGGTGAAATAAATCAAAATCAATATCACAATAAAAATATTGAAAGTAAAAATGATGTTGCAATAGAGAATGAAAAAAATAATATGAAAGAAAATATACAAAGCACTGTAACAGAAAACAATGCACAAAATGTTGAAAAAGTATCATTAGATAAAACCAATGATATATTAAAACAAATAAATGAATACTTAGAGAAAGAAAAGAAGAAATTACAATAATGATGAAGAAGGAGAAGAAATTATGATAGACTTTCATACACATATACTACCAAATGTTGATGATGGATCTAAAAGTATAGATGAAACATTTGAACTTTTAAATGAAGCTAAAAAGGCAGGATTTGACACCATAATTTCTACTTCTCATTATATAGAAGATTATTATAATGTAAATGTTTCTGAAAGGGAAGTTTGGATAAATGCCATTTCAGAAATTTTAAAAAAAGAAAATAATGACTTAAAACTATATCTAGGAAATGAAGTTTATTTAACAGAAAACATTATGGAGCTTTTAGAAACAGGAAAAGCAACAACTATCAATAAAAGCAGATACATACTTTTCGAATTTCCCATGAATACAAAACCTATGAATATGTATGATATTATTTATGATATGTTGCAAAATAAACTTATACCAATATTAGCACATCCAGAAAGATATTCTTTTGTACAAAAAGAACCTGACATAATCTATGATTTAATACAAAAAGGTGTATTAATGCAAGCAAATTATGGAAGTATAATTGGTCGATATGGAGAAAAAGCTCAATTAATGGTAAGAAAGTTTTTGGAAAATAATATGATTCATTTCCTTGGAAGTGATGTTCATAAAAAAAATACTATTTACCCTAGAATAACACAAGCTTTGAATGAAATAAAAGATATTATTGGAAAAGAAAAATTAAATGAACTTACAACTATTAATCCTAATATGGTCTTAGAAGATAGGAAAATTGATATTGATGAGCCAATAGAATTTAAGATGTCGTTAAAAGAAAAAATGATTATTAATTTAAAATAGAGAAAGTTTACCAAGGAGGACGAAATAAATGTACGTATTCAATAAAATAACTGTAGAACCACAGTTACCAAAAAGTATAAATAAATTAGACGAAATAGCCAACAACCTATGGTGGAGTTGGAATTCAGAATATTTAAGATTACTAAAGAAAATGGATCATGATTTATGGGAAACTGTAGATAAAAATCCAGTAAAATTTTTAAAACGAATCTCACAAGAAAGATTAGAAATGGCATCAAATGATTCAAATTTTGTAAAAGAATATGAAAAAGTATTAAAAAATTATGAAGACTATATGAATAGTAGAGATACGTGGTTTAATAAAAAATATCCTGAAAATAAAAAAGATTTAATTGCTTATTTTTCAGCTGAATATGGATTAGATGAAACAATTCCAATATACTCTGGTGGACTTGGAATTTTATCAGGAGACCATTTAAAATCTGCAAGTGATTTAGGTTTGCCATTAGTAGGTATAGGGCTTTTATATAAAAATGGATATTTTCATCAAAAAATAGAAGCATATGGAATACAAAAATCAGAATATCACAATATTGATTTAGAAGATTTACCAATACATCCTTTAAAAGATAAAGAAAACAAAGATGTTTTAATAGAGGTGAATTTTGAAAAAAGATCAATATTTTTAAAAGTATGGAAGATAAATGTTGGAAGGATTCCTCTATATTTATTAGATTCTGATATAGAAGAAAACATTGCAGAAGATAGAGAAATAACTCTAAAACTATATGGTGGAGATCAAGATATGAGAATACGTCAAGAAATAGTTTTAGGAATAGGTGGAGTCAAACTACTTAAAAGATTAGGTCCTAGACCTAGTGTTTATCATATGAATGAAGGGCATTCTGCATTTTTAACATTAGAGTTAATTAGGACTACTATAGAAGAGAAAGAAGTATCTTTTGATGTTGCAAGAGATATAATAAGTTCGAAAACAGTGTTTACCACACATACACCAGTGCCAGCTGGAAATGATATATTTCCAAATGAGTTGGTAGAAAAATATTTTAGTGATTACTGGTCACAACTTGGAATTGGAAGAGAAGAATTTTTAAAACTTGGAATGAAACCTTGTGATAACTTAGAGCCAGGATTTAATATGGGAATATTAGCATTAAAAATTGCTGGTAAGAAGAATGGGGTAAGTAAATTACATGGAGAAGTTTCTAGAGAATTATTTGGTGATGTATGGAAAAATATAGCTGCAAATGAATCTCCTATTACATATGTAACAAATGGAATACATACATGTTCTTGGCTTCCTCAGAACTTAAAAGAATTATATAATAAATATTTAACAACATCAACAACACCATATTGGCAAGATAAAATTTATCTAGATGAAACATGGAAAAAAATAAAGAATATTCCAAATAAAGATTTGTGGAAAGCACATATAGAAAGAAAACAAAAATTAATAGATCTTATACAGGACAATACAACAAATAGATTAAGAAGAGCAGGTGTAAGCTATGACGAAATAAGAGAAATAGTAACATCAATTTCTTCAAATGATTTAATTATAGGATTTGCCAGAAGATTTGCAACATATAAAAGAGCAACATTAATATTTAATGATCTAGAAAGAATAACAGAGATCTTAAATGATAAAGAACATCCAGTAAAATTAGTTTTTGCAGGTAAAGCACACCCTGCTGATAAAGAAGGCCAAGATTTAATCAAATATATACATGAAATATCGATGAAACCACAATTTAGAGGAAAAGTATTTCTATTGGAAAATTACAATATAGCAATGTCAAGGTATTTAGTTAGTGGTGTAGATGTGTGGTTAAATAATCCTCGTAGGCCAATGGAAGCATCTGGAACATCAGGACAAAAAGCCGCTGTAAATGGAGTTATAAACTTTAGTGTATTAGATGGATGGTGGGCAGAAGGCTATGATCAAACAAATGGATGGTCAATAGGAACAAATGCAGAATATGATTCTTACAATGTACAAGATTTAGCAGATAGTCAAAGTATCTATAAAACATTAGAAACAAAGATAATACCTACATTTTTTAATAGACCAAGTAAAGAAGAGCCATCTGAAGAATGGATGAAAATAATGAAGCAATCTATCATTACAACAGGTGGAAAATATAGTACAGCGAGAATGGTTGTAGATTATACTGAAAAATTGTATATGCCATTAATGAATTTATATAATAATTATTATTCAAATTTAGAGAATGCAGTAGCATATAGTTCGTGGAAAAAACATATTGCAGCAAATTGGGATAATATATTAATAGAACAAGGAGATAACCCTGAAAATATAAAAATAGAAGCAAGAGAACAAATAGAAGTAACTTGTAAAGTAACACTTCCTAATTTAAATAAAGAAGATGTAAGAGTAGAAGTATATTGTGGAAAGATTTCAGATGATGGAAGAGTGGAAAATATAACAATAATACCAATGAAACTAGTTTTAGAAGAGCCAGAATACAAAAGATATACTTATACAGCTAAGCTTTCATTATCTTCAGGAGGAAATTATGGCTATACATTTAGAGTAATGCCTACAAATAAAATGTTGTTAGATAGTGAAAATTTAGATTTAGTAAAATGGTTAACAAAATAATTAGAAAAAGAAACTGTCTTTTTTTCAAAAGGACCGTTTCTTTTTAAAAAATTTCTCATTAAGATAGTTTCTTTTTGAGAAAAAAGAAGGAGAAAAAAGAATGCAAAAAGTTATAATTTATACTGATGGTGCTTGTTCAGGAAATCCAGGACCTGGTGGCTGGGCAGCTATATTAATTTCGGGAGAATTAAAAAAAGAAATTTCTGGAGGAAGTAAAAATACTACAAATAACATAATGGAACTTACAGCAATTATAGAAGGTCTAAAGGCTTTAAAACAGCAATGTGAAGTTGAAATATATAGTGACAGCAGTTATTGTGTTAATAGTTTTAATCAAGGCTGGATTTATAATTGGATAAAAAAAGGTTGGAAAACAGCTAGTGGAGAGGCTGTTAAAAATCAGGAATTATGGCAAGAATTATATGATTTAACTAAAAAACATAAAGTGAATTTTAATAAAGTCAAAGGTCATAGTGATGTTGAATTAAATAATAGATGTGATGAACTTGCAAGAAATGCAATACCCAATATATAACACTTTTCGTTTACATAACTTTACAAAAATATGAAATAATGGTATAATAATGGAGTTACTTATACTGTTACAAAATGAAGAAGTTCTTTCTTTATTTTATAATACATACAAGAAATTTTTGTGTGTAAAAAACAGAATATTCTTCTATTGTGGCAGATAAAACAAAAGAAATAAAACGGAGGAAAAAACATGAAAAGTAGAAAGAAAGGACTTCGGTCCAATAATGAAGTGGTAGTTGTTGGCAAACTCGAGAAAGAATTTGAGTATAGCCATACACTTTATGGTGAGAACTTTTATGAAAATAGACTGATCGTAGGAAATGATTTTATTCCTATATTAGTCTCGGAAAGGCTAGTAGATGTAAGCCTGTTCAACCAGGGAAAAATTATGGGAATAAAAGGGAGATTTAATTCCTATAATGATAAAATAGGTTCTGATGGAAGAACACATTTAAAATTATATGTGTTTGTATTAGAGATCTGGTTTTTGAATGAGTCTGAGTTTGAAATGACAAATAAAATCACAATAAAAAGTGGTTTTGTTTGTAAAGAACCATACTGCCATGAGCAAATAACAAATTTGTTAATAGCAGTAAATAGGTCATATAGCAAAAGTGATTATCTTCCATGCATGACATTGGGAGATAATGCAAAAATTGCTGCAAAACTTCAAGTTGGAGATGAAATTCAGCTTGAAGGAATGATACAGTCTCGAGAATATCTAAAATGTTCTGAGAGACGAGTAGCATATGAAATCTATGTAGAAAAAATGCATATATTGTAAAAACAGGAGGAAAAAAGATGAGAACAATGGAAAAGACTAACAACCAGGTACAAGTAATAGGCAGGCTTGATGGAGACTTCCAATATAGTCATATGATGTATGAAGAAGTTTTTTATCGGAACACTATAAAAACCACTAGGATTAGTGGTAAAAAAGATATTGTTCCAATTCTGGTATCTGAAAAGGTACTAAAAACGATACAACCTAACAAAGGTGATATCGTAGAAGCTAAAGGTCATTTTAGGTCTTACAACAAAAAAGACCTTGATGGTAGAAGCCATTTAATTTTAAATGTTTTCGTTAGGGAAATGAATATTCTTGATGAATATAATTCCGAAGATGAAAACATTATAAAAATAACACATGGCTTTATCTGCAAACCACCAATTTTCAGAAAAACACCATTAGGCCGAGATATAACAGACCTAATGGTTGCAGTAAACCGCCAATATATAAAATCAGACTACATTCCGTGTATAGTATGGAATGAAGATGCGGTGTTGGCGGCAAGCCTTCAAGTTGGAGATGAAATCCAATTTAAAGGTCGAATCCAATCTAGGGAATACATAAAAAAACTCCCGGATTCGGGAAAAGAAGAGGAGAGAATAGCCTATGAAGTTAGCATTAGCAAGTTATGCAAAATGGAATAGGCTATGGTGAAATAGAAGAATAAAAAGGCAGGAGCACAACTCCTGCCTTTATGTATCTACTTTTTGGACGAACCACTCAAAATAGAACTATAAAACCAAGAATAATACTTCTGCCTTAAGCTAACTAGAAAACATATCGAATCATGATAACCTTTCTAGCAATTAAATCTAATAAGTTATTTAAAACTTATTTATTAGCCATGTTGTTTTCAACTTGTTGTATCATTTTCTTAACCATGTTACCACCGATTCTTCCAGCATCTCTAGAAGATATATCACCATTGTAACCATCTTTTAGTGTAACTCCAACTTCACTAGCTACTTCATATTTGAATTTTTCTAAAGCATCCATAGCTTCTGGAACTAATTTTTTGTTACTGTTGTTTGTATTAGCCATTTTAATTTCACCTCCTGTTAATATTAACATTTAAAAACATACGAAACCTATATTATTAATGTAAAATTTATCAAAATAGTTAGTGTTTCATTTTTACAGAAAAAAGTTTTCTTTTTTCTAAATATAGAATATGCAAAAAAAAAGAATTTAAACAGAAAAAAAATGGAAATTTTTAAGAAATGAAAAATATAACTTAAAATTTACAAAATTTAATATTGTAAAAAAGATAAAATACGGGTATAATAGAAAATAAAAACGCCAAAAAAGACCCGGTCCCAAATGTCATGACAAAAAAGACCCGGTCCCAATTGACAGAAAGGAACAAGAGAAGAAAATGTATAAAATGATAGCTGTAGACCTTGATGGCACAATGTTAAATAGTTATGGTGAGGTTACAGAAAATACAAAAAGAGTAATAAAACAAACAATACAAAAAGGAACAGATGTAGTAATTGCATCTGGAAGGAGTATAGATTCTATAAAATCTATAGCAGAAGAGGTAGGAAGTTCAAAGTATATGATAGCAGGAAATGGAGCTGTTGTATATGATATAAAAAGTGGAAAAATTTTATATGAAAAATATATACCAAAGGCAAAAGCACTAAATATAATAAAGATATGTGAGCAAAATAGTATTTATTATAATATATATACAAATAAATCAATAATCGCAGATAGTTTAAGATATAATGTTTTATATTATTATAAAGAAAATTTAAAAAAAGAAGATTCTAAAAAGACTCGAATTACATTAGTTGATAATGTTCAAAAATATATAGAAGAGATGAAAGATGAGAAAATTATGAAAATTTTCATATGTGATGGCACAAGATCTGTTTTTAATTCTATTATAAAGAAATTTTCAGATATGACTGAATTAGATTTTTTAGATATATCACATATGTCAAGAAAAATAATAAAACATGGTACAATAGAGGTTCCAATAGAATATTACTATACTGAGATTTCTATGAAAGATGTTGATAAATGGTATGCTATAGAATTTTTAATAAATAAACTTGGAATTCAAAAAGAAGAAGTGATGACTATTGGAGATAATATGAATGATAAAAAAATGATAGAAGAAGCAGGACTTGGAGTAACGATGAAAGGAAGCACACCTGCTGTTAAGCAAGTAGCAGATTTTATAACAGAAGACAATAATAATGAAGGTGTAGCAAAAGCAATTGAAAAATTTATTGTTTAAAGAGAGTACATAATGTACTCTCAAAATTTTAAAATTTTATAAAATTATAAACAGCTTCTGCAAAACCACCGTGATTTACATCATTTTTAGTTATATAAAAAGTATTTATACCTTTATTATATGATTTTATCATAAGGAAAAATTTATAGCAAGTAAGCAATCACTAAAAAATATTTAAAAAGTCATAATTTTATTGATATTTTAAAATATTTGTGGTAAAATAATGTTCGGTTAAAAAATGAATTAAGGGGCAAAAAAGATGAATGATAAAATAATAATAAAAGGTGCAAAAGTACACAATTTAAAAAATATAAGTTTAGAAATACCAAGAGATAAATTAATAGTAGTTACAGGACTTTCGGGGTCTGGAAAATCATCTTTGGCATTTGATACATTATATGCAGAAGGACAAAGAAGATATGTAGAAAGTCTATCTTCATATGCGAGACAATTTTTAGGAATAATGGAAAAGCCAGATGTAGAAAGAATAGATGGACTTTCTCCAGCAATATCAATAGATCAAAAAACAACATCAAAAAATCCTCGTTCAACAGTTGGAACAGTAACAGAAATATATGACTATATTCGTTTACTATATGCAAGAATCGGAGTTCCATATTGTCCAAACTGTGGTAAAAAAATAGAAAAACAATCAATTGACCAAATTATAGACAAAGTACTGACACTTCCAGAAGGTACAAGAATACAAATATTAGCACCAATAGTTAGAGGTCGAAAAGGAGAATATAGAAAAGAATTAGACCATTTTAGAAAAGAAGGGTTTGTAAGAGTAAAAATAGATGATGAAATATATGATTTATCAGACGAAATATCAATAGATAAAAACAAAAAGCATCATATTGAATTAGTAGTAGACAGATTGGTAATAAGAGACGATATAAGAAGTAGATTAACAGAATCAGTAGAGATAGCATTAAAAAATGCAGAAAATCTAGTTGTAATTTCAGTTATACCTAAAGAAGGTTTAGATTTAAGTAATTTTGGTGGAATAAAAAAAGAAGATGGAAGCATAGAAATTTTATTTAGTTGTAACTATGCTTGTCCAGATTGTGGATTTAGTTTCCCAGAGCTTACACCAAGAATGTTCTCGTTTAATGCCCCATTTGGCGCTTGTCCGGACTGCTTAGGTATAGGATATCTTATGAAAATAGATGAAGATTTAATCATACCAGAAAAAGACAAAACCCTATATGACGGAGTAAAAGCCTTTGGTTCAAGTACAATGAAAAAAGGTGAAACAATGGCTAAAATGTATTTTGAATCAATAGGAAGACATTATAATGTAGATATAACAAAACCAATAAAAAAATTGCCAAGAGAATTTTTAGAAAAAATACTTTATGGAACAGATGAGGCAATTGACTTTGAATATGAATCAGCTTATGGAGTAAGAAAATTCACTGCTCCATTCGAAGGTGTAATTCCAACATTAGAGAGAAGACATAGTGAAACAAAATCACAAGGAATGAGAGACTTTTATGAAATGTATATGAGTAACTTAGAATGTCCAACTTGTAAAGGATCAAGACTAAAAAAAGAAGTATTATCTATAAAAATAGGAGATAAAAACATAAATGAATTAACAGGAATGGCAATAAATAAAATACAAGAATATCTAAGAAATTTGGAACTATCAGAAAAAGACAAAATGATATCAGAATTAATTTTAAGAGAAATAGATAAAAGACTTCAATTTTTAATAGATGTGGGACTAGAATATTTAACACTTTCAAGAAGTAATGGTACATTATCAGGAGGAGAATCACAAAGAATAAGATTAGCAACACAAATCGGATCAGGTTTAACAGGAGTTTTATATATTTTAGATGAACCAAGTATTGGATTACATCAAAGAGATAATGATAAACTATTAGCAACATTAAAAAAATTAAGAGATTTAGGTAATACTTTAATTGTAGTAGAACATGATGAGGATACGATGTATGCAGCAGATGAGATAATTGATATAGGACCAGGTGCTGGAGTTCATGGTGGAAATATTATGGCTACACGGAACAGCAGAGGAAATAAAAAAGGTAGAAAATTCCATAACAGGGCAATACTTAAGTGGAAGAAAGAGAATAGAAGTACCTAAAAAGCGTAGAAAGCCTACAAAAGGAAAATATATAGAAGTAAAGGGTGCTACAGAGCATAATCTAAAGAATATAGATGTTAAATTTCCATTGGGAGTATTTACTTGTATTACAGGAGTTTCAGGTTCTGGAAAATCAACATTAATAAACGAAATTTTATATAAAACAATAGCGCAAAAAATAAATAAATCAAACGAAAAACCAGGAAAATGTAAAGAGGTTAAAGGAATATCTAATATAGATAAAATAATCAACATAGATCAATCTCCAATAGGAAGAACTCCACGAAGCAACCCTGCAACATATACAGGTGTATTTGATGAAATAAGAAATATATTTGCTGAGACAAATGAGGCAAAATTAAGAGGATATAAAAAAGGAAGATTTAGCTTTAATGTTCCAGGAGGAAGATGTGAAAGCTGTCAAGGTGATGGAGTTCATAAAATAGAAATGCACTTCTTACCAGATGTATATGTGCCTTGTGAAGTATGTAAAGGAAAAAGATATAATCATGAAACATTAGAGATAAAATTCAAAGGAAAAAATATAGCAGATGTATTAGATATGACAGTTGAAGAAGCCCTAGAATTTTTTGATAAAATTCCTAAAATCAAAAATAAAATACAGACATTATATGATGTAGGTTTAGGATATATCAAACTTGGACAAAGTTCAACTACCCTATCAGGAGGAGAAGCTCAACGTGTAAAACTTGCAACAGAACTTTCAAAAAGAGCAACAGGAAAAACACTATATATTTTAGATGAGCCAACGACAGGTCTTCATATAGCAGATGTTCATAGATTAGTAAATATATTGCAAAGATTAGTAGATACAGGAAATACAGCCATTGTAATTGAACACAACTTAGATTTAATAAAAACATGTGATCATATTATTGACTTAGGTCCAGAAGGTGGCGAAGGTGGCGGAGAAGTTATAGCCGTTGGAACGCCAGAGCAGATTTGTAAAAATGAAAGGAGTTATACTGGTAAATTTTTAATAAAATATCTATAGAGAAATTATTCAAAAAAAACATTCCCTGTAAAATAGATAATTGGGAATGTTTATTATTTAGTAATAATTTTATAAAATTTGGAAATCCTATAAAAAAATGACAATTCAATAATTTGACTTTAAGTCTAAATAATGATATAATGATGTGCATAAAAAATGAGATTTTAAACCAAAAAAAGAAATGAGATAAAATTAAAATAAAGCAAGACCTTTTAAAAATTATATTTTAAGGTCCTATATTTCTATGGTTAAGATTTTAAATAAAATTATTAAGGGAGCGAAGAATTTATATGAAGGAAAAAAAAGAATTAGAAAACTCAGATAGTAAAATAAAAAGTGTCAGGAGAAAGACAAATAAAAGAAATTATAATAGGAATAATATTAAAGATGATCTAAAAGAAGAGAAAAAAAGCAATGAGTTCCAAGAAGAGAAAGGTTCAAAAAGAAAGAGCGGAAGAGTAAATAATAAAAAGGAGATCAATAAAGAAGAAAGAAAAGAAAGTAAGTCACTAACAGTAAAAAAAGAAGCATCTTTAAAAGAGATGCCAAAAGAAAAAGCTTTGAGAAAAGTAAGTGAAAAAGTAAGATTTAAAAAACCAAGATTAAAAATAATTCCATTAGGAGGATTACATGAAGTCGGAAAGAATATCACGGTTTTCCAATATGATGAAGAAATGATAGTAGTAGACTGTGGTTTGTCATTTCCAGAAGATGATATGTTAGGAGTAGATTTAGTTATTCCAGATATAACATATGTTGTAAAAAATCAAGAAAAATTAAAAGGAATGGTAATTACACATGGACATGAAGATCATATAGGAGGGGTACCATATTTTCTAAAACAAGTTAATACTCCAATTTATGGAACTAGATTAACTTTAGGTTTAATAAAAAATAAATTAGAGGAACATAGACTTACAGATTCTACAAAACTAAATGAAGTAAATCCTGGAGAAACAATAAAACTTGGAAAACATTTTAAAGTTGAATTTATACAAAGTTCACATAGTATACCAGATTCAGTTATGCTTGCAATTCATACTCCAGTAGGAACAGTTTTACACACAGGAGACTTTAAAGTGGATTATACTCCGATGGATGGCAAATTAATGAACTTAGGCCGTTTGGCAGAACTTGGAGATAAAGGAATTCTAGCTTTAATGTCAGATTCCACAAATTCAGAAAGAAAAGGATTTACAATGTCTGAAAGTTCTGTTGGAGAAGTGTTTGAAAAACTATTTACAAATTGCACAAAAAGAATTGTAGTTGCAACATTTGCATCAAACGTACACAGAGTTCAACAAATTGTAAATTGTGCTGTACAATATAAGAGGAAAATAGCTGTTTGTGGTAGAAGCATGATAAATATGATAACAACAGCAAGAGAACTAGGTTATATTAATTGTCCAGATAATATATTTATTGATATAGATATGATAAATAATTATACAGATGAGCAATTATTAATTATAACTACAGGAAGTCAAGGAGAAACAATGTCAGCATTAACAAGAATGGCATCAGGAACACACAGAAAAGTGAAAATAACACCAAATGACTTAGTAATTATTTCAGCAAATCCGATTCCTGGAAATGAAAAAAGTGTTTCTAAGGTAATAGATTCATTAATGCAAATAGGAGCAGAAGTTGTGTATTCTGCATTAGAAGATGTTCATGTTTCAGGACATGCTTGTCAAGAAGAACAAAAATTAATATTAGCTCTTACAAAGCCAAAATATTTTATACCAGTTCATGGAGAATATAGACATTTAATTGCACATAGTGAAACAGCTAAAATGATGGGAGTTCCAAAAGAAAATATATTTAAATTAGAGAATGGTAAAATATTAGAAATGGATAAAAATAGTGCTGAATTTACAGGCTCAGTACAATCCGGAATCGTCTTAGTAGATGGTCTTGGTATTGGAGATGTAGGAAATGTTGTTTTAAGAGATAGACAACATTTGTCACAAGATGGTTTAATTATTGTTGTTTTGACTATGAACGGCGCTTCAGGAGAAGTTATAGCAGGTCCAGATGTTATATCAAGAGGATTTGTTTATGTAAGAGAGTCTGAAAATGTAATGGAAGATATCAAACAAGTTGTGAGACACGAAGTTCATAGATGTGAAGAACAAGGTATTCGAGATTGGACAACAATCAAGAATTCTATTAGAGAAAATTTAAGAGAGTATATTTTCTCAAAAACTAAAAGAAATCCTATGATTATCCCAATTGTGATGGAGATATAGAATTTTAGAAAGGAAGAGAAAAAATGACATACAAAGAACTAGCAGATTTAATATATCCAGATGTAAAAGAAATTGATTACTATGAAAAAAAATATCCAAGAAGAAACTTATCTGAAGGAGCAGTAGTAACAAGATTTGCACCAAGTCCAACAGGATTTGTGCATATTGGAGGACTATATCAAGCATTAGTAGCAAGAACTGTTGCTAAAAAAACAAATGGAGTATTTTTCTTAAGAGTTGAAGATACAGACCAAAAAAGAGAAGTAGCAAATGGTGTTACTGGAATAGTAAACTCATTAAAAGATTTCGATATGGCTCCAGATGAAGGAATGGTAACAGATACAGAAGAAATAGGAGAATATGGACCATATAAACAATCTTTAAGAAAAGACATATATCAATCATATGCTAAATATATGCTAGAGCAAGGAAAAGCATATCCATGTTTTGCAACACCTGAAGAGCTAGAAGAAATGAGAGCAAAGCAAGAAGCGGCAAAAGTTAGAACAGGATATTATGGAGTTTGGGCAAAATATAGAAACTTATCATTAGATGAAATGGCAGAAAAAATAAAAGCAGGAGTTCCATATATAATAAGGTTTAAGTCACCTGGAAGAGAAGATAGGAAAATAAAACATAAAGACATAATAAAAGGAAATGTAGAATTCCCAGAAAATGACCAAGATGTAATTATTATAAAATCAGATGGATTACCAACATATCATTTTGCACATGCAGTAGATGACCATTTGATGGGAACTACACATGTAATAAGAAGTGATGAATGGCTTTCTTCAGTACCATTGCATTTACAATTATTCCAAGAAATGGGATTTAAGGCACCTAAATATGCACATATTTCACCAATAATGAAAAATGATAATGGAAATAAAAGAAAATTAAGCAAGAGAAAGGATCCAGAAGCAGCAGTAAGTTACTATGAAGAATTAGGTATTCCAAGTTTAGCAGTAAAAGAATATTTATTAAATATAGCAAACTCTAACTTTGAAAATTGGAGAAAACAAAACAAAGATGCAAAACTAGAAGAATTTGATTTTAATTTAAATAAGATGAGTGTTAGTGGAGCTTTATTTGATATGGTAAAACTACAAGATGTATCCAAAATTGTTATATCAAAAATGACAGCAGAAGAAGTATATGAAAAGTCATTAGAATGGGCAAATAGACATGATGAAGAACTAGAAGAAATGTTAAAAGATAAAGAATATTCTCTAAAAGTATTAGGAATCGAAAGAGGAAATACAAAACCTCGTAAAGATATAGCAAAATGGGCAGATGTAAAAGAGAACATTATATATATGTATGATAACAAATTTTTTGAAACTGAGCAAGAATATCCATATCAAGTAATCAATGATAAACAATATATAAATAAAATTTTAGATTTATATATTGAAAAATATTACAATCCAGAAGATGATAAACAAACATGGTTTAATAAAATAAAACAATTATCAGGAGAAATGGGATATGCAACAGAAGTAAAAGAATTTAAAGCAAACCCAGATAAATACAAAGCTCATGTTGGGGATGTAAGTACAGTTTTAAGAATTGCATTAACATCAAGAGCAAATACACCAGATATGTATGAAATAATGCAAGTTTTAGGAAAGAAAAGGATAGTAGAAAGGTTTGAAAAAGCAAAACAGAAAAATTAATACAAAAAAATATAATAAGTTCTAAAATAAGAAAAGAACTAACAAAGTTTATATTAAATAAGGAAGAGTCAATTTATGGAATATAATGTAGGAGATATTGTAAGAACCAAAAAGCAACATCCATGTGGTAGTAAAATTTGGGAAATAACGAGAATTGGTGTCGATTTTAAACTTAAATGTAAAGGATGTGGACACACTGTAATATTACCAAGAGAGAAAGCTTTAAAGGCGATAACCAAGAAAATTTCAATAAAAGACCGGGTCTTAATGAAAATTTTTTCATTGAGACCAATTTTTTTTGAAAAAAAGATTACAAAAAACTGTAATATTTATGTAATATTACAGGAATATTAATATTATATTACATTTTTGTGAAATTTATTGACTTTAGAAAAAAAATATATAAAATAGTAGTATGAAATATTTTACGAATATTTTTCTTTTAAGAAAAAATTTAACTTGTAAAAAGTATTAGACAATGTACAAAGAATGAAACGAAGTGGAGAGACAATATGAGAATCATAAGTGGAACAGCTAAAGGAACTAAATTGTATACATTAGAAGGAATATCAACAAGGCCAACATTAGATAGAGTAAAAGAATCCATATTCAATATAATTTTTAATGATATAGAAGATGCAATAGTTTTAGATTTGTTTTCTGGAAGTGGGGCAATTGGTCTAGAATTTGCAAGTAGAGGCGCGAAGAAAGTATATTTATGTGATAGTTCTAAAGAAGCTTGCAAAGTTATTAGAAAAAATATAGAAAAAACCCATCTTGGACAAAAAATAGAATTATATAATTTAGATTTTATTGAGGCAATAAACAAGTTCAAGAACCAAAAGTTTGATATTATTTATTTAGATCCGCCTTATAAAACTGATTTTATAAAAATTGCAATTTCTGAATTATTAAAAAATGAATATTTAGATGAAAGAACTCTGATAATTGCAGAAACAGATGAAGAAGAAATAATAATTAAGCAACTAAAAAAGATAAAAAACATAGAGATAACAGATAAAAGAAAATATGGAAGAGTACATATTTTGTTCTTAAAGAAAATGAACGGAAAGGAAGAGTAAAAAATGGAGATATTTACATTGTTAGAAACCTTAGAAGATATACTAGAAAAGAGTAAATCAGTACCATTTACTAATAAATCAATAGTTGATAAAGAGGAGATTGTTGAAATTATACAGGAGATTAGACTAAAGCTCCCAGATGAATTAAAACAAGCTAAATGGGTAAAAGAAGAAAGACAACGTATATTACAAGAGGCGCAAAAAGAAGCTGATACAGTAGTAAAAGAAGCTGAAAATCGAATTATTTCAATGATTGATGAACACGAAATAACAAGGAAGGCATATGATCAAAAGAATGAAATAATAGAAACGGCAAATGAAATGTCAAGAGAAATAACAAATGGAACAAAAGAATATGCTGACAATTTATTACAAAATACAGAAAAAGTTTTGGCAGATACATTAGCTAACTTAGAAAAAAATATGTCACAAGCACTAAATTTGATGCAAATGTCATTAGAAGACACTATAAAAACAGTTCAAAACAGTAGGAAAGAATTGCAATAATTTACTGTTTTTATTAAACGAACTTGCTAGAAAAACTGTATAAAAAATAGCAAAATTTATTGCTATTTTTTTTTACTTTTGATACAATATACTATGTAAAATTATAATAAATGTAAGATGTATACAAAACAATTGGAAGGATGATAAACAATGGCTAAAGGAAGAAGGAGAAATACAAAAAGTAAAACAACTTATAAATCAAAAAGAAAAAATAATAAACAAGAAATAAACTTAAGTGTCATAGGAACAATAGTTTTTAGTGTTCTTCTAGCAGTGCTGTTATATACTAACTCAGGAGAAATAGGTCAAAAACTAAATGAAGTTTTAGGCGGTCTTATGGGAATTTTGAAATATGTACTTCCGATACGGAACATTTGCTATAGCAATAAAAATGGCATGCAAAGATGAAGAGGACTATATGACAGCAAGGCTGGTACAATATGCAGTTTTACTTATATGTATAGCTGTAGTAATGAGTGTATATCAAATATCGATAGGAAATATAGAAACAGTAGGAAATATGTCACAAAATTTGAAAGAAGCATATAGTTTAGGGACTATGAATCAAGGAGGAGGAGTAATAGGTACCCTTGCCGCAATTTTTTTGGTTAGATTATTTGGAAATCTCGGAGCTGTTGTGCTAAGTATAGGTGTTTCTATTATGTTATTTGCATTTGTATGTGGAATTGATATATCTGAATATATAAGTACTAAAGTTGAAGAATATATAGAAAGAAAAGAAGAAAGAAAGATTGAAAAAGAAGAAAGAAGAAAAGAGAAGGAGGAATATTTAGCTCAGAGAAGAGCAGAAATTGCAGAACAAAGGAAACATAGATTACAGGAAGAAAATAGAAATCATCACATAAATAGAGAATTATCAAATCAAGAAATCCAGCCAGAGCAAATCAAAATAAATTTAAACGGAAGGATTATAGAAGACGAAGAAAAGAAGCAAAAAGGATTAAAAAATTTAATATATAGACAAGGAAGAAAAGAAAAAGAGCCAAGTGTTTCTCAAACAGCGAGTAGCATTATAGGAATTGATGAAGAGACAGGTGAAATTTTAGAAGCAGAAAAGGAAAATAATTTATTTGTACAACAAGAAGAGCAAAAGCAAGATAAAACAAAACAAGTGTTACAATTAGAGCATACTGTTTCAGTAGAAGATGATAATTATGTTTTTCCACCAGTTAAAATTTTACATAAAGCAGAGAAAACGTCATTAAAAGGAGGAACGAAATCGTTAACAGATACAGCAGCAAAGCTTCAAAGAACATTATATAGTTTTGGAGTTTCTGCAAAAGTAGAAAATGTAACACTAGGTCCAGCAATAACAAGATATGAATTAAAACCAGCAGAAGGTGTAAGAGTTAGTAAAATTGCTAACTTAGCTGATGATATCGCATTAAACTTAGCAGCAGAAACAATAAGGATAGAAGCACCAATACCTGGAAAGCAGGCAGTTGGAATAGAAGTTCCAAACAAAAAGAAAGAAATGGTAGGATTAAGAGAAGTTATTGAAAGTGATGAATTTAAAAATAATAATTCAAAACTTAGTGTCGCTTTAGGAAAAGATGTAGCAGGAAGTCCTGTTATTGCAGATATTGCAAAAATGCCACATGTATTAATAGCAGGATCAACAGGGTCAGGTAAATCAGTATGTATAAATACAATAATAGCAAGTATAATATACAACAGCAAACCAAGTGAAGTAAAGATGGTAATGGTTGATCCTAAAGTTGTTGAACTTTCTGTCTATAATGGAATACCACATCTTTTAATACCAGTTGTAACAGATCCTAAAAAAGCAGCAGGAGCTTTAGCTTGGGCTGTACAAGAAATGGACAATAGATATAATTTGTTTGCAGAAAAAGGCGTGAGAGATCTAACAGGATATAATAAAGTGGCAGAAAAAGAGGGAACAGGTACATTGCCACAAATTATAATTATTATAGATGAGCTTGCAGATTTAATGATGGTTGCAGCAAAAGATGTTGAAGAAGCTATTTGTAGATTAGCACAAAAAGCAAGAGCTGCAGGAATGCATCTAGTTATTGCAACACAAAGACCATCTGTAGATGTTATAACAGGATTGATCAAAGCTAATGTACCATCAAGAATAGCTTTTGCAGTATCATCACAAGTTGATTCAAGAACGATCCTAGATCAAGTAGGAGCTGAAAAGCTTTTGGGAAAAGGAGATATGTTATATTTTCCGGCAGGTGCTGCAAAACCTACTAGAGTGCAGGGAGCATTTATATCAGATGATGAAGTTGAAGAAATCGTTGAATTTATAAAATCAAATGGAACAGCAGTGTATAGTGAAGATATAATAGATACAATTGAGAATGGAACAAAAGAAGAACAAATAAAAAATATGGCAGCAGAGCAAGCATCTCAAGATGATACAGACCCATTTTTACAAGAAGCAATAGATACAGTTGTAGAAACTGGACAAGCATCAACATCGTTCATTCAAAGAAAATTTAAAGTTGGTTATGCAAGAGCAGGAAGAATTATAGATCAAATGGAAGAAAGAGGAGTTATATCAGGCTATCAAGGAAGTAAGCCAAGAGAAGTTTTATGGACATTGGAAAAGTTAGCAGAAATGAAGATGGGAAACAACGCAGAAGAAAACTAAAAATATTGTACCATTTGGACCGGTTCTTTTGGGTTCCGGGATCAAAAAGAACCGGTCCAAATGGTACCTGAAAGGATAAGAATTTTGAAAGATAAACTTTTGAGTAAAATAGTAAAAAAAGATTATAATAATAATCTTGAAGAAGTACTAAGTAAAAAAAGTTTTTCAGAAGATGTGAAAAATACCTTATTAAATATATTTTATAAGATTGAAAATGGTTATGATGATTATAAAACAATAAAAAAAGAAACTTTTGAAAAACAAGATTATATAGAAAAATTAATAAATATAATAGAAAAAAATTGCAAAAAAATAGAGTTTATTGATAAACCAAATGCTCAAGAAGAAACAGTAGATAGAGAACAAAAGAAAATTGTATGTTTTCCAATAGAAACAAAATTATTATATCTAATTGCAAAATTACAAAAAAGAAAAGTTGTTGTAAACTATTTAGATAAAAGTATAGAAGAAGCTGTTTCTTTTGTATTAAATACAGGTAATAATATAAATATGGTAGAGCCATTAAGAGATTTTAATGGATTCTCTTGGAATATTATAGTTAAAGATATTGAAGAACTAAATTGTAATTTAATATACCAAAATATAATTTTTCTAATAGGAAATGCATCAATAGATAAATGGGTAAATAACTATGATTCTTTAGTTGACTATTTTGAATTATTCCAAAGCAAATTAGAGACTCTTTATGGAAAAGAAATTAAAGATGAAATTTTAAATAACTTAATACAGTTATCAATAATGATAAATATAAAATATGATGAAAAATTTAAAATAGAAATAGAGAATAAAAAGATTCAACTAGAAAAAGAATTATTAAATTACATAAATAAGGAAGAATATATCACAAAACTCTCCAATACTAAAAAAACTAAAGAAAAAGAAATAAAGAAAATTGATAAAATAGTACATAATCAAGTTCTTTTAAGTAAAGAATATGACAAAAGAAATAAAAAATTACCTTTAGAAAAAAAAATATTTAGTATAAGAGTTTTTAAAAATGAATTAAAAAAAGAAAGAAAAGAATGCTTATTAGCAATTAAAGAATTAAATAAAAATATGGAACCAGAGGAATATTTTAAAAAGAAGCAAACAATAGAACAAAAATTAAAATATATAGATATTCCAATACAAAAAAACATAGATAAAAGCATATACAATAAAGAAATAGAATTACAAAAATTAATAATAAAATGTTTTTATATAAAAATAAAAAAAATAAAAGATAAAAAGAAATTAAAAGATTTAATATATGAATATAGATATTATAGTTATTTACCAATAACTAAAAGAAGATACCTATATAATGTAAAAGAATTAAGGGAAAATTTAGAAGAATTAGCAAACTATATTATAAACAAAGCAATAAAACTTAAAGTTATAAACAAAATAATAGATGATGAAGAACAAAACACAGAAATTACAAAAAAATTAATTTTGTTAAAAATTATATCACTCGAAGATATTTATATTAAACCAACAATAGATAACAATAATATATGTTTAATCATTTTTGATGAAGAAATTGAAGACAATAAGATGAATCTAGAAAATACAACCAAAGATAAAATAAAAATAAAATTTAATAAAAAAAATAAATTATTTATATAAGAAAGAAGGGTATAGATGAAAATTACATTTTTAGGAGCCACTAAGACAGTAACGGGTTCAAATTTTTTAGTTGAAGCAGCTGGAAAAAAATTTCTAGTAGATTGTGGAATGTATCAAGGAGAAGCTGAAGAGGAATTTAATAATGAAGCACCTTTTGATTTTAAGGTAGAAGAAATAGATTTTGTGCTTTTAACACATGCACATATTGATCATTCTGGAAGAATTCCAAAATTATACAATGAAGGATTTAAAAAACCAGTATATGCACATAAAGCGACTTGTGATTTATGTAGTTTAATGTTACCAGATAGTGGTCATATTCAAGAGATGGAAGTTGAATGGAAAAATAAAAAAAGAAAAAGAAAAGGAGAAGCACCACTTCCTCCAATGTATACAGCAGAAGATGCAGCAAGATGTTTAGAAATATTCAGAGAAGTACAGTATGATGAAATTATAGAAATAACTCCAGAAATACATGTTAGATTTAATGATGCTGGGCATATGTTGGGATCAAGTATAATAGAAGTATGGGTAAAAGAAGATGGAAAGAATATAAAAACTGTATTTTCAGGAGATATAGGAAATAATGATATACCATTACTTAATGAACCTACAATGATAGAAGATGCAGATTATTTAGTTATGGAATCAACATATGGAAATCGACTTCATATGAGAAATGATGATAAAGCAGAAATATTTTTAAAAATAGTATCAGAAACTTTAGAAGGTGGAGGTAATGTAATAATTCCTTCTTTTGCAGTAGGCAGAACACAAGAAATATTATATGAATTAAATAGGATAAAAGAAAACAATAAAGAAAATGAGGAATTTTTAAGAGAATACAAATTACTTATGAAAGCACCTGTATATGTAGATAGTCCACTTGCAATATCAGCGACAGAGGTATTTAAAGAAAATATGGATTTATTTGATGAAAAAACTAAAGCAGAAATAGATAAAGGTGATAACCCGCTAGAATTTCCGGGTTTACATTTTACAGTATCAGCAGAAGAATCAAAAGCATTAAATGATAATATCACACCATCAATAATAATTTCAGCAAGTGGAATGTGTGATGTAGGAAGAATAAAACATCATCTAAAACATAATTTATGGGATAAAAAAAATACGATATTATTTGTAGGATATCAAGCACCAGGAACTCTAGGATACAGTATAGTAAATGGAGCTAAAAAAGTAAAAATATTTGGTGAAGAAATAGCAGTAAATGCTAGAATAGAATATATAGAAGGATATTCTGGACATGCTGATCAAGAATTGTTAATGAATTTCGTATATTCTTTTAATGTACAAAAGCCAAAGCATATTTTTTTAGTACATGGAGAAGAAGAGGCAGAGTTAACTTTAAAAGAGAAAATACAAAATGAAGCAAAAATACCAGTAACAATACCAAATTATGGAGAAACATATGACGTAAAAGATGTACCAGAATTATTAGCAACAATAAAAGTACATAAGCCAAAGACAATAAAAACAGAAATAATAGAAAGATTAGGAAAACTTCAAGCACAAATAGATGATATGAAAGAATCAGTAGAAGAAGATTTAACAAATCCAGACTTAAAAGATGAAGATATGTTCCGCATAAAAGAAAAAATGAAAGATTTAGAACAAGATATTTTAAAAATAATAGAGGGATGACAAAAGGGACCAGGTCTTTTTTGTGCATTGCCAAAAAAGACCCAGTCCCTTTTATCCAGGCAAGAGAAGAAAGGAAAAAGAAAAATGGAAAAATATTTTAATGAAGCCATAGTAGGAAACAAAAGAATACTTGCAACCTATACTAGCAAAGGAGAGTTACAAAGATTATACTTTCCAGAAAGGAGTCTAAGGCAATATATAAATTTTAGTCATATAGGAGTAAAAATAAATGATTCAAATCTAATTTATTTACACAATGATATTAATAATGTATATAAGCAATATTATGACATAGATACAAATATTTTAAATACAGAAATAACTAATACATATTTTGAGTTAAAGATTTTGCAAACAGATTTTATACCAATAAAAGAAAATGTTTTAGTAAGGAGATTTACATTAATTAATGAAAACTCAATAGATTTAGACATAAAATTTTTAATTCATCAAGGAATACTTTCTGATAAGAATAATTTTGTAGGATGTAAATTAATTGATAACGGAATGACACAATATGCTCATGATTTTATGATATCAACATTTAGTAAAGACCAAAAAACATTTTCTCATCAAATACATGGAAGCCAAAATAATATTTCATCAGGAGAAATATGGGACAAAGATTATATAGGAATGTCAAATGATTCATCTATTTCATATGATATTGGAAAAATAGCACCTGGAGAAAAGAGACAGATAGATATATGTATGGTACCACAATCACAACCTAAAGAAATGGTAGACTTAGAGACGGAAATAGAGAGAATAAGAAGAATAGATTTTAATACAGAATATGTAAAAACAAAAAATTATTGGAGAAAATATGTAAAATCACATGATGGCTTAAAATTAAAAGAACCAAAAAATCTTTATGAAGAAAAAGTAGCAGATATTTATTATAGAAGTATATTATTATTCCCATTACTAACAAATTTTGATACAGGTGGAATAATAGCGTCTCCAGAAATAGATGAAGATTTTACAAGATGCGGAAGATATGCTTATACATGGCCAAGAGATGCAGTCTTTATTACAAAAGCTATGGATATTTTAGGAATGAAAACAGAAGTAGATAAATTTTATAAAATATTTTGTAAGCAAACTCAAAGTAAAGATGGAAGATGGGAACAAAGATTTTTTTCTGATATGCGTTTAGCACCTTGTTGGGGATATCAAATAGATGAAACAGCAAGTGTTGTTTATGGAGTATATTCTCATTTCGAATATACCAAAAATGAGAAATTTTTGAAAGAAACTTTGCCAATGTGCGAAAAAGCGATAGATTTCTTAAAAAGATATACAAAAGATATTTTGGAAGATACAAAAAAATATCATGTAAGTTATGATATATGGGAAATGTGTGAAGGAATACACTTATACTCATTAGCAGCTATTTATGGAGCGTTTGATTCAATGCTAAAAATATATAAAGCTCTAGGAAAAAATGTATCTGACTTTGAAAACAATAGGTTAAAAGATGAAAAAATTCAAAAATCCAAATTAGAAATAGAGGAACTTCAGGTAAAAATAAAAAACTACATAAATGAAAATATGTATGATGAAGAAAAGAAATCATATGTTAGAAATGCAGAAGATAGAAAAATGGATATAAGCTTTATAGGAGCAGTTACACCATTTAAACTATTTACGCCAAATGAGAAAAAAGTATTAAATACAATCGAAAGAATAAACTTAAGTTTACGAACATATACAGGTGGATTTCAAAGGTTTGAAGGAGATCATTATATGAATGGAAATCCATGGCCAATTGCAAATATGTGGATGGCTTTATACTATTTAGAAAAAGGCGAAAAGGAAAAGGCAAAGGAAAATTTTGATTTTGTGGTAAAAACAGTAAGTAAATTAAACTTTATAGGAGAACAAGTAGATAATAGTACTTTAAAAGCTAATTGGGTAATAGCATTAGGTTGGAGTCATGCAATGTTTATTCTAGTTTTAGAAGAATTGCTAAAAGACTAATAACAAATGACATAACAATCAGAGATAGATTAAGTATTCATATTTAGAAAAAATAATAATAAAATAATAAAAAGGAATGGTGATAAAATGACAGATACAATGCAAGCACTAATTTTAGGAATAGTTCAAGGTTTAACTGAATTCTTACCAGTTTCAAGTTCAGCACATTTAAATTTATTCCCATGGGTATTTGGATGGGATAAAATTTCAGATTCATTCGATGTGGCTTTACATTTAGGCACATTATTGGCAATAGTACTTTTCTTTTATAAAGATTGGATCAAATTAATAAAAGGTGGATATAACCAAGTTGTTAAGAAAAAAAATACAGTTAATGGTAGAATGTTTTGGTACATAGTTTTTGCTACAATTCCAGCAGGAATATTAAGTTTAGTATTAGATAAGATCTCTGAAATAATAGTCGGAGACAATTTAAATGTAGAAATGCTAGTTATAGCAATAACCTTAATTGTAATGGGAATAATTTTGTATGTTGTCGATAAAAAAGCAAAATCAACAGTAAAATATAAAGATATAACATTAAAACAATCAATGTTAATAGGAATGTCTCAAGCAATTGCAGCAGCTTTTCCAGGTGTTTCTCGTTCTGGTATAACAATGACAGTTGCAAGATGGCTTAATGTGGAAAGAGAAGCGGCAGCTAAATATTCATTTATGTTAGCAGCACCAATAACTTTAGCTGCGGTAATATTTGATTTAAATAAATTTACATTTGGATTACCTTTTATAATTGGAGTACTATCAAGTTTTATTGTAGGGGTTTTGATTATAAAATTTCTATTAAATTATTTAAAAAAGGGAAGTTTTAAAATATTTGCAATATATAGAGTTATTATTGGAATAATTGTAATAGGTTTATTTTTTACAAGAATATAAATAAAACTTATAGAGAAACATATAGGTGATAAAAAATAAAAGATCGGCATTTCTCACAAATGCTGATCTTTTATGTAAGGGGAAAATAATTAAAAAAAATTAGCAAAATCTATTGACATTTGCTAAAATAAGGTATATATTATTAGCAGTCTAAAATAAAGAGTGCTAAAAAGGAAAGGAAGGGTAATTATGATAAAACCATTAAGTGACAGAGTATTAATTAAAATGAAAGAAGCAGAAGAAACAACAAAAAGTGGAATTATACTAGCTGCAAGTAGCAAAGAAAAACCACAAATAGCAGAGGTAATAGAAGTAGGACCAGGAGAAAAAATAGATGGTAAACTACAAGAAATGTGTGTAAAAAAAGGAGATAACGTAATAGTAAGTAAATATGCAGGAACAGAAGTAAAATACGAAGGAGTAGACTATATAATAGTAAAACAAGATGATATTCTTGCTATAGTAGATTAATTAAAAAGGAAAAATTAAAAATTTCCAAAAAGAGAGGAGAGAATAAAAAATGGCAAAAGTAATAAAATTTGGTGAAGATGCTAGAAAAAGTTTATTAGAAGGTGTTAACAAATTAGCAGACACAGTAAAGGTAACACTTGGACCAAAAGGAAGAAATGTAGTATTAGATAAAAGTTATGGAGCACCATTAATAACAAATGATGGTGTAACAATAGCAAAAGAAATAGAACTTGAAGATAAATTCGAAAATATGGGAGCTCGATTAGTAAAAGAGGTTTCAACAAAAACAAATGATGTTGCAGGAGATGGTACAACAACAGCAACAGTTCTAGCTCAAAGTATGATAAAAGAAGGAGTAAAAAATGTTGCAGCAGGAGCTGACCCAATGGCTGTTAAAAGAGGAATGGATAAAGCAGTAGAAGCAGCAGTAAAAGGTTTAAAAACAATTAGTTCAGAAGTAGATGGAAAAGATGGAATAGCAAGAGTTGCAAGCATATCAGCAAATAGTGAAGAAATTGGAGAATTAATTGCAGGAGCTATGGAAAAAGTTTCAAAAGATGGAGTTATAACAATAGAAGAATCAAAAACTTCAAATACAGAACTAAATGTAGTAGAAGGAATGCAATTTGACAAAGGTTATGTTTCTCCATATATGGTAACAGATACAGAAAAAATGGAAGCGGTTTTAGATAATCCATATATATTAATAACAGACAAAAAAATAAGTAATATTCAAGAAATATTACCATTATTAGAGAACTTAATGCAACAATCTGGAAAATTACTAATAATATGTGATGATGTTGAACAAGAAGCTTTATCAACACTTGTATTAAATAAATTAAGAGGAGTTTTAAATGTAGTTGCAGTAAAAGCTCCTGGATTTGGTGATAAGAGAAAAGCAATGCTAGAAGATATAGCTATTTTAACAGGAGGAGAAGTAATAACATCAGAATTGGGATTAGAGCTAAAAGATACTAGCATAGAACAATTAGGAAGAGCTAAACAAGTTAAAGTTCAAAAAGAAAACACAATTATAGTAGATGGATCAGGAGATAAAAAAGCAATTGCAGAAAGAGTAAAACAAATAAGAGCTCAAATAGAAGAAACAAAGAGCGAATTTGATAAAGAAAATTTACAAGAACGTTTAGCTAAAATCGCAGGTGGAGTTGCAGTAATAGGAGTTGGAGCAGCAACAGAAGTAGAAATGAAAGATAAAAAACTAAGAATAGAAGATGCTTTATCTGCAACAAGAGCAGCAGTAGAAGAAGGAATAGTTGCAGGAGGAGGAACAGCTTTAATAAATGTAATTCCAGAAGTTCAAAAAGTAGCAGACAGATTACCAGAGGGAGAAAAATTAGGAGCACAAATAGTATTAAAAGCATTAGAAGAACCTCTAAAACAAATAGCTAAAAATGCCGGATTAGAACCAGCTGTAATTTTAGAAAATGTAAAAAAAGCAGAAGTTGGATTCGGATTTGATGCTAGAGAAGAAAAATATGTAGATATGAAAAAATCAGGAATTGTAGATCCAACAAAAGTAACAAGAAGTGCACTTCAAAATGCAGAATCTATTGCTTCAATGGTATTAACAACAGAAAGTTTAGTAACAGATGCACCTGAAAAGAAATGTGACTGTGGACATAATGACGCAGGAATGGGTGCTGGAATGGACGGAATGTATTAATATATATAAAATTAAAAACAGTTCTCACTTGGGCAAATGCTCAACGAGAACTGTTTTTTAGCTATATTACAAAAAAGTTACAGTTTTATTACAAGTATTACAAATCTAGCAAATCTATTGAAAAATGAAAATAGTTAATATATAATAAAACTATACAAATAAAATATGATAATATTATAAAGAATATGTAAAAAAACTAGAAGTTATAATAAATGAGTAATTTTTTTGGGGGTAATGAAGAATGAAGATATAAATTATGCAACATGGTATGAAATGTATGAGCTAAGTAAAAATTTGGAAGGAGAGAAAGAAAACATAGAAACCGGAATGATCTGGGGAAGCTTATGGGACGAAACATTACAATGGTTATTAGAAACAGGAGCACAAATCCAAGATGGAGAAGGAGGGACGAGAGAAATAACAGAGAGTGATATAAATGATGATTCAAGTGACTGGGGAAATTATACAGATGCAACATTCGAGTATAGAACAACAAGTGGAGGAACGAGTACGAAGAACGAAGGTTCGGGTACGAAGATTCCAACGGGAAGTGCAGAGTACACAAAGGCAAATAATATCTATGACCTAGCAGGAAACAGAATGGACTGGACCCTAGAGGCCTACTCTACCAAATACAGGGTCTTACGTGGTGGCTACTGCAACTTCAATGGCAGCGACTATCCAGCCAGCTACCGCACCTACTACAGTCCGACCTACAGCTTCAGCTACGGTGGTTGTCGCTCTGCGCTTTACATAAAGTAATGTGCGTATCCTGAACCACTGTATCCTGACACCCAAGCAAGAACAGGGAGATGGGAGTTTGAGCCATATCAACATAGTGATTGCTAGACAAAAAGGTACATACTAGTTTATACGAAGGTTGGTCATAGGTGTGAAACCTATGGTCAGCCTTACAGCAAACAGCAGTTCACAATAAGAATTTAACAATATGTAAAAATATTATGCAATGTAAACTTAATAAAACTTATCAAGACCGGTTTTTTGGAACTTTTATTCCAAAAGAGCCGGTCTAATTTTGTTTTAAATTACACTTGCTAATTTTGGGTTTATATAGTAAAATAACAAATGTAGCAAAGTTATGAGTAAACAACAAAAAAATAGAATTTGAAAAGATAAAAATTAGAAAATATATTATTGAAAAATAAAAAAAATGTAAAAAACATACGAAAAGGAGTATATGGTGAAGAAAAACTTAGTAACAATTATGACACCATGTTATAATGGAGAAAAATATATAGCAAATTTATTAAATTCTATTGTAAATCAAACTTATTCATATATGGAATTCATATGTATAAATGATGGATCAACAGATAATACAGAAAAAGTAGTAGAAAAATATAGAGAAATTTTAAAAAATAAAAATATAAAACTAAAATATGTGAAACAAAAAAATGGAGGAATAGCTAAAGCACTTAATAAAGGAGTAAAATTAGTAGATGGAGAATTTTTAATATGGCCAGATTCAGATGACTATTTCGAAGAAAACTCAATTGAAATGATGGTAGATTTTTTAAAAGAAAATCCTGATTATAACGCGGTAAGAGGAGAAGTAGCATTTAGAAAAGATAATGCCACAAAAGATATAATAGAAATAAGAAAAAGTAAAAATCCTGAAAATACAGATTTATTTTTAAACTATATAAAAGAAGAAGATATATACTGTTTTTGTGGAGTCATAATGATTAGAACAGAACAATTTTTTAAAGTAAACAAGGGAAGAGATATATATGTAAACAAAGCAGGGCAAAATTGGCAAATGATTTTACCAGCAGTTTATAAAAGTAAAACAGGATATATAAATAAAGTAGTATACAATTATTTGGTAAGAGAAAATAGTCATTCACATAAAAAGCAAGGAGAGTTAGCATTTTTATTAAAACAACGAAATTTTAGAAAAATTTTAAACAAAACAATTAATAAAATTGTTGAAGATAAAGAAGAAAAAAAGCAGTATCTTAATATTGTAAAAGAAAAATATGATAAAATAGAAAAAGAATTTTTTAAGTATAAATTTAGGAACTTTAGTAAAGAACATATAAAATATAAGCTTAGATTTTTTAGTAAAGAAAATCTAAAATATAGGTTTAGACATTTTAGTAAAGAACATATAAAGTATAAATTAAGAAACTGGAATATAAATTACATTAGGCAAAAAATAAAACAAATATATAAAAACTAATAGGAGGAATTTTCCGAATGAAAGAAAAGAAAAAATTAAATTTTTTATTATATGGAGAAGGTTCATTTTTAAATAGAGGTTGTGAAGCAATAGTTAGCACAACTATCCATAAAATAAAAAATAGCTGTGAAGGTAATATAACTCTTGCAACAAATGACATAGAATATGACTCAAAATACTATAATAATATAATAACAAAATATGTAAAACAATCTTTTGAAAATAATGACGCTTTAAAAGAAGAAATTACAGATATATGTTTGTCTGTAGGGGGAGACAATTACTGTTATGGAGAGCCAAAATGGCTTTATGAAATAAATAAAAACATAAAAGCTAAAAACAAAAAAAATGTATTATGGTGTGCATCACTTTATGAAGAAATTGAATCAGACGAAATGATAAAAGATCTAAGAACATATGATGTAATAGTAGTAAGAGAATCTTTAAGTTATAAAGCAGTAACCCAATATGTAGACAAGGAGCATGTATTATTATTACCAGATACAGCATTTTCTTTAGGAAAAAAAGAAGTAAAATTACCTAATATTTTTAAAAAAGGAAAAAAAGTAATAGGAATAAATGTAAGTCCATTAATTTCTAAATTTACAGATAATAAAAATAATATTTTAGAAAGTTTAAAAGAATTAATAAATTATATATTAAAAGAGACAGACCTTAATATTGCACTAATACCACATGTATATATTGAAGGAAATAATGACTTAGACTCCTTAAAAATGATAAAAGATATTTACAAGCAAGAACCAAGAATAGAATTACTAAATGAAAAAATTTATGATTGTGAGGAATTAAAATTTATAATTTCAAATTGTAGTTTTTTTATTGCAGCAAGAACTCATGCAAGTATAGCAGCATATTCAAGTCTTGTTCCAACACTTGTAATAGGCTATAGTGTAAAATCAAAAGGAATAGCTTTAGACTTGTTTGGAGATTATGAAAATTTTGTTATACCAGTAGACAAAATGACACCAGAATTATTACTTAATAAATTTAAATATATACAAGAAAATGAAAAGCAAATAATTAAAATTTTACAAGAAAAAATACCTTCAATACAAGAAAAATCCAATAATCTCATAAATGCCTTATTAGAAAAAATAGAGTATTTAGACGAAAAATATATAACAGATAAGTATAAATGTACAGGCTGTATGGCATGTTTAAACATTTGTCCAAATGATGCAATAGAAATAATAAAAAGTAAAGATGGATTTGAGTATACCAAAATAAACAAAGAAAAATGCATAGGATGTAATTTATGTAAAAAAGTTTGCCCTTCAAATAAATATTATAAAAATGAATATAACGCTCCAGAATATTATGCAGCATTTAATTTAGAGGAAAAAGATAGAATAAAAAGCTCATCAGGAGGAATGGTATCATTGATTGCAAAAACAACATTAAAAAAGAAAGGTGTAGTCTATGGGGTAGCTCTTGAAGAAAAGCAAGCAAAAAATATTAGAATAGATAATGAAAAAGAATTATATAAAATAATGGGTTCTAAATATGTACAAAGTGAAATTGGGCATACATTAAAAAATGTAAAACAAGATTTAGATGACCAAAAACAAGTTTTATTTACAGGAACACCTTGCCAAATTGAAGGACTAAGATCATACTTAAATAAAGATTATAACAATCTAACCTGTGTATCAATTATATGTCATGGAGTACCAAGTCCAGAAATCTTTAAAAAATATATAGAAGAAAAAGAGAAAAAAAATTCAAGTAAATTGAAGAAGATTAATTTTAGAAATAAACAATTAGGATGGCACAATTATAACATCGAATATGAGTATGACAATGGAAAAAAAGAAGTAGTTCCAGCTTCAAAAGACATATATATGAGTGGATATTTGAAAGATTACTTTTTAAGAGAATGTTGTTACAATTGCCAGATGAAGTATGGTGAAAAAAGTACAGCAGATATAATTATTGGAGATTTCTGGGGGATAGAAAGTACTTTACCAGAAATAGATGACGATAAAGGTGTTTCGGCAATTGTAATTAACTCTGCAAAAGGTAAAGACATTTTTGAAGAACTAAAAGCAAATATAAAATATGAAAAAGTGTCACTTGAAGACATTAGTAAAGGTAATCCAATGCTAGTAACATCTACTAGATATACAAAAAATAAGGATAATTTTTTTAAACTAATAGAAAGCCATGAAATATCAACATATATAGAAGCCCTAAAGTCAAGTGGGGTAGATTCAAATGAACAAGAAAAACTTTATGAACAAATACAAGACTTAAATGGATGGGTAAATGAACTTGTTGAGGCAAAAGAGTTTTTCTTAGATCAAATAAGAAGAAAAGATGAAAAAATACAAGAAGACGAAAAAGAAAAACAAAAATTAAGACAAGAACTTGAAAAAATTTATAGTAGCAAAAGGTGGAGATATACAAATAAAATAGGAAATACATTTAATAAGATAATTAGAAAAAAGAAAAAATAGGCATAAGTAAAAGTAAATTTGAAGATAAAAGGAGTTTATTATGTCAAAAAATATATTAATATGTACTGAAAACTTAGGTACAGGTGGAGTAGAAACAGTAGTTTTTAATCAATCAGTTGCATTAAAAGGAAAAGGCAACAATGTATATATATTGTCAGGTGAAGGAGAATATAAGCAAAAAATAGAAGAAAGTGGAATTGAATGTATATATTATAATTTTAAAGTGGAAAATACATTTGATACTAAAAGTGTTGACAAAATAGTTACAATTATTAAAGAAAAAAATATAGATGAGATATATGTGCATAAGATAATTTGTGTGCCATTAATGCTAATGGTATGTAGTAAAGTAAAAGTACCATATGTAGTTTATATACATGATGAATTACCAGAGATATATGATTGGTTTATAGACAATTTTAATATATATGAACTATCTTTAAAATTATTTTTTAAAAATGCTTATAAAATAATTTGTATATCAGAAAATGTAAAAAAATATAATCAAAAACGTTTTGGAATTGATGAGAGTAAATATTTAGTTATAAAAAACAGCATTAATTTTGATATATATAAATGTAATAAAAAAATACAAAAAAATTTACCAGAAAATTTTGTAATTGTCAGTAGAATAGCACATGAAAAATTTACTTCTGTAAAAAACTCAATAGACTTGTTTTGTGCATATTCAGACAAAGTTGCATTTGCAACTAAACTTACAATAATTGGTGATGGAGATAAAGTAGATGAATTAATTGAATTAGTCAATAGTAAAAAAGAAAAATACAATATAGAATATAAAGGTGCAACAAGTGATGTTGTAAGTATTGTTAATGAAAATGATGTTGTGCTTGGAATTAATAGATGTGTATTAGAAGCAATAGCAATAAAAAGGATTGTTGTTATAAGTGGTTATGAAAATTTAAAGGGTATTGTAAAGCCTGAGAATATAAACTTGGCATTAGAAGACAATTTTTCTGGTAATAATTTAGAAAGTTTAACATTAGAAGAACAGGTAACAGAATTACTAAGTTTGTCAAAAGCAGAAATAGAAAGAATCACAGAAGAAAATTATAATAAGATTGTAGCAGAAACAGATATTAATAATAATGTTTATATGATACAAGAAAATGGAATTAAAATTGATATAAATTATGATGATATATATTTAGAAATAAACAAAATATCAGAAAAGATAAACAAATTAAAACAAGAAAACAATAGCATATGGAAAGAAAGAGAATACTTTAAAGAGCAAACTGAATCAAAAGATACAGAAATAGAAAATTTAAGAAAAACAAATGAAAATTTAAATAATATTATAGAACAATATAAAAAATATAAAGAAGAACTTATAGCTATAAAAAATGGAAAACTATACAAATTAATAAATAAAGTAAAAAATACAAATAAAAATTAATTTTGACAATAAGTTAAAATATGATATAATAGCCAAAAATATAAATTGTAAATAATAAGAGAAAAAGATATAAATACTCCAAAATAATGAAAGGAAGAAAAATATGCAAGGACAAGAAGTGGATTATAAAATAGTAGTTGATAATGTATATAAAACTTTTAATGTATATTTAGATAAAGCAAACACAATTAAAGAAAAATTACTATTTTTATTTAGTAGAAATAGAAAAGAGAAGAGAGAGGTTTTAAAAGGTATTAATTTAAAAATAAAAAAAGGAGAAGTTGTAGCCCTAATCGGAACAAACGGAAGCGGAAAATCAACTTTACTTAAGCTTATGACAAAAATTATATATCCAAATAAAGGCAAAATAATAACAGATGGAAAATTAACGTCTCTTTTAGAGCTAGGAGCAGGCTTTCATCCAGACTTTTCGGGAAGAGAAAATATATATTTCAATGCATCAATTTTTGGTTTAACAAAAAAAGAAATAGATGACAGGTTAGAAGACATAATTGAATTTTCTGAACTTAGACCATATATAGATAATCCAGTAAGAACATACTCATCTGGTATGTATATGAGACTTGCTTTTGCTGTAGCAATAAATGTAGATGCAGATATTTTATTAATAGATGAAATATTATCAGTTGGTGATGAACATTTTCAAAATAAATGTTTTGCTAAAATGCTAGAACTAAAAGAAAAAGGAAAGACAATGGTATTTGTAACACATAGTATGCAATCAGTAAAAAAATTATGTGATAGGGCAGTATGGCTATGTAATGGAGAAATAAAAATGGATGGAAACACAAATGAAGTTGTAGAAGAATATATAAAACAAACAGCATAATTATACTTTTAGAGAGGGAGAAAATAGATGCTAAAAATAGATTATACTTTAAATCCAGGAAAAAATTTAAATAAGATAGATTTTGAAATAGATAAAAAGCAAGAACCAATAATATCAATTATTACACCATATTATAACTCTCAAAAATATATAGAAGAAACAGCTAATTCAATATTTAATCAAACATTTCCTTATTGGGAATGGATAATTATAGATGATGAATCAACAGAGGAAGAAGCAAAAATAAAATTAAAAGAAATTGAAAATCTTGATAATAGAATAAGAGTATTTCACAAAAAAAATGAAGGACCAGCGGCAGCAAGAGATTATGGATTAGCAAAAACAAATAAATCAACTAAATATATAATGTTTTTAGATTCTGACGATCAAGTTGATAAAACTTATTTTGAATGTTGTTATTGGGCATTAGAGACAAACCCAGAAGCATCTTGGGCATGTACCGATGTAATCAATTTTGATGGGCAAGAGTTTTTATGGAGAAAATGGTATAATCCGGAATGGGAAAAAGATGAAAATATATTAATGATGTGCTCATTTGTAAGAAAAGATGCTTTAGAAGAAGTAGGCGGATTTGGATTAAAAGAAAAGAAAATATATGAAGATTGGTGTTTATGGTTAAAACTAATAAAAGCTGGAAAATTTCCTGTTAGAATAAGTTCTTTACTTACATGGTATAGAATAAAGCCAGAGGAAGAGAGTGAACTTAGAAAATCTAATTCTGGAAATAAAAAAAGAGCAATGAAATTAGTAGATAATATAAAAAGAGATATAGTTTATACAAAGCCAGGAATTCAATATCCAAAACAAGATTATGATTGGGAAGAAATAGTTGAAAAGCAAACTTCAATTGTGCAGGTAAAACAAAAGAAAAATAAAAAAATAAATATTTTAATGATAATTCCATGGATGGTAACAGGTGGAGCTGATAAATTTAATTTAGATTTAATTTCTAGAATAGATAAAGAAAAATATGAATTTACTATTCTTTCAATGCTTCCAAGTACCAATGAGTGGAGACAAGACTTTGAAAAATATGCTACAGTATATGACTTAACAAGTTTTCTAGATAGAAAAAATTGGATAAGTTTTATTAATTATATAATAGAAAAAAATAATATAGATATTATTTTTAATACCAATAGTCAATTTGGTTATAATGCATTACCATATTTAAAAGCAAAATATCCAGAAATTCCAATTTGTGATTATGTTCATATGGAAGAATGGTATTCTAGAAATGGAGGATTTTCACGAGATTCAAGCAGCTATGAGTCTATAATAGATAAAACTTATACTTGTAATGGAAATAGTAAGAAAATATTTATTAATCATTTTGGAAGGAAAGAAAATGAAATTGAAACTATATATATAGGAGTAGATGAAAAAATTTTTAATCCAGAATTATTAAGTAAAGAAAAAATATTAAAAGAATATGGTATTTCTTCAAATGGAAGATTTATAATAAGCTATATATGTAGAATTGCAGAACAAAAAAGGCCATATCTATTTATAGAAATTCTAAAAGAATTAAATAAAAGAAGAGATGACTTTATAGTAGTTATTGCAGGAGATGGACCATTTTTACCAGAAGTAAAGAAAAGAGTTAATAAATATAATTTAAATGAAAAAGTAAAATTTTTAGGAAATATAAAACAAACTGAAAAAGTATATAAAATAAGTGATTTAACTGTAAATTGTTCTATAAAAGAAGGTCTAGCATTAACATCATATGAATCATTAGCTATGGGAGTGCCAGTTGTTTCTGTAGATGCAGGGGGACAAAAAGAACTTATAAATGAGACAGTAGGAGTAGTTGTGCCTTGTATGCAAAAAGAAACTGAAATTTGGGATTATAATTATAAAGAAGAAGAAATATTGAATTATGTTCAAGGAATTGAAAAAATTTTAAATAATATAGAAAAATATAAAAATAATTGTAGGAAAAGAATTTTAAATGGATTTACTATAGATAATATGATCCAGAGAATGGACAATGAATTTAAAAATTTGAAAAAAAATCCAAATCAAAATAAAGTTCAAAATGGATATGGACTAAAGAAAAATATGAGGATTACTAAAGAACTTATAACACAGTATCTATTAGAAAGTAAAGCAGAGTATGAATGGATGGCAAATAAATTTAATCAAGAAAATATTCATATTATATTAAAATATGATAAAAAAGCACAAAAAGAGCAATTTTATGAACATACTTTAGAATATAAAATAAAGCATCCAATAGTAGTTATATTGAGGAAACTAGGAATTTATGATAAACTAAAACAAATAATAGGATTGGAGAAACATTAATGGAAAACGTATTTAAAAATTTATACAATTATAGAGAATTATTAAAAACAAGTGTAAAAAAAGAAGTAAGGAGTAAATATAAAAATTCCTTTTTAGGGGTTTTATGGTCTTTTTTAAACCCTTTGCTTCAAATAGCAGTTTATGCACTTATATTTTCATTAATATTAAAAAATGATCAACCACATTACGCAGTATTTTTATGCTGTGGACTAATCCCATGGACGTTTTTTTCGTCAGCAATAAATAAGGCAGCATTTACATTTATAGAAAATGGGAATATAATAAAAAAAGTATATTTTCCAAGAGAAATTATACCAATATCAGTTGTTACAGGAGAAACTGTCAATTTTCTAATTTCAACAATTATAATACTAGGGTTTGTTATTTTTGGAGGAATTGGAATAAGTAAATATATATTATTATACCCAATAGTTTTAATAGCACAATATTTAATAATTTTAGCAATTTCTTTTATAGTATCAAGTATATGCGTGTATTTAAGAGATTTACAGCATTTTATAGGTATAGCTTTACAACTATTATTTTATGCGGCACCAATTGTATATTCATCAAGTAGCATACCAGCCGATTATCAGTGGATATTAAAATATAACCCTATGACATATATTATAAATGCTTATAGAGATATATTTTATAATCAAACAATGATAGATTTAAGACATATACTTATTGTTTTTGGGATAGGAATACTAGGGTGTATTATAGGATATGTAATTTTTAATAAACTACAAAAAGGATTTGCAGAACAATTATAAAATTACAATTAAGATATAGGAGAAAGTAATGGATAAAAAATTAAAAGAGATATTATTAAATAAAAATATATGGTTTTTTACAGCAATTACTTTTATTTTCTTTGGAATGCTTATAAAAATGGAGTTTGCAGCTGACTCTTATGCAACACTTACATTTTCTTTAAGAGAATTAATAGGTCAATTTGCACCATTAGGAAGATTTGTGCTAGTTATTGCTTTTGGAATTACCAAAATATTAGAGTTAAAATCAGAAACTACATATTTACTATCATATATATTAGCAATAGTATGTATGAGTGTTAGTTTATATAAATTATACAATTTGATAAAACCAGATATACAAAGTAACATAGCAAAAAAAATCATACCAATACTTATTATATTAAATGCATTTTCTATAGAATTATTTTTATATATAGAAAAGGGAATAATGGTATTTGCAGTATTAATGTGTATATTGGCGGTATGTGATATAAAAAAATGGCTAGAAACAAAGCAAAAAAAATATTTAATAACTACATTTATTTTTATGCTATTAGCTAATTTTTCATATCAAGGAGTAGTTGGAATATTTGTTGCAATATCTTTGGTATACATATTAAAATATTCAAAAAATATAAAACAATTTATAGTAAATAATGTTGTTGTAGCACTAAGTTATGGAATACCTGCAATTATAGATTATGCTCTTATAAAAATTCTTTATTCATCAGGAAGAGTAAGTGGAAGTATTATTTTGTCAGAATCTTTGCAAAAAATATTTACTAATACACAAGGAATGATAACTTCAACATATGGAATTTTACCAGAATATTTTCTAATGACTTTTATAATATTAGCAATTCTTTTATTGATTTATGAGATTATAAAACAAAAAATAGATATAAAAAACAAAGTAATTGATATTTTAAAAGTTGTGTATATTATAGCTGGTGTTATATTTGCAACTGTAGCACCTCAGCTTATGCAAAATACAGATTCAATTTGGTTTGTTGCAAGGAGTACATATACATATGCAGCACTATTTGGAATATTAGTTTTGTATATGTTTATGAATTATAAAATTAATAAAGAAGTTAAATATATTACTATAATTTTAAGTATAGTGTTATTAGTAGTTCAATTTTATAGATTTAGTGTTGTAGAGACAGATAGATATAAAGTAAATGCAATTGATTATGAAATAACAAGAAAAATAGTAAACCAAATAGATGAATATGAAAAAGAAACAGGAAACAAAATTACTAAACTTGCAGTATATGAAGATGAATCATTAGAATTCACATATAGTGGTAGATTTGCAACAGGAGATACAAACCTAAAAGCCTATTATAAAGATTGGAGTATACAATATATAATTAGATACTATTCTGGAAGATATTTAGAATTAGTAGCACCTGATTCAGATATGGAAGAAGAGTTTAAACAAGAAGATTGGACAACTTTTGAAAATGAACAAATAATATTTGAAGGTGACACATTGAATATATGTAGATATTAATATTTTTCATTGGGGACGGTTCTTTTTGCAAAAGGAACCGACCCTAATGAAAAATGTCAGGAGGAAAAATGTTAAACAAATTAGCAAAAAATACTATAGCAGTTATTGCAATAATCATATTAATAGTATTTACAATAATGAGTTTATTTTATATTGTAACTGTAAAAAATTACTTTGAAAATGTTTTTATAGATTTAACAACAAGTCTAGGATTATTTAAATATTTATTAATAGATATTGTTTTACTAATACTATTAAAAATATTAGATTTAAAACTTTCCAAAGACAATAAAAAAGTAGAAATTGCAAAAAAGATTTTATTAATTGTTTCATTAATAATTTATGCTTTTGTTTCAATAAGTTGGATAAAAAGTTCAACAATAGAGCCAATTGATGATTCAAAAAGTGTAAATGATTTAGCAATAAAGTTTGCAGAGGGAGATTTTGAAAGTATAAAAAATAATGGATATATAGAAAAATACCCTAATCAGATAGGAACAATTTCTATTTTTGCTCTTCTTTATAAAGTTTTTGGAACTACTAATTTTAGACTAATACAATATGTAAATGTTTTAGCAAATATAATTACTATTTTATTTATATATTTTATAGTAAAAAAATTAGAAAAAAAATATCCAATTAGTAAAGTAGCTTCTCTTATAATGACATTAACATTTATACCTTTAATTTTGCTAACTACTTATGTTTATGGTGATTATATAGGACTAGCATTTAGTGTAATGGGAATATATTTTGTAATTAATTATAAGCAAAAAGAAAGTATTTTTAATTTATTATTATCTGCAATTTGTATGGGACTTTCTTATTTCTCAAAAATGAATTATATTATAGTCATAATTGCAATGGTAATTTATTTAGGATTATACTTGATACAAGAAAAAGAAAAAAATAAAATTGCTAAATCAATAATAAATATAATTATATTTTTATGTATTGCTTTAATACCATTTAATTTAGTAAAAAACTATTGTTTGAAAAAATTTGAATATGATCCAGCTCAAGCAATGCCAACAAGTGTGTGGATTTATATAGGAATGAATGAAAGTTATAGAGCAAATGGCTGGTATAGTGATTTAGCAAATGAAGCATGGGAAGATACTCCACTTGCACATTATACATATCCACAGAAAATAAAAGCAAGAATAAAAGAATTATTGCAAAAACCTAAATATACATATTATTTTTATAAAGATAAAACAATATCAGGGTGGATGGATCCATATTTTGAAAGTATTTGGTATAATGTAGTAGGTGATGACAAAGATCAAGTAATGAAACAAATTATGGAAGAAAATAAATACAAAAAAGGAGAAATATATCAAAAAGCATTAACAATTTTAATATATGGTGGAGCATTGATTGCAATGATAAAAAACAGAAAAGATTTGAATAACGAATTAATACTTATCATTACCATTTTTATTGGAGGAGTACTTTTCCATACAATATGGGAAATGAAATCAAGATACACTCTTCCATATGTAATAATGCTTATACCAGCATCTTCAATTGGTATACAATATATTGTTGACAAAATAAATTTAAAAAAATTCTTCACAAAAGATGTTAAAAAACTTACAAGTAACTCTGAAGCAGTTTAAATATAAATTAGTTAAATATTAAGTTTAGGATTAGGAAAGGAATGTTGAAAAATATGAAAAAAGTATCAGTAGTTATACCAATGTATTATGAAGAAGAAGTAGCTAAAGAATGTTATAATAGAATGAGTGAAGTTTTAAGCAAAATAGAAGGATATGAGTATGAACTAATATGTGTAAATGATGGAAGTCAAGATAAAACTTTACCTATTTTAGAAGAAATCGCTAAAAACGATAAAAAAGTAAAAGTAATTTCTTTTGCAAGAAATTTTGGACATCAATGTGCTGTAACAGCAGGTTTAAAGTATGTAACAGGAGATTGTGTTGTTATAATAGATGCGGATTTACAAGATCCTCCAGAATTAATTCCAGAAATGCTTAAACTTTGGGAAGAAGGAAATGAAGTAATATATGGAAAACGTAAAACAAGAGAAGGAGAATCTGTATTTAAATTATTAACAGCTAAAATGTTTTATAAAACTTTAAATGCTTTATCTGATGTTGATATACCAAAAGATACAGGAGATTTCAGATTAGTAGATAGAAAAGTAGTAGATGTTATGAATTCAATGCCAGAACATAATAAATTTTTAAGAGGTTTGTGGGGCTGGATAGGATTTAAGCAAATACCTTTTGAATATGAAAGAAAAGAACGTTTTGCTGGAAAAACAAAATATCCTTTAAAGAAAATGTTAAAACTTGCTTCTGATGGTATAATAGGATTTTCAACAAAACCTTTAAAGATGGTAGGAGCATTAGGAATATTAGCTATAGTTATTTCTATAATAATATTAATTTACTCTTTGGTTTCTTATATATTTGGATTAAACCATTTAACTGCAGGTTGGACATCTATTATGGTTACAGTAACATTATTTAGCGGTGTACAGCTACTTTCTATTTGGATTATGTCAGAATATATAGGAAGAATTTATGACGAGAGTAAATCAAGACCACAATATATAATAGATAAAACAATAAATATAGATTAATAAATAATGGAAAAATAGAAAGGATTTAATATATGAAAAAAAAGATATCTATTATAATTCCTACGTATAATGAAGAAGAATCATTACCATTTTTACATGAAAAATTAAATGAAATAATGGGACAAATGCAAGATTATGATTTTGAAATATTATTTGTAAATGATGGTAGTAAAGATAAATCACTTGAAATTATAAAAAGTTTTAGACAAGCAGATGAAAGATATAATTATGTAGATTTTTCTAGAAATTTTGGACAAGAGATTGCAATGGCAGCAGGAATTGATTATGTAACAGGAGATTGTGCAATATTTATGGATGCAGACCTGCAAGATCCCCCAGAACTAATTCCAGAACTTGTGAAACATTGGGAAGAAGGCTATGATGATGTATATGCAAGAAGAAGAAATAGGACAGGAGAAGGATTTTTTAAAAAATTTACTTCAAAAATGTACTATAGAGTTTTACAAAAAATGACCAATGTAGAAATTCAGAAAGATACGGGAAATTATAGATTAATTGATAAAAGATGTATTAACGCTTTAAGAAAAATGACAGAGTCTGAAAGATGCTTAAAAAGTATGTTTAGCTGGATGGGATATAAGAAAAAAGAAGTATTATTTGATAGACCACCTAGAGTCGCAGGAAAAACAAAATGGAATTATATTAAATTATTTGATTTAGCAATAAATGGAATTACTTCTTTTACAACATCTCCATTAAGACTTGCTACATACTTTGCTATTCCTACATTTGTTTTACTAGGAATTTATGCAATTTATGTTATTGCTAAATGTTTTGTAACACATACTATGGTACAAGCCTTTCAAGCTATAATATTATTAATATTATTTTTCTCTGGAATTCAAATTTTATTGTTCGGAATAGTTGGAGAATATTTAGGAAGAATTTTCAATGAAACAAAAAATAGACCATTATATTTTGTAAATGAATATAATGGAGAAAAAGAAACAAATGAAAAATTAGATACAAAATAAAAGGGGGCTATTATGAAAGAAAAACTCTTACAAAATAAGTACAAAATCTTACTTTGTCTGATTTTTATAATTGGTATTTTAGTAAGATTAGTTTGTATTGATATATTGCCTAAAGGATTAAACCAAGATGAAGCATCAGCAGGATATGAAGCTTTCTCAATTTTAAATGAAGGAGTAGATAGACATAATAAATCTTTTCCTGTGCAATTTATTGCATGGGGAAGTGGACAAAATGTATTATATTCCTATATTATGACAATATTTATTGCCATATTTGGAAATAGTGTATTTGCAATTAGATTACCAATGGCTATTGTTGGATGTATATCTTTATTTGTATTTTATCAATTATTAAAAAGAAATATAAATAAAAAAGTAGCATTAATTGGATTATTCTTTTTTGCAATTTGTCCATGGCATATAATGAAAAGCAGATGGGGATTAGAATCAAATTTATTTCCAGATTTGATTTTATGGTCAGTATTTTTTATACTAGAAGCATTAAGAAATAAGAAAATGCGATTTTTATATATTGGTTTTATAATACTTGCACTTTCTGGATATGCATACCGGTACATCATATTTCTTTTTACCAGTATTTGTAATACCATTATTAATAGTATTATTAATAAAAAAACATATATCATTAAAACAGGCAATTATTTCTTTAGCAATAGTATTTGTTATAGATTTACCACTAATCTTATATGTTATTATAAATACATTTGATTTGCCAGAAATAAAATTACTATTTATAACAATACCAAGACTTACAGCAAATAGATACCAAGAAATTTCATCAATATTTTCAAAAGACTTCTTGCAAGTAAGTTTAAGCAATTTTACAGAATCAATGAAATTATTTATTGGTCAAAGTAATGACCATCCTTGGAACTTAATAAGTTTTTTCGGATTAACATATGTATTTTCTTTGCCATTTACATTAATAGGAATTTACAATAACTTTTCAAAAGAAAATCGAAATGAAAAAATCAATTTATGTTTTAATATATGGTTTATAGCAGCATTTTTATTATTAATTGTTTGTGAACCAAATACAAATAGATGTAATGCATTTATTATACCATTAATTTATTACACAATAAGTGGAATTGCATTGATAATAGAAAATGTTCCAAAAACTAGAAATGTAATAATAGCAATGTATTTAGTTGCATTTATATGTTTTAGTTATACATATTTTTATAAAGGATATAAAGAAGGAGCATATTTTGAAACAGATATTGGAGAAATGGTAGAATATGTAGATGACCTAGATGTTGATAAAATATATATAGATAAATCATTTACAGAACCATATATATATGTTCTTTTCTATAGTGAGTATAGTGCAAAAGATTTTGATAGCACAGTAGAATATTTTACACAAGGTGAAAATTTTGAACAAGTAAAATCTTTTGGTAAATATAATTTCTATATTCCAGAAAATATTGGAGAAGAAAATGCAGTATATGTTGTTCAAAACAGTAAAGATTTAAATGAATTAGATATTGATGACTCAGAATATAAAATTACGAAACTACAAAGATTTACAATAATTGAGAAGAAGGAGTAAATATGTTTAGCCAAAAATGTGTTGAATTTGAAAATAAAATATTTGATTTTGTAAAAAAGTATATAATACCAATTAGTTTTGTTATAATTACAATTTTTGCTATATGTGCAAGAATTCCTTTACTAAATTTTGAGACTTGGGATTATACAGGTTTTTTAAAACAATGGTTTGATACGATTGTAGCAAATGGGAAAATTCATTCTCTAGATATGGCAATAGGAGATTATAATTGTCCATATATAATTATACTTACTTTATTTACATATTTACCTATAAGTCCATTATATAGTATAAAGATTTTTTCTATAATATTTGATTTTGTTTTAGCAATATCAAGTGTTATATTAGTCAATAAATTAACAGAAAAGAAAAAATATAATAATATAATCAGTTTATTAACATATGGATTAGTACTATTTGCTCCAACAGTTCTTTTAAATAGTGCATGTTGGGCTCAATGTGATAGTATATATATTAGCTTTATAATTATTTCACTTATATTTTTAATAGATGAGAAATATATACGTTCATTGATATTTTTAGGTATATCATTTGCATTTAAATTGCAATTTGTATTTATACTACCATTATATGTTTTTGTTTGGATGAATAAAAGAAAATTCCCATTATTTTATTTTGGAATAATACCAATTGTTGATTTAGTAATGTGTTTGCCATCAATAATTTTTGGAAGGCCAATAAAAGAAGTAATAATGATATATATAAATCAAATGGGATCTTATTCAAGCTATACAAGCAATAATTTTCCAAGTATATATAATTTGTTTTGTGAGTTAACAGAAAAATCAGAAGCTTTAGCTATCAATAATTTAGATGTTGGTAAAATTGGTATTATAATAACTATAAGTATATATGCTATAATGGCAATCTATCTAATATATAAAAATATAAAGTTATCAAAGAAAGAGATTATAAAGTTAGGTTTATGGTCAGTAATAATTGCTACATTTTTCATGCCAAATATGCATGATAGATATATGTTTTTGGCAGATGTATTAAGTTTAATAGTATTTATGACATTTAAAGATAAACAAAGTTTAATATATGCTATTATTATAAATTTAAATTCTGTTTCAGTTTATATAAGATATTTATTTGGAGTAGAGTTTATAAATATACAGATAGCAACGATTCTTCAATTTATAGTAGTAATTGGAATGACTTACTATTTACATAAAGATTTTGTTGTAGTAAAATGTAAAGGGGAGGTAAAAGAATGAGTAAATTAAAAAAAATATTATGTATAAGTATAATTTTTATGCTATTCTTTTCAAGTGTTGCAATAGCTTTTAATGGCACTACAAATGAACAAGTACTTAAAGAAAATGAAGTACTAAATAATGTGGAAGATAATTCTTCTAGTACAGAACAAAATGTTTTATCAAATGAGACAGAATTAGAAAATACAATAGAAAATGTAGAAAATACAGAAGATACAATTCAAGAAGATTCAGAAGCTACGAATGAAACATTAAATGAGGCACAGGAAATAAATGAAAGTACAGAAGAAACAACAAATTCTGATAAGGAAGATAAAAACATAAGTGAACAAGTTATGCTAAATGCACTTGAAGAAAATGACGATACAGTACCTAGCATTAAGTATCAAATACATGGAGAAGATTATGGTTGGCAACCTGTAAAAAAAGATGGTGAGACAGGTGGAACTGTTGGAGAAAGCAGAAGAATAGAAGGATTAAAAATAGAATTAGAAAATGCACCTGAGAATTTAACTCTTCAATATCAAGCACATGGACAAGGTTATGGTTGGCAATCATGGGTAAATGAAGGAGAATTAGGTGGTACAACAGGACAAAGTAAAAGATTAGAGGCAATAAGAATAAAATTAAGCAATACAGATGATTATTCAGTAATTTATAGAGTATCAGTTCAAGATTATGGTTGGTTAAACTGGGTAGAAAATGGCGAGATTGCAGGAACAGTAGGAAAAAGCAAAAGAGTAGAGGCAATAGAGATAAAAATAGTAAAAAAAGGAACTGAAAGTTCTGAAGAAGATAATTCAAAATCTAGTTTACAAGTTACATATCAAGGACAAGGGCAAAGTTATGGTTGGCAAGATTGGAGATCAAATGGAACAATAGCAGGAACAGTAGGAGAAAGTAAAACATTAGAAGGAATTAAAATAGAATTAATAAATGCTCCAGAAAATGCTAGTATAAGATATAAAGTTCAAGGTCAAGGTTATGGTTGGGAAAGCAAGTGGAGCTATGATGGAGCTTTAGCAGGAACTGATGGTGAAAGTAAAAGAATGGAAGCTATCAAAATAGAGCTTGTGAATATGGATGATTATTCAATAGAATATAGAGCACAAGTTGAAGACTATGGATGGCTAGACTGGGTTGTTGATGGAGAAATAGCTGGAACGGATGGTTTATCAAAAAGATTAGAAGCTATTCAAATTAGAATTGTAAAGAAAAGAGCTAAAAATGTAAAAGTTGTTTATCAAGCACATGGAGAAGGTTATGGTTGGCAACCTGAACAATATAGTGGGATAATTGCAGGAACGCCAGGAAAAAGATTAGAAGGTATAAAAATACATTTAGAAAATGCTCCAGAAAATGCAAAAATATTATATCAAGCACATGGAGAAAGTTATGGCTGGCAATCTTGGACTTCAGATTTTAGTTTAGCAGGAACAACAGGTCAAAGTAAAAGATTAGAAGCAATAAGAATAAAATTAGAAAATATGGATGCTTATTCTATAGAATATAATGCATATGTAAGTTCAATGGGATGGCAAGGTTGGGCTCTAGACGGAGAGATAGCAGGAACAACAGGCCAAAGCAAGCAAATAGAAGCAATAAGAATAAGAATAGTTCCAAAAGTAACAGAAATAAGAAGTAGAATAGATTTTGACTCACATTATGATAATAGTACAATTTATAAAGAAAATACTACAATTACAGGATGGGCAATGGACAATACAGATAATTCTTATGTGAAATTATTTGTAGATGGAAGAGAAGTAGGAGTAAGTAGAGAGAAAAAACAAAGTGTATTAGATACACAAAAAGGTTATGGAGGAGAAGAAAAAAATCCGACTCCAGGATTTAGAGCAACTGTTGACTTTTCAAACTATAGTACAGGAAGACATACTCTTACAGCAAAATTATATAAAAGTGATGGTACACAACTACAAGAAAGAACAATAACTGTAAATGTAAAACCAAGAATAACATATGAAGAAGGTACATATGGTCGTAGTGGATTATCTGTAAAAGGTGATTCAAGAGGACAAAATTTAAGATATTATAGATATGGAGATGGACCAAATGTATTTTTTGCAACTTTTGCAGTTCACGGTTGGGAAGATCTATATGCGTATGATGGACAGGAATTAACAAAAATTGCAGAAGAATTTAAAAATAAATTAATTTCATCACAAGATCAATCAATAGCAGATAAATGGACAATATATATATTCCCTTCTGTAAACCCAGATGGTGAATATCATGGATATACAAATAATGGACCTGGTAGAACATCTTTATATTCAGCTGCACCATCTCGTAAAGGTATAGATATAAATAGATGTTGGAGTACAGGATATTCAAGAAATACAAGTAATAGAAATTACAATGGTACAGCAGCATTCCAAGCATATGAGGCTCAAGCGTTAAGAGATTTCTTATTAAGTAAAAGAGCAACAAATGGACAAACAGTTTTAGTTGATTTACATGGTTGGTTAAATGAGACAATAGGTGATAATGGTGTAGGATCATATTATCGTGCGAAATTTGGTATAAGTAAACATATATCTACATATGGAAGTGGATATTTAGTAAATTGGGCAAGAAGCAATTTGGGATATAATGGAAGAACAGCAAGATCTTGCTTAGTAGAATTACCAGAATATAATGCAGATGGTACAAGATATATTAATGCAACATTTGATTTACTAAAAGGTATAGTATAAAAATGATATTAGGAGGAAAACTATGAATAAAAAGATATTAATATCAGTAGTTTTGTTAATAATCTTTTTCATAAATATTATAGGAAGTACAGTTAGTATTGCTGTTAATCAAGTAGAAAATATGACTATAGAAGAAGAAAATCTAAGTGTTGAAAATGAAACTACAGATTCAGACGAAAATACAAATAATGAAAATATAGACGAAAGTGCTGATAATGAAGAAAATAGCTCAAATGAAAATTTAAGTGAAGAAGACAAAGATATAATAGTTGAAGAAAATGAATCTTCAACTACTAATACAGAAAATTCCAATGAAGTAGATTCAACAGAAAATGAAATAATAGAAGAAGAAGTTATAAATGAAGAACAATTAGATGAAGAAGAACAACAAGATGCTATTAATGAAAGCACAGAGGTTAATGCTTTATCAGTAAATGCTACATCTAATAGTGAAATTGGAGTAAAATATCAAGGACAAGGACAAGATTATGGTTGGCAATCATGGGTATCTAATGGAGAATTAGCAGGAACAACAGGAGAATCTAGAAGACTTGAAGGAATAAAAATAGAATTGGAAAATGCACCAAAGCTAGCAAAGATAGAGTACAGAGCACATGGAGAAGGTTATGGTTGGCAAGGCTGGGTATCTGATGGTAAGCTTGCAGGAACAGATGGAGAATCTAAAAGGATTGAAGGAATAGAAATAAAACTTGTAAATATGCCTGGATATTCTGTTGAATACAGAGCACATGGAGAAGGCTATGGTTGGCAAGGCTGGGTATCTGATGGAGAACTTGCAGGAACGACTGGTCAAAGCAAACGTATGGAAGGACTTGAAATAAGAATTGTAAAAAAAGATGGACAAGATCAAGAACCAGAAGAACCAGAAGAAAAAGAATTAACATTAACATATCAAGGACAAGGAGAAGGATATGGTTGGCAATCATGGGTTTCTGAAGGTCAGCTTGCAGGAACAGATGGACAATCAAAAAGATTAGAAGGAATAAAAATAAAATTAAAAAATGCACCAAGTGATGCAAAAATAATCTATCAGGCACATGGAGAAGGATATGGTTGGCAAAATTATGTATCTGATGGACAATTAGCAGGAACAGATGGTGAAAGCAAAAGAATGGAAGGAATAAGAATCCAACTTGTAAACTTAGATGAATATTCTGTAGAATATAGAGCTCAAGTAGAAGGCTATGGTTGGATGAACTGGGTATCAGATGGAGAATTAGCAGGAACAACAGGAGAATCTAGAAGGCTAGAAGGACTAGAAATAAGAATTGTACCTAAGATCAAGCATAGCAAAGTGGAAATAGAAAATCCTACAAGAACGATTATAACATCTTCAAGTTTAGATATATCTGGATATGTTCTTTCAGAACATGAAAATACAGTTTTAAAATTATATGTAGATTCTAAATTAGTATCTGTTACAAGAAGTGAAAGAAATGATGTATTTGCAAATAATGAAACTACAAGTACAAATATAAATGTAAATTATGGAGATATTAGTATAAATCCAACACCTGGTTATGCAGGAGTAGCTAATTTGTCAGGGGTTGGTGACGGAAAGCATACCGTATATGCAAAATTATATGATTCAACAGGTAAAACACTTTTAGCGTCTGCCAGCAAAGATTTTATGTATTATACAGATAGAACATATGGAATTGATGTTTCGAAATATCAAGGAAATATCAATTGGTCTGGAGTAAAACAAAGTAATGTAGATTTTGCAATGGTAAGAATAGGTCTTAGAGGATATGGAACAGGAAAAATTGTATCAGATAATTATTATGAGCAAAATCTTCGTGGAGCTATGAGCAATGGCATAAAATGTGGAGTATATTTCTTCTCACAAGCAATTAATAGAGATGAAGGTGTAGAAGAAGCAAATTGGGTATTGGAAAAAATAAAAGGATATGATTTAACTTATCCAATAGCAATAGATACAGAATGGTCAAATAGTGACAAAGACGGAAGAGCTGACAATATATCAGTAGAAGATAGAACAGCAGCTATACAAGGCTTTGTAGAAACTATAAGAAATGCTGGATATACACCAATTATATATGCAAGTAAAGATTGGCTAAATAATCAATTGGATATGTCAAAATTATCAGGTTATGATGTATGGCTTGCACACTATGTTTATGGTGCACCAGACAATACTTCAGATTATACTGGTTATTATACAATTTGGCAATATACAAGTACTGGAAGTGTAAATGGAATATCTGGAAATGTAGATTTAGATATAAGTTATAAAAAATATTAATTATGTATTTAGTACATAGATTTTAGTAAAGTTTGTAAGGAGGGAATTTTGTATTAGAATATTATAGTTTTTTATAAGACTAATACAAAATAATTAGAATGAAGAAAAAAGTAATTATAAGTAGTATTATATTAATTATTATATTAATTGTTATATTAGTTGTTTTCTTCATTACAAAAAAATCACAACAAGACGGAAGTGAAGAGAATATATCTTCACTTCCAATTAGTTATGATTCAGAAAATGAAGAAAATAGTGAGCAAGATCAAGAACAAATAGCTCAAATAACAGAAAACCAAGGACTTCAAGCAGATGAAAATATTTATGAAATAGCAACAGAATATGATGGAAGAGAAGTAGTAAGAGTTAAACCAAGTATTCAATATAATGTAGCTTTAGCAGGAATGATAAAAAAAGAAATACCTGATTTTTCAGAATTAGATAATTTATTAACTCAAGCACCAACACATACTGGAATTTGGATAGAAGAAACTTCAAGAGAAAGCTTTTTAAATATTTTAAATAATATAGCAGATTCAGAATATGAAGTAAATGAAGAAGGTTTTTTAATTAAAAAAGAAAATAGAGAGATGAATGATTATGATAAAAAAATACAGGAAATGCTTTCAGATGAAACTCTTCATATATTTGATATAAATTCAACAACATATATAGTGGATGAAGTAACAGGTGAGATTCAAGAATATCCATTTGAAGAGATGGATCCATATACTGAATATGAATATTTTTCAACAGATAATAAGGAAATGTTTATAATAAGTGCAAATTCTTATGGAAAAATAAATCAGGAGGAAATCTTAAAAGGAATTTTGGATTATTAGTAATGATAGAATATATAAATTATAAAAAATAAGAGGTTTTAACTATGGAAGAAAGATATAAAAGTATGATAGTAGTGGACTTAATGTTGATAAGAAAAAATGAAGAGACTGGAAAAAAGGAAGTATTACTGGCATTAAGGAAGAATACAGGATACAATGATGGAGAATATGAATTACCTGGTGGTCATGTTGATGAAGGTGAAGATTTAATGAATGCTATGATTAGAGAAGCTTATGAAGAGTTGAAAATTAAATTAAAACTTGAAGATTTGCATATAGAACACATTTTACATCATTATAAAGGAAATAGATTAAAGTTTATTATTTCTTCAGAAAAATATGAAGGAAATTTAGAAATTGGCGAACCAGAAAAATGTGAAAATCTAGAATGGTTTAATATAGAAGAGTTACCGGAGAATTTAGATAAGCGAGCAAAAAAAGTGATAAGAGAAATAGAAAATAATATTTTTTATGATAATAGTGATTTTGTAAACTACAAAATGATAGTGTAAAGTAATCTATGAAAAAACTATCAAGAAAATTATTTTACATTGGAGATTTTAACTTATATTCTAATAAATTTTAAAAGCAGACCTTAAAAAATCGTTTAAAGATAAATATGGAATTGAACTCCAAAAAAATCTAAAAAAGATAGACTTTTTTCAAAAATAAAGTATAATGATTATGAGGTGAATAATGTATGGAAAAATATAGAACAAGAACCATTGAAAAAAGTTTAAATTCTTTAAAAGGTAATTGTCCTGTAATTATGATAACTGGACCCAGACAAGTTGGAAAGACAACTTTACTAAATCATTTAGCTGTAACTTCTAAAGAAAAAATAAATTATGTTTCGCTAGATAATCTATTAGTTAGAAGTCAGGCAATAGATGATCCAGAATTATTTTTGAGAACTTATGAAACACCACTTATTATAGACGAATTTCAATATGCACCAGAATTGCTATCTTATATAAAAATTAAGGTAGATGAGGCAAGAAAAAATGAAATGTTTGGAGATGGAAAAGAAGTTGGAACATTATATTATTTAACAGGTTCTCAAGTATTTCAAACAATGAAAAATGTGAGTGAATCCCTTGCTGGTAGAATTGGAATACTAGATTTATATGGATTTTCGTCAAGGGAATTAGAAAATATAGAAGAACCTGTATTTATACCTGATATTCAACTTTTAAAAAATAAAGAAAAAGTAAAAATGAAAACAACACAAGAAATATATATAAAAATCATTAATGGTAGTTATCCAGAGGTAAATAATAATAATGGAATCAATAGCTCAAGAATACAATGCTCTAGATATATCGAATGATGTAGGAATTGATTCAAAGACAGCAAATGAATGGATATCTATTTTAAAAAATACAAATTTAATCTACATGCTTCCATCATATTCCAATAATAATATAAAAAAAGCAATAAAAAGGCCTAAAATTTATTTTATGGACACAGGACTTGCTTGTTATTTAACAGGATATATAAATAGTCAAACATTAGAAAAAAGTGCATATAATGGTGCAATATTTGAAACCTATATAATAAGTGAAATTATAAAATCTTATACTAATAATGGAAAAGACCCAAGAACAAGACTTTATTATTATAGAGATACGAATCAAAAAGAAATTGACTTATTAGTATTTTATGATAATACAGTTTATCCAGTAGAAATAAAAAAGAGTGCAAACCCAGGCAATACAGCAATAAAAAATTTTGATATTGTAAAAAAGTTTGGAATTAAAATTGGTAATGGAACAGTTCTATGTATGATGGAAAATATAATGGCGATTGATGAAAATAATTATTATATACCAATAGAATATGTATGATGAAGAAAAGTTAAGGATGGAGGAAAAAGTATTTTTTTATCCGTCTCAAAAAAATATAAAAAAATTTTGTAAAAAAAAGAAGGAAAAACATTTTTTTTGAAGAATAATATATTAGTACATAAAAATTAAAAAATATGTACAAAATATCTATATTACTTAAAGAAAGAGGTGCTTAAAATGCAAATAACAGATGTACGTTTAAGAAAGGTTAATTCAGAAAATAGAATGAAAGCTGTTGCTTCTGTGACATTTGACGATGAATTTGTAGTTCATGATATCAAAGTTATTGAAAGCCAAAATGGATTATTCATTGCTATGCCTAGTAAAAAAATCCCAACAGGAGAATTTAAGGATATAGCTCATCCAATTAATCCTGAAACAAGGGAAAAAATTCAAAATGCTATATTAGAAGTATATAATGCTCCTGAAGCAGAAGAAGGATCAGCTGAATAATAAAATATTTAGTATAATCAAAATAGCAAGAAAACTCTTGCTATTTTTTTTATTTTACGGTACAATACATATCGTATATAAATAACAAAATAAGCAAAATATAGGAGTGATATATTTGAAATGTAAAATAATAAAATTTTTAGCATATAACAAAAGAGTAGCAGTCATGTGTATTGATTCTACAAATTTAGTTGAAGAAATAAGAAAGATACATGATTTATCACCTACAGTAACAGCAGCAGTAGGACGAGTTGCAACAGTTGCAACAATGATGACACATTTAGAAATAAAAGACGAAACAGATAGCTTAACTATACAAGTAAAAGGAAATGGACCAATTGGCAGTATAGTAGCTGTAAGTAAATTGGAAAATAAAAAATTAGCAAATGTAAGAATTTATGCACAAAATCCACATGTTGAATTGCCTTTAAAATCAGATGGAAAAATAGATGTAGGTGGTGCAGTAGGACATCAAGGATACTTAAATATAATTAAGCAAAATAAATTAACAAATGGAAATTATAATGCTGTAATCCCTCTTGTTTCAGGTGAAATAGCGGAAGACTTTACAGAATTTTTTGCAAAATCAGAACAAAAGCCAACAGCATTAGCATTAGGTGTTTTAGTAAACAAAGATGGTGTAAAAAGAGCAGGAGGATATATTATAAATCCAATGCCAGATGCAACAGATGAAGATATTACTAATATAGAAAATGCTATAAAAAAAGCAAATCCAATTTCAGAAATGTTAAATAAAGGTTTAACATTAGAAGAAATTGCAAAAACTATTACAGGAGATAATAATATTGAAATTTTAGAAAATGATTTAGATGTTTCATATAAATGTGATTGTAGTAAGGAAAAAATAAAACAAGGGATATTATCTCTTGGAAAAGAAGAAATTTCTAAAATTTTAAAAGAAGATGGCAAGATAGAAGCACAATGTCATTTTTGTCACAAAAAATACATTTTTACAGAAAAAGATCTAATATAAAAGATAGATTTTATAATAAAAAACTAAAAAATATTAGAAAATAATAAAAGGAGCAAAATAAGATGATAGTGGATAAAATAGAAGAGTTTTGTTTAAAAATATTGGAAAAAATAGGTCTAAAATCTCTAGCTTCATGGTATAGACAACATCAAGAAGGAATGAGATATCTAGTATTTGGAGCTTTAACAACATTGGTAAATATATTAACATATGCTATTTTTTCAGCTATATTTTTAAAAGGAATATCAAATGATTCCTTAAGAGTAAACATAAGTGAAATTATAGCATTTATAGTTGGTGTAATTTTTGCATATGTTACTAATAAATTATATGTTTTTGATAGTAAAACAAATAATTATAAAGAATTAGCTAAAGAGATAATGTCGTTTTTTAGTTGTAGAATATTTACGGAAATTATAAGTATTTTAATGATGAATGTAGCAGTGTGGTTTAGTATAAATGATATTTTAATGAAAGTAGTATCAAATATAGTTGTCATTATTTTAAATTTTGTATTTAGCAAAATATGGATTTTTAAGGGAAACAAGAATGAAAATACCAAAAGGATCGAGTCTTAATTGTCAAGGAGGAGTGTTTATGCAAGGAAAATGGTTTAATAAAACAGTAAAAGAAGTGGAAGAGGAATTATCCACAAATATTGATAAAGGTTTAAACTCAGAAGAGGTAAAAAAAAGAATAGAAAAATATGGGTTAAATGAGTTAAAAGCTGAAAAAAAGAAATCTTTAATTGTAAAATTCTTAGAGCAATTTAAAGATTTTATGATAATAGTTTTAATAGTAGCTGCAATACTTTCAGGAGCAGTTTCAGTTGCTCAAGGAGAAGCTATTACTGATTCTGTTATAATTTTGATTGTAGTAATTGTAAATGCGATAATTGGAGTAGCTCAAGAAGCAAAAGCTGAAAAATCGCTAGAAGCTTTACAAGAATTAAGTGGTTATGAAGCCAAAGTTGTAAGAAATGGTAATGTAGAAGTTATCTCTGCAAAAGAATTAGTACCAGGAGATATTGTTGTATTAGAAACAGGAGATTATGTACCAGCAGATTTAAGAATTATTGAAGCAATTAATTTAAAGTCACAAGAAGCATCTCTAACAGGGGAATCAGTACCTGTTGAAAAACAAGCAAGTCAAATTGAAGAAGAAGAGGTGTCTATTGGAGACAGAACCAATATGTTATTTTCTTCAAGTCTTATAACATATGGTAGAGGAAAAGCAATTGTTGTCGAAACTGCAATGACAACTGAAGTTGGAAAAATTGCTAGTATGTTATCTAATCAAGAAGAAAAGCAAACTCCACTTCAACAAAAATTAAATAATTTAGGAAAAACATTAGGAATAGTAGCTTTAATAATTTGTGCAATAATTTTTGCAGCAGGATTGGTTCAAGGAAAGCCAGCTATTTCAATGTTTATGACAGCAGTAAGTTTGGCTGTTGCTGCAATACCAGAGGGGTTAGCTGCTGTTTCAACTATAGTTTTAGCAATTGGTGTTCAAAAAATGGTTAAGAGAAATGCTATAGTAAAAAATTTACCAGCTGTTGAAACTTTAGGAAGTAGTTCTGTTATATGTTCAGATAAAACAGGAACATTAACGCAAAATAAAATGACAGTTCAAAAAATGTTTGTAAATAATCATGTATATGATATGGTAGATATAGATGAAATAACGAAATACGAAAATGCAAACCAAGAAATAAAACTTTTAGTATATAATGGTATGTTATGTAATGATACAAAAATTAGTGATGAAAATACTCTTACAGGAGATCCTACAGAAACAGCATTAGTAGATATTGCTTTAAAATTAGGATTTACGAAAAATATATATGATCAGATGCCAAGAGTAGATGAGGTTCCATTTGATTCTGAAAGAAAGCTAATGACAACAGTTCATAAAGTAAATAATAAATACTTAGTATTTACAAAAGGTGGAATTGACGAATTGCTTTCTATTTGTACATCATATATAGAAAATGGAAACCAAAGTTCTAATTTACAATTATACAAAGCAAGAATTAATGAAGTAAATGAAACTATGGCAAAAGACGCTTTAAGGGTATTAGGGTTTGCCTATAAAGAATTAGATTATAAACCACAAAAAGAAGAACTAGAAAAAGATTTAATATTTGTTGGAATGTATGGAATGATAGATCCTCCACGAGAAGAAGCAAAACTTGCAGTAGAAAAGTGTAAATCAGCAGGAATAAAAACTGTAATGATAACAGGAGATCATAAAATTACAGCAACAGCTATAGCTAAAAAATTAGGAATTTTAAAAGATGAAAAAGAAGCAATAACAGGTGTTGAATTAGATAAAATATCTGATGAAGAATTAGAAAAAAATATTAGAAATTATTCGGTCTATGCTAGAGTTGCTCCAGAGCACAAGGTTCGTATAGTAAAAGCGTGGCAAAAACAAGGCGAAGTGGTTGCTATGACAGGAGATGGAGTAAATGATAGTCCAGCATTAAAACAAGCAGATATTGGATGTGCTATGGGAATGGTTGGAACAGATGTTGCAAAAGAAGCTGCAGATGTAATATTAACAGATGATAATTTTGCAACTGTCGTATCAGCTGTTGAAGAAGGAAGAAGAATATATGACAATATATTAAAAGTAATACAGTTTTTATTATCAAGTAATATAGGAGAAATAGTAGTACTACTTTTAGCAACACTAGGAACATCACTTTTCTCAAAATGGTTTGGAATTGCAGATATTGCACATCTTGAAATATTATTACCAATTCATATTTTATGGGTAAATTTAATTACAGATTCGCTTCCAGCATTAGCTCTAGCATTTGATCCTGCAAATGATGGAATTATGGAAAGAAAACCAATTAAGTCAAGTAAAGGTATATTTACAAAATCTATGGTTTATAGGATTATTTATCAAGGAGTAATGGTAGGATTACTAACACTTGCAGCATTTATGATTGGTTTGGCAACAACAGATACACCAATCGATGGTTTAACATTAGATGAAACAAAAATAGAAGTAGGACAAACTATGGCATTTGTGACTTTAGCATTATCAGAGCTAGTACATGTATTTAATATTAGAGACAATAAAAAATCAGTATTTAAAACAAAAGTATTTAATAATAAGACTTTAATAGGAGCAATAATTATGTCAGCATTACTAATGTTTGTAGTACTATTAGTACCAGGTTTAAGACATATGTTTAGCATACCAATACTTCCGGTTGATAATATTATAGAAATTATATGTTTAGTATTTGCACCACTAGTAATTGTAGAAATATTTAAATTATTCAAGATAAATTCATTAAGTGATGAAAAATAATTGACAATACTTATTAAAAAGTATATACTAAAGACTGGTAAAAATATGAAATAGGAGAATCTTATGAAACAAATAATAAAAAAAATACTACTAATAACAATATTACACATAGGATTAATATTAATAAGTACAAATGTATATGCAGCATCAGGAAAAACAACAAATGAAACAACAAGATTAAGAAGAGAAGCATCAACAGATTCAGAAACAGTAGCTTTAATCTCGCAAAATACAGATGTTGAAGTTGTAGCAGAAGAAGGAGAATGGTATAAAGTAACATATTCAGGTAATACAGGGTATATAAGAAAAGATATGTTAACTACAAATACCACAGAAGAAGAGCAATCTAGTGAAAATGCAGCCAATGAAACAGTCAATAATAATAATTCACAAGAAAATCAAAATATATCAACAGAAGAGAATATACAAACAGAAAATACAAATACGTCAACTGAAGAAAATGCAGAAACAGAAAATACAAATACATCAACTAATGAAAATACACAATCAGAAAATACATTAGAGATAGGCTATAAAGGAAAATTAACCTCTAGTGTAGATATAAAAATATTACCAGTAATAAATTCAAGTATAATTGCTACAGTAAATGAAAATACAGAGTTTACTGTAATAGATGTAATTAATAGATGGTGCCATATAGAAACAGACACAAACTCAGGTTGGGTGTTAATTAGTAAAATAAAAACTGATGCTCAAACTGAACCAACATCATCTGACCAAGGAGAAAACAAGAATAATACAGAAACAGAAGAGACAAATACGACTGAAACTAATACAAATACAACAACTATAAAATATGTTTCAACAGAGACTCTAAATGTAAGAAGGACTGCTGATAATAATGCAGAAATAATAGAACAGTTAACTGTAAATACAGAGGTTACAGTAGCAGAAGTAGTAGATAGTACTTGGTCAAAGATTACTGTTAATGGAATAACAGGATATGTTGCAAGTAAATATTTATCTGATACTAAAGTAACTACATCTTCAAGAAGTGAGGACTTATCAAGGACAGATTCTAATACAGAAAAAAAAGATGATAATAAAAGCAATTCTAAGGAAACGACAGGTAATGCTACACAAGCAAATAGTACTAAAGGAGCAGAAGTGGTAGCATATGCTAAAAAATATTTAGGATATAAATATGTATCTGGAGGTTCTGCGCCTTCTACAGGATTTGATTGTTCTGGATTTACATATTATATATATAAGCATTTTGGAATTACATTAAGTAGATCATCAGGAGCACAAGCATCAAACGGAACATCTGTTGAAAAATCAAACTTACAAAATGGAGATTTAGTAATATTTAATAATTCGTCAAATTCGGCTATTGGTCATGTAGGAATCTATATTGGTGGAAATAGTTTTATACATGCAGCAAATGCGTCTAAAGGAGTAATTACAACATCATTATCTGATAGTTATTATAAAGCAAGATATGTTACTGGAAGAAGAGTTATTAATTAAGGAGGAATATGTTAGAAAACAGAAAAGGATTGACAGCTGTTCTTCGGATATATTATAGGAATATATATGGGGCTATATTGTAAAATCAGTATAGTCCTTTTTTATTTGTTTTTCTATTTAATATATTTGATTTTTAGCAAAGAAAAGAAAAATAGTAAATTTAAATTATTTTCATTAAAAAGATATTTTAGATATTTAAAAATCGTGTTTAATAAAAAAGTTATTAAAATCATAGTTATTTTTTCAATAATATCAAATACAGTTGTTTTATTTCAAAATTATAAATATGATAATTTATATAAAAGCTTAAACGAGCAAAATTGTGAATTTGTAGGAATAGTTGTATCTAAGGGAGAAGATAAATGCAAAGTAAAAATAGAAAATGAAATATATAAAAACACCTATTTATATGTTTATATAAATGAAGATATCAATATAGAATATGGAGACAAAATAATTTTTAACGGAATATTTTCAGTTCCCAAAAAACGTTCAAATTATAAAGGCTTTGATTATGCTACGTATTTAAAGACATTAAAAATATATGGAACAATAAAAGCAGAAAATTTAAAAGTAATTGCTAAAAATAAAGGAAACCCTATTATAAAAAATACTAATAAATTATCTGCAAAAATTAAACAAAGAATAGGTACATCAAAACTTTCAGATGAAGAAAAATCTATGATAAAGGGAATTTTATTAGGTGATACTGGAGATATTTCAGAAGAAACTTTAAATAATTTCTCAGATAGTAATATTTTACATATCTTATCTGTATCAGGAATGCATATTTCATATATGATAATTGCTTCAAATTTTATCTTTAATAAATTGATTGGAAAACATTATTCTAAAATAATAACCACTTTGGTAATATTGATATATATTTGTATGGTAAATTTTACGCCATCGGTTGTTAGAGCAGGAGTTACAGGAATTATATTTATATTATCTAATTTCTTTTATAGAAAAAATGATGTATGGGAAAGTTTAGCTTTATCATTACTTGTCATATTGATATATAACCCATTCTTAATTCAAAATATAGGGCTGGAGCTTTCGTTTGCGGGAACAATAGGTATAATTATTTTTCAAAAAACATTAAAAAAATGGATAAGAAATTACTTGGATTTGAAAAACAGAAAAGCTATAAGAAAAAATGAAAAAATATTGAAATCAATTATTAAATTGATAAATTCTAAGATTGGAGAGTTAACATTAGATGCAATAATAGTAACAATATCGGCGACATTAACAATAACTCCTATTTTATTGATTACATTTCATAAAGTAAGTATTACAGGTTTAATTGTAAGTGTACTAACAAGTTTTATTGTAGGTCCAATAATGATATTAGGGTTGATATTTATTGTACTGAGAATAGGTGTAATAGAGGGTATACTTAATATTTTCCTAACAATATTAATAAATAGTGCAAAGTGGGGAAGTAATTTACCATTAAGTCAAATTTATTTAATAACACCAAGTGTTTTGCAGATTTTAATTTACTATGCTTTTATTTTTTTTACTAATTTTATTGTAAATATAAACTTGGAAAAAGATCCAAGCATGTTTCAAAAAAGAGTTAAAAATGTAATAAGTTTTATAAAATATAAAATTAAATCAAATAAAAAGAAATTTATTTCAACAATATTAATTTTCAGTTTGTTATATAGTTTTATTTTAATTATTCCCAAAAATTTAAAAATATATTTTGTAGATGTTGGGCAGGGAGATTGTAGCTTAATTGTTACCCCACAAAATAAATCAATTTTAATAGACGGAGGGGGAAGTGATTGGTCAGATTTTGATGTACGGAGAAAAAACATTGATGCCATATTTATTAAATCGAGGAATTGCAGTAGTTGATTATATAATTATTAGCCATTTTGATACAGACCATGTACGGCGGATTGTTTTATATCATGGAAAACATGAAGGTAAAAAATGTGATAATTGCTAAACAAGCTGAAACATCAAATAATTTTGAAAAATTTTTAGAAATAGTAAAAGAAAAAAATATAAATATTAAGTTAGTAAGCATTGGAGATAAGATTTTGATTGAAAAAAATCTATATTTTTATGTACTCTGGCCAGATACATCAAATTTTATAAGTGAAAATTCATTAAATAATAATGCTCTTGTTTGTAAGTTATATTATAAAAGCTTTTCTTGTATTTTTACAGGGGATATTGAAGAAATAGCTGAAAAAGAAATTATTAAATTATATTCAAATGCAAGTATATTGAAGTCTGATATTTTAAAAGTTGCACATCATGGATCAAAAACATCTTCAACACAAGATTTTTTAGAATTAGTACAACCCAAAATTGCTTTAATTGGTGTAGGCAAAGATAATTTATATGGACATCCAAATTCAGATGTACTAACAAGATTAACAAATTTGCGGTGTAGCAATCTATAGGACTGATAAAGATGGTGAAGTTAGTTTAATCGTAAATAGTAAAAACAATATTAGAATTAAGAGTTTTATTAATTAAATGTAGAATTGAAAAAATTTTTTGTACAACTATATTTATGTTTTTAATAAATAATAGCGACTAAAAATAGTTGCATAAATAAATAAGGAGTGATATAATAATATGAGTAGATTAGAAAAAGAAATAAAAAGACTAAAATCTAAACCAAAAGATTTTACATATGATGAAGCAAGAAGAATATTAAATAAACTAGGCTTTTTTGAGTATAATAAAGGAAAAACATCAGGTTCAAGGGTGGTTTTTATAAATAAAGCTAATATTAAAATTGAATTGCATAAACCACATCCAGGAAATATATTAAAACCATATCAGATAAATAAGTTATTAAATAAATTGAAAGAAATGGAGGTTTTTAAATGAAGAATATTATGAAATATAAAGGATATTGGGCAAAAATAGAGTATAGTGATGAAGATGAATGTTTTTGTGGAGAAATAGAAGGATTAAAAAATGATAGTATTTCATTTGAAGGCGAAACGGTAAAAGAATTAAAAAAGGATTTTAAAGATGCTATTAATCATTATTTATCAGTATGCAAAGCAACAAATACAGAACCAGAAAAACAATGTAAGGGTTCATTAAATGTTAGATTGGGAGTAGAACTTCACAATAAAGCAAAAATGAAATCAATTGAAAAAAATATTTCAATTAATGAATTAATAAAAGAAGCAGTTGCTTTATATTTAAAAACAAATTAATATATAATTGATTTATTCATAAAAGTTTGTAAAATAGTGAATAAAAAACATATAAATATGCCAAAATATGTAAAAGAGGTGTATTTAGTATGTGGAAAAAAATTTTATTATCAGTAGGTTTGATTGTAATTATAATAGGTGGAATAGAGATATTTTACTTTTTTAAAAACAAAGAACAGACAAGAGAAGAAGATAATATGAATATAGTAGATAATGAAACTCAGTTTTCAACGCAATATGTAACAGATAATTGTATAAATGAGTGGAGTGATTATGCTGCAATTGTTCAAGAAGAAACACAAGAAGCATCTCAGACATTAAATGATGAAAATAGAGTATATATTTTAAGAACACAAGATGATTATATAAATGTATATTATATAAATGAAAAAGGGGAAGAAGTATTATATAAAGTAACAGATATCTATGCTGGATATTTAGCATTAGAAGATATAGAGCAATTAGAGAAAGGAATAGAGGTACAAGGAACACAAGAGTTAAATCAAATGTTAGAAGACTTTGAGTGAACAATTGGGACCGGGTCTTTTTGGTACAACCACACTCTCGGGACTACCATGGTATATACTAAAACCTGGTTGAAACTTATCATTACACTCAATAAAAATTTCTAAATATAGAAAATGAGGCTCTTTCACTCAGCCTCGTAAAATTATAGATTTAAATTTCAAATAAATTACGAATGTGATTGGAGAAATATTAGAAAATCTTAAATCATTTTACGGAAAGAGTTCATGCTTGCCATGGAAGGGTGCCGTAAAATGATTTTAGATTTTCTTATTTTTCGTATTGAGCCGAGGAATTTATGAGAAATTTAAATCTATAATTTTTCGTGCGTGAACATTACTCATTTTCTATATATAAGAAATTTTATATTTCATTTCAATCTAACGTTTCAACCAGGTTTTAGTATATACCATGGTAGTCCCGAGAGTGTGGTTGTACCAAAAAGACCCGATCCCAATTGTTCATATTTATTTAAAATCTTTGCAAATAATATTTTTTCCATACATTAATCCTGCAAATAAAGTCATGATAATGGCAATATAAAATAAGTAGATAGTTAGTTTTGAAAATATAGTAAATGTTTTAGAAAGTAAAGAACATACTATAGCAATAAAGAATAATATTGTTGCAAGCTTACCATACCATTTACTATTAACAGTCATAATTTTATTTTTATATAAAGTAAAGGCAACTATAATCATTATAAGTTCTTTTGTTGCAAGTACAATTAAGATCCAGATTGGAAGAATTCCTTTTATTGTTAAAGCCGAAATAGTACCAATTTGAGTCAGTTTGTCTGCTAAAGGATCCATTAATTTACCCCAATCTGTTATAAGGTTATATTTTCTAGCTATTTTGCCATCTAAAACATCTGTAAAATTTGCAATAACGAAAAATACAAATGCTAATAAATATTTTTCCATAAATATTGAAATAAATATTATTGGTACAAATATTAGTCTTAATATTGTTAGAATATTTGGTAAATTTTTTATATTAAAATCTGGCATGAAATCCTCCCTCTATAAACTATATTATTTCGAAAGTTAAATTATTGATACTATCTTTAATAACTTTAATTTGTTGTCCATTTTTTATTTCGCCTTTTAAGATTTTTTCTGAAATTTCATCCTCAATATATCTTTGAATTGCGCGTCTTAAAGGTCTTGCACCAAATTTTAAATTAGTTCCTTTTTCTAAAAGATAATCTTTGGCATCTTTTGATATTTCAAGAGAAATATCTTTATCAGATAAAGCGTTTTTAGTATCTTCTAACATTAGATCAACAATTTCAATTAATTGATCATTTGTTAAACTATCAAATATAACAACTTCATCAACTCTATTTAAAAATTCAGGTCTAAAAACATCTTTTAATCTTTCTTCAATTTTGTATTTATCAACTTCAGATTTTCCAAATCCAATTGAATTATTATTTAAATTTGATCCCGCATTTGAAGTCATTATAATTATTGTGTTTTCAAAGCTTACAGTATTTCCTTGAGCATCTGTTAATCTTCCATCATCTAAAACTTGTAATAATATGTTAAATACATCTGGATGAGCTTTTTCTATTTCATCTAAAAGGATGATAGAGTAGGGATGACGTTTAACTTTATCTGTTAATTGACCTGCATCATCATATCCTACATATCCAGGAGGTGCACCTATTAATTTCGCTGTTGAATTACTTTCCATGTACTCAGACATATCTATCCTAATGATGGAATCTTCTTTACCAAACATTTCAAAAGCTAAAGCTTTAGCCAGTGCTGTTTTACCAACACCTGTAGGACCTACAAATATAAATGAAGGTGGACGTTTTGTGGATTTTAACCCAGCTCTATTTCTACGAATAGCACGTGCTACAGCATTTACAGCTTCTTCTTGACCTATTATTTTTTTGTGAAGGTTTTCTTCTAAATGTAAAAGCTTATTTGTTTCTTCTTCAGTTATTTTGCTAATAGGTATTTTAGTCCAACTTTCTATTACTTGTGCTACATCTTGAACAGTAAGATTTTGGATTTTCATAGTAGAATTTATTTTATCAATTTCTTCTATTAGGCGACATTCTTCTGTTTTTAAAGCTGCTGCTTTTTGATAATCCTCTGTTGAATCTGTTGTAACAGCTTCATCTTTTTGAGCTTGAACTTCTTTTAACTTTTGTCTTAATAATTCTAGCCTATATAAATCTTTATTTTCTAAATTTATTCTTGAACAAGCTTCATCTAAAATATCTATTGCTTTATCTGGTAAGAATCTATCATGTATATATTTTTCAGACATAATTACAGTTTGTTTTATAACATCTGTTGAAATTTTTACTTTATGATAATCTTCATAATATTTTTTAATTCCATCTAGAATTCCAATAGAATCATTTACTGAAGGTTCTTCAATTAAAACTTGTTGAAATCTACGTTCTAATGCTGTATCTTTTTCGATATATTTGCGATATTCTTTAATTGTTGTTGTTCCAATTAATTGAATTTCACCATTGGCAAGTGCAGGTTTTAAAATATTTGCAGCATTCATAGAACTATCTCCATCTCCACCTGCACCAGCTCCTATAATTGAATGAATTTCATCTATTACAAGAATTATATTTCCATATTGAATACATTCTGCTATAATTCCTTTCATTCTTGATTCGAATTGTCCTCTAAATTGAGTTCCTGCCACAACAGAAGTCATATCTAATAAGTAAACTTCTTTATTTAAAAGTTTTGCTGGAACATTTTTAGATGCTATCTTTATAGCTAAAGCATTTGCAATAGCAGTTTTACCAACACCAGGTTCACCAATTAGACAAGGGTTATTTTTAGAACGCCTATTTAAAATTTGAATAACTCTTTGTAATTCTTTTTCTCTTCCTATTACCATATCTAATTCGTTATTTTGAGCTTTAAAAGTCAAATTAGTTCCATAGGTATCTAGATATTTTTTCTTTTTATTTTTAGATTTCTTTTTTTCTGGTTTTACTTTCTTTTTGACTGTACCAGAATTATTTTCCTCGTTTACTACTTGACCTTGTGGATTAAATATATTTCCAAATATTGAGCCAAGAGGAATAGCGCCAGCTATTACTTTAGGTTGTTGGTTATCATCAGAAGTATCGTCATCTTCTTCAACATAGTCATTTAAAGGAATAGCTCCAAATTCTATCCCATCAATATCTTCTAAATTTTTAGATAAATTTTTAAATAATCCTTCTAATTGATTGTTTATATCTTTGGCTTGAGCGTTGAAAACAGATTGGTTTTGAGCTTGCATAATTTCATCTGTATTGATGCCTAGCTTTTTTGCACAATTTATACATAAACCTTCCATTTCTCTTTTTCCATTAGCAGTTACTTTACTAGAAAAAATAGCTGCTTGGTTTTTATGACACATTGAACATAACATATTCTAAAATTCCTCATTTCTATTTTTAAATTTAGTGAAATAGTAATTCTATATATAATTCCACAAACTATATCATACCTTAAAAATGCAAGAAAGTCAATTGGTAAACTAAAAATTTTATTTTTGCTATTAATGAAAAAGTTCAAGAATTAAAAAAGTCGGAATGTGGCAGTAAAAAATAATTAAAAAATCATATTGATAAAATAAAGTGAATATGATAAAATGACCAAAGAAAAAGGCAAATATAGATGAAAAATAAAGAAAAATTTCAAATCAAATTTGCGATTATATGAAAGGAAAGAAAAGATGGAATTTGTAGTAGCAGTAGACGGACCAGCAGGAAGTGGTAAAGGGACAGTAACAAAAATAGTAGGAAAAAGAGAAAAATTAGTATATATTGACACAGGAGCAATGTATAGATGTGTTACACTAGATATGTTAAGAAAAAACATAGGGTTAGAAGATATAGAAAAAATAAAAGAAGTGTTAGAAAATATTAATATAGAATTCAAAGAAGAAAATGGACAAAACACAGTATATCTAAATGGAGAAAATGTAACAAAAGAAATAAGAGAAAATGAAGTAAATCAAATGGTATCACAAGTATCACATTTAGTAGAAGTAAGAAAGAACATAACAAATTTATCAAGAAAAGTAGCAGAAGGAAAACAAGTAATAATGGAAGGTAGAGACATCGGAACAAATGTCTTTCCAAATGCAGATATAAAAATATATTTAGATGCAACATCAGAGGAAAGAGCAAAAAGAAGATATAATCAAAATAAAGAAAAGGGGATAAATATTCCATATGAAGAAATATTAGAAAATATCAAATTTAGAGATAATAATGATAAAACAAGTCCAGTGGCACCTTTAAAACAAGCAGAAGATGCGATATATATTGATTCAAGTAATATGACAATAGAAGAAGTTGCAAATAAAATAATTGAAATAATTAAAGAAAAAAAGAATACATTGTAAAATAGAGGTGATAAAATTGAAAAAGTTCTTATATAAAATGGTCAGAGTTATTGTTAAATTTGTAGTATTTGCATATTGTAAAATAGTTTATAGAGTAAAAATAGTAGGAAGAGAGAATATACCTAAGACAGGTTCTGTAATATTCTGTGGAAACCACAAAACATTTCTGGATCCACCACTATTAGAAGTAACTTGTAAAAGAGATGACACAAGATTTATAGCCAAAGAGGAGTTAGCAAAAAATCCATTTTTAGCATTTTTAGGAAGGGCATTTAATGTGATTCTAGTAAAAAGAAATGATAAAGATTTTGGGCCTATGAAAGAATCACTAAAAACTTTAAAAGATGGAAAGTGTATTGCAATCTTTCCAGAAGGAACAAGAAATGGCATAAAAAAAGGAATAAAACCTAAAACAGGAGTGGCATATTTTGCTTTAAATTCAAAAGCAACAGTAATACCAGTAGGAATAAAAGGTGGAGAAAAAGTATTCCAAAAAACAGTAATTACATATGGTAAACCATTAGATTTAGAGGAATACAAAAAAAATAAAAAAGATAAAGAAGTTGCAGTAGAAGTGACAAATAAAATAATGGAAAAAATTATAGAATTAGTAAAGTGAACTAAATAAAGTTCACTTTTTTGAATTTGGGACAGATCATTTTTCATTGGGGTCGTTTCTTTTTGCAAAAAGAACCGACCCTTTTGCGAAAAGAACCGACCCTTTTGCAAAAAGAAACGACCCCAATGAAAAATTGACAAAAATATACAATCGTAGTATAATAATAAAGTTAAAAAGCAGATAGAGAATAAAAAGATAGAGAAGGAGAAGAAAAAATGAACAACAAAAATATAAGAAACATAGCAATAATCGCACACGTTGACCATGGAAAAACAACACTTGTAGATAGTTTGTTAAAACAAAGCCATATTTTTAGAGACAATGAGCAAGTTCAAGAGAGAATAATGGATTCAAATGATTTAGAAAAAGAAAGAGGAATAACAATACTTTCTAAAAATACATCTGTAATGTATAAAGATATAAAAATAAATATAGTAGACACACCAGGACATGCTGATTTTGGTGGAGAAGTTGAAAGAGTACTTAAAACAGTAGATGGAGTACTTTTATTAGTTGATGCTTTTGAAGGAGCAATGCCTCAAACTAGAGAAGTTTTGAAAAAGGCACTAGCATTAAATCTAAAACCAATTGTAGTAATTAATAAAATAGATAGACCTGGATGCGATCCTGAAAAAGTTGTTGATGAAGTAATAGAATTGTTTATAGAATTAAATGCTACAGATGAACAATTAGATTTTCCTGTAGTTTACACATCAGCAAAAAATGGAACATCTAAATTAAAATTAACTGACGAAGATAGTGATATGACACCATTGTTTGAAACAATTATAAATTCAATAGAAGCTCCAAATTGTGATGAAGAAGGAGCTGCTCAAATGTTAGTATCAAACATAGATTATGATGATTATGTTGGAAGAATAGGTGTAGGAAGAGTTGAACGTGGTAAATTCAAATCAGGAATGAATGTTTCTATAGTAAAAGCTGATGATACAGTATATCAAGGAAAAATTGCAAAATTATATACACATATAGGTCTAAAAAAAGTAGAAGTTGAAGAAGTATCAGCTGGAGATATTATAGAATTTGCAGGAATTTCAGATATAAGTATAGGGGAAACAGTATGTGACCCAGAAAATGTAGAAAAAATACCATTTGTAAATATAGATGAACCAACAGTAACAATGACATTTAGTGTAAATAATGGACCGTTTGCAGGAAGAGAAGGACAATTTGTAACTTCAAGACATATAAGAGATAGACTATTTAAAGAATTAGAAAGAAATGTATCTTTAAGAGTAAAAGAAGGAGAAACTCCAGACTCTTTTGAAGTATCAGGAAGAGGAGAGTTACACCTATCTGTATTAATCGAAACAATGAGAAGAGAAGGGTTTGAACTATTAGTTTCTCGTCCAAAGGTTATTATAAAAGAAATAGATGGAGTAAAATGTGAGCCAATAGAATCTTTAGTTGTAAATGTTCCAGATGAATCTGTAGGAACGGTTATAGAAAAACTTGGAAGAAGAAAAGGCGAAATGACAAATATGGAACCACTTAATAATGGACATACAAAAATAGAATTTGATATTCCATCAAGGGGACTTATTGGTTATAGAACAGAATTCCTAACAGATACAAAAGGCGAGGGAACAATGGCAAGTATGTTTAAAGGATATGAGCCTTTTAAAGGAGAAGTTGTTTCAAGAGTTAGAGGAACAATAGTCGCATTTGAAACAGGAAAATCTATAACATATGGACTATATAACGCTCAAGAAAAAGGAGATTTATTTATTGGACCTGGTGTAGATGTATATGAAGGAATGATAGTAGGTCTAAACTCTCGTTCAGAAGACTTAGCAGTAAATGTATGTAAAGAAAAACATTTAACTAATACTAGATCTTCAGGAGCAGATGATGCGCTTCATTTAGTGCCACCAATTCAAATGAGTTTAGAGAAAGCAATAGAGTTTATTCAAGATGATGAACTAGTAGAAGTTACACCTAACTCTATAAGATTAAGAAAAAAAATTTTAAACAATAAAGAAAGAGAAAGAGCAGCAAGAAATAACAAATAATTGAGAGATGCAATAAAATAAAGGAAGATTAAATATGCAAGAAAATAAAGAAAAATTAGCAAAAATAAAAATAAAAGCATTAGAGGAACATATTCCAATAATAATGGATGATACATTAGAGGAAATAGAAAAAAGAATAGAAAAAAATAAACCAACTAAAATTCTAGAAATAGGAACAGCTGTTGGATATTCAGCAATATGTTTTTCTGCATTTTTAACTGAAAATGGAACAATTGATACAATAGAAAGAGATAAAACAAGAGCTGCAGAGGCTGAAGAAAATATAAAAGCAATGAAATTAGAAAATAGAATAAATATTATTGTAGGAGATGCAGTAGAAATTTTACCTACTTTAAACAAAAAATATGACATGATATTTATAGATGCAGCAAAAGGAAAATATCCATTCTTTTTAAAAGAATCTCTTAGAATGTTAGAACCAAAAGGAATAATTTTTGCGGATAATATATTATATAAAGGTTATGTAATGAGTGATTATAATAAGCATAAACAACGTACAGCTGTAAGAAATTTAAGAGAATATATAAAAGAAGTAACAGAAAACGAAAAACTAGAAACTGAAATTTTAGAAAGTGGAGATGGATTAGCTGTTACTTATTGGAAAAAATAAAATTAAAAGTAAGGAAAAAGAAAAAATGGAATTACTATTAGAAGGAAAAGCTGTTAGCGAAAATCTAAAAAAAGATTTTGAAAAGCGAATAGAAAAATTAAAACAAGAAAAAAACATTATACCATATATAGCAGTTTTAGGAATGCAAGGAGATGAAGCAAGTTTAACATATATAAAAAGAATAGAAAAAAATTGTAGTAAATATGGTATAAAATTTTTATTAAAACTATCAACTAACGAAGAAGAATTTATAAAAAACTTTAATGAAGTGAATTCTAATCCAAAAATTACAGGAATAATGTTTCAACAACCATTGCCTACACATTTATCAGAATTAATAAATCAAATACCAGCTGAAAAAGACATAGAAGGTATAAGTGATTTAAGTATGGGAAAATTATTTGCTGGAAAAAAAGATGTAAATATACCTTGTACAAGTAAAGCAGTAATTGAAACTTTAGATTTTTATAATATAGATTTGACTGGAAAAAATGTTGTAGTACTTGGAAGAAGCAATATTGTAGGAAAGCCTCTTATTCCACAATTACTAAATAAAAATGCAACAGTAACAATTTGTCATTCAAAAACTAAAAATATAGAAGAAATATTAAGACAAGCAGATGTTATAATAATGGCAATAGGACAAGCAAAATTTCTAAAAAAAGAAATGATAAAGCAGGGAGCAATACTTATAGATGTAGGAATTAATTTTGAAAATGGTAAAATGGTTGGGGATATTGATTTTGAAGATGTAAAAGAAAAGGCATATGCCATAACTCCTGTACCAGGAGGAATTGGAGTAGTAACAAATACATTATTAATAGATAATATAATAAATTCAATAAAATAAATAAAACCTTAAGGTAAGATTAATTACTTTAAGGTTTTTTATTTATTTTAACGAGCATCATCATCTTTATCAGAAGAATGATAAGGTGGTATATCTGAATCTTCGCCATTCATAGGATTAAATGGAACATCTAGGGGTTCATATGTTTCTTTAGCTTTTTCTATTTCATCAAGATTACTATTAATATCATGTTCGCTAAAAGAAGGAGAGAATGCTTTAGCAAGATCATATGGTGGTATTTTTGATTTACACTCTTTATATTTGGTTCTAATTAAATTTGCCAAACAAGAAAAACCTACACGAGCTCTTAGTAAATTTTCAAGTGAAAACAAAGCATTTTGAGGAACTTCTAATGCTTGGTTATGCTCTATTCTATGAGCTGCATTTATAGTTCCATATTTAGAACCATAAGCAGATAAAATATTATCTATGTATTTTTCAAATGATATAAAATTTCCTGGTTGAACTTCAACTTTATCTTTTACTTTTATTTTTGATGAAGCATATTCAACTAAATCTTTTAAATCTCTTAAAGCAGTTTTATCTTCTTTAGATACACGATATCCACTTACTGTATTAAGATTAACAGTTTCCAAAAAGTCACAATAGAATTTCAATATTTCTTGAGCTTTAGGAGTATTTTTAAAAGGAAAAGCTGCTGGCTCAAATAAATGTCTAAAATTAAAACTTTTTGAATCCATCATATTATGAGCTGCATTTCCATCTTTAGAAATATCAGAACGAAATTCAGATTGCCCTTGAACTTCACATATAACAACATCATTTAATTTCAAAATATAATAACTAGCATAAAAACCATTAAGTTTGCCTCTTACTTTTTTTGATATTTCCTCAACATGTAAATTAGGTAATGTAGAAAGCTCATCAAATATCCTTGGAAGTTCTATAGATAGAACATAGTTTAATAATCTGTCATTTTTCATCTGTTTTAAATTAGATTGTAAATTTTTTAATTCTTGTATATTCTTAGCTCTTTCTTTAACAGAAAGAGGAGATTTGAATGAAGAATCTTTTTTTGCAGCTTTAAATTCATTAATTGTATTTTCTAGCTGCTCGTCAAATGGCAGATATGGTACATAATAATTTTCTCTGGCTAAATCTGTTAAAATTTTGATAAACTCATCATTATTTCGAGGATTCATAGCTTTAGCCTGTTTTACTAATTGTAAATAAGGAACGTCTACTTGGCCAACACAATATTTATGAGTTTTGCCATCTGGACTTTCTGTACAAAGCATACTTGAATTTGTAAGTAAAACAAGCAAATTTATTTTTTGCTTATAATAGTCCTCTCTTGACATAACATTATTTAAATTCATAGGTTTTAGTCTAGTCAATCGTTTATCCTTAGGAAGATCTCCATCAATATAAGTATCAGAAACATCAATATATTTTGATGAACCAAAAATATTTGAAAATAGACCTTTATCTTCTTTTCTTTCAATAGCTCTTAAATAATCCTCAACAATAAGAAGTTGGTTATATAATTGTTTTACAGTTGGATCATCAGACTCTTCACAATATTCACTTAGATTATTTTTTGAATGAAAAACAACAGTTGCTGCTAAAAAGTCTTTACAAATACTTTGAACTACATCTGGAGCCAACATATCTATATCTTCTTTTGTATAATTTTCTGGCAATTTCTCTTCTAATAACCTTATAGATTCTTTTTCTATGTTATGAATAGAACTTTGTGATGCTTTATTTCTAAAAGGAATGTGAATACTAGTTGCTACAGAATCTCTAAATTTCATAAATACTAGAGATAGAAATGTATGAAATAGTGAATCATATTGATTAAGAAGAAGATAGTTATTCACACATTCTATTGTTATTTCATGTACTTTTTCTTGTGAATAATTCCTCAATTGAGCATCATTATTTAATTTTGTATTTGCTTCTGGCATAAAAATACCTCCTTTGTATAATAGCCTATCTATATATTATAGCATAAATAAGCAAAAAAGTCTAATTTTACTTGAAAAAATTGGGTTTTAATAGTATACTAAATTATATGAAAGGATTTGATAATAAATGAAAAAAGTAGAACTATTAGCACCAGCAGGATCTTTTGAAAAAGCAAAAATAGCATTTTTATATGGTGCAGATGCAATATATTGTGGAACAAAAGAGCTCTCATTAAGATCAAGAGCCGCGATAAATGAAGATGATTTAATAAAAACAATAGAATATACACACTCAATTGGAAAAAAAGTTTATGTTGCAATGAATATATATCCAAATGATTCAGATTATAAAGAAATAAAATAAATGTGCGAAAAATTAGAAAATATAAAACCAGATGGAATAATTGCAGCAGATCCAGGTGTAATATCAACAATATTAAAATATGCACCAAGTGTACCTATAAATGTAAGTACACAAGCCAATTTGGTGAGTTTAGAAGCATGTAAATTTTGGTATAATCAAGGTTGTAAAAGAATGATTATGGCAAGAGAATTAAATAAAAATCAATTAAAATATATAATGGAAAACAAACCTAAAGATATGGAAATAGAAATATTTGTACATGGTGCAATATGTTTTTCATATTCTGGAAGATGTTTTTTAAGTGATTTTTTATGTGGTAGAAGTGCAAATTATGGAAGTTGTGCTCAAAGTTGTAGATGGTCTTATAATGTATATTTAGAGGAAAAAAATAATCCAGGAAACTTGATGCCTGTTGAAATGGATGAGCATGGAACAAGTATACTTTCTTCAAAAGATTTATGTTTAATAAATGAGCTTCCAGAGATTATAGATATGGGAGTAGATAGTTTAAAAATAGAAGGAAGACTAAAAACAGAATATTATATAGCAAGTATAGTAAGTGTATATAGAGCAGCAATAGATGATTATTATAATGATCCAAATAATTATGATGCTAAAAAATATATGAAAGAAATAGAAAAAATAAAAACAAGAGGACTAACAACATTTTATTTTAATAGTAGAGATAATAAAGACATTCAAGAATATGAAGGTAAACAGTATAACACAAATTATGAATTTGGTGGAAAAGTAATAGATGCAAGCAAAGAAAAAGCAATAATAGAGATAAGAAATAAGCTTTCAGTTGGAGATGATTTGGAATTATTGGTACCAGGCAAATTAGAGCCTATAAAATTTAAAATAGATAAATTATGGGATATAGAAACAGATGAGGAAATTCCAACTGTAAATCCAGGAAAGCAAGGACAACAGGTAAAAATGAAATTACCTATAAATGCAGATAAAGATTGGATAATAAGAAGAAAAAAGTGTAAGGAAGGATAAATTAAGTATGTCATATAATGAAAAATTAAAACCAGTATTAGATGATTTAGAAAGTAAAGAAATAGAGATAGCAGGTGGAAGTGCAGTAGGAATGATACTTTCAATTACAAACTCGCTAATTGGATATATATGTAATTTAACAATTGGAAAGAAAAATTATGAATCAGTACAAGAAGAAGTTGTAAATATAAAAAAAGAAGTAGATGAGTTAAAAAAAGAAGCACTTATAGTAATAGATAAAGATAAAGAAGTTTTAGAAAAAATTTTGGGAGGATATAAAATTAGAAAAGAAAATCCTGAAGAGTTTGAAAGAATAAATAAAGAAGCGGTTATATTTTGCTTAGATGTGACTAAAAATGCTTTTGAAACATTAAAGCTAGCAGATAGAATAAGTAAAGTGGGAAATAGAATGCTTTCAAGTGATTTTGAAATTTGTAAAGACTATGCATTTGCATCTATAAAAGCAAGTATTGTAAATGTTAAAGTTAATTTAAAATCGGTACAAGATGAAGAATTTAAAAATGATATTAAAAGAAAATATCATAAAATATATGAAGAAGCAAAAAAAATTTATAAATTGACATAGAAATTTCTTTCAAAACTATTGACAAATAAGAAAAAAGAGTGTAAACTATATTCGTATTACAGATATAGTTTACTGTTAAAATATCTGTTGCAGCAAAAGCAGCAGATTTTTTATTGTAAAATATATAATAAAGAAAGAAGAGAAAAGTGGAAGAAAAAATAAAAATCAGCATATTACTTACAATATATGGAAATTTATTAACAGAGACACAAAGAAAATATATGGACTTATACTATAATGAAGACTTATCATTATCAGAAATTGGAGACAACGAAAACATAACCAGACAAGCAGTAAGAACAATACTGGTAAAATCCAAAAAAAAATTACAAGAATATGAAACATATCTCCAATTTATGCAAAAAGAAACAGAATTAAAAGCATTGACACAAAAACTAGAAAAAACAAATATAAACAAAAAACAAAAAGAAATAATAGAACAAATAAATAGCAAACTTGATTTCTGATTTTTCAAAAGGAGGGAAAATAATGGCATTTGAAGGATTATCTTCAAGACTTCAAGATATTACGAGAAAAATAAAAGGAGAAGCAAGAATTACAGAAAGCAATATGAAAGATATGCTTAGAGAAGTAAAACTTGCATTATTAGAAGCAGATGTAAACTACAAAATAGTAAAAGAATTTATAGCAAGTATTCAAGAAAAAGCACTTGGTCAAGACGTAATGAAATCATTAAAACCAGGAGAGCAAGTAGTAAAAATAGTTAGAGATGAGCTTATAGAATTACTTGGAGGAACAGATAGCAAAATAAATATATCATCAAACCCACCAACAATAATCATGTTAGTAGGACTTCAAGGTGCTGGTAAAACAACATTTGCAGGAAAGCTTGCAAACTATTTAAGAAAAAATGGAAAAAAACCTCTAATGGTCGCATGTGATATATATAGACCAGCAGCTATAAAGCAATTACAAGTAGTAGGTTCACAATTAAATATTCCTGTATATGCAGAAGAAAACACAAAAGATGCAGTAGGAATAGCAAAAAGAGCAATAAATACAGCGATGTCAAAACTAAATGATGTAGTAATAATAGATACAGCTGGACGTTTACAAATAGACGAAAAACTTATGCAAGAGCTTCAAGATATAAAAAGAGCTGTAAAACCACACGAAATTTTACTTATTGTTGACTCTATGACAGGTCAAGAAGCAGTAAATGTAGCTCAAACTTTTAATGAACAAGTAGGAATAGATGGAGTTGTATTAACAAAGCTGGATGGAGATACACGTGGAGGAGCAGCACTTTCAGTAAAAAAAGTTACAGGAAAACCAATAAAATTCATAGGTGTTGGCGAAAAACTAAACGAATTAGAAGAATTTCATCCAGACAGAATGGCATCAAGAATTTTAGGAATGGGAGATGTTTTGTCAATAGTAGAAAAGGCAGAGCAAGCTCTAGATTTAGAAGAAGCTGAAAAATTAGAAAAACAATTACAAAAAAATAAATTTGATTTAGACGATTATTTAGTACAATTAAGACAAATAAAGAAAATGGGTTCAGTATCATCATTACTAAAAATGCTACCAGGAGCTGATAAACTAAAAGATTTAAAAGTAGATGATAAAGAATTTATAAGAATAGAAGCAATAATAACATCAATGACAGCACAAGAAAGAAAAAATCCAAATATTTTAAATGGAAGCAGAAGAAAACGTATTGCAAAAGGAAGTGGAACCCAAGTTCATGATATAAATAAATTCATGGAATCTTTTGAAATGACGCAAAAAATGATGAAGCAGATGAAAACAAAAGGTGGCATGAGAAGAGTAATGAAAGGTCTTAAACTTGATAAAATGGATGAGTTTAAAGATTTAATGTAAAGTTGTTATTAAATTTAAAATATATAAATAAGATGCTAAACATCAAAGTAAAACACAAAAAAGCATCAAACAATTAGGAGGTGAACAAATAATGGTAAAAATAAGATTACAAAGAGCTGGAAAGAAAAAAGCACCTTTCTATCATATAGTAGTTGCAGATTCTAGAAGCCCAAGAGATGGAAAAATAATTGAACAAATTGGTACATATGATCCAATGACTAAACCAGGAACAATCGTATTAGATAAAGAAAAAGTTGAAAAATGGATCAAAAATGGTGCTAAACCAACAGATACAGTAAAAGCATTAATTGAAAAAGCATCAAAATAATTTAAATCATAATAAAAAGTGAAAGGACAAAGAGGATGAAAGAAATATTACAAACAATAGTTGCAAATTTAGTAGATAACAAAGAAGCTGTTGAAGTAAATGAAATAGCAGGTACTCAATCAGTAGTATTTGAAGTAAAAGTAGCAGAAGGCGACATGGGAAAAATAATAGGAAAACAAGGGAAAATTGCAAAATCTATAAGAACAGTAATGAAAGCTGTTGCAGCAAAAGAACATAAAAAAGCAACTGTTGAATTTATTGGATAAGGTAATTTATATGAAAGAAAGATTAGAAGTTGGTCAGATTGTTAATACATTTGGAATAAAAGGCTTTGTAAAAATTTATCCATATGTAGATGATATTAAAAGATTTGGTAATTTAAAAAATGTATATATAAAATCAAAAAATAAAGAACAAAAATTAGAAATAGCAGAAGTAAAATATCAAAAAAATATGGTGCTTGTAAAATTCAAAGGCATTGAAACTGTGGAAGAAGCAGAAAAATTAAGAAATTCTTATGTAGAAATAGATAGAAAAGATGCAATCGAATTAGAAGAAGGACAATATTTTATTGCAGATTTACTAGGACTTCCAGTGTATGTGGATACTGGAGAAAAACTAGGTATTTTAGATGATATTTTTAATTCAGGAAGTTCAGATATATATGTTGTAAAAAATGAACTAGGAAAACAATATTTATTACCATATATAGATGAGGTAATAAAAGATATCGATCTAGAAAATGGTAAAATAATAGTTCATATAATAGAAGGCTTGATTTAATATTTTGACAGGAGGAAATAAATGAAGTTTGATGTGTTAACACTTTTTCCAGAAATGTTTGAAGCATTAAACCAAAGCATTATAGGAAAAGCAAGAGAAAAAAATCTAATTGAAATTAACTTAATAAATATTAGAGATTTTTCAAAAGATAAACACAAAAAAGTTGATGATACTCCATATGGTGGTGGAGCTGGAATGGTAATGAAAGCAGATGTTGTATATGATGCATATAAATCAATAAAAAAAGATAATGCAAAAGTTATATATATGTCACCACAAGGCAAAACTTTAAATCAATCAAAAGTAGAAGAATTATCAAAAGAAGATCATCTAATAATACTTTGTGGACATTATGAAGGAATAGATCAAAGGGTCATAGATAAAATTGTCGATGAAGAAATATCTATTGGTGATTATGTCTTAACAGGAGGAGAAATCCCAGCAATGGTATTAATTGATTCTGTTTCAAGATATAATGAAGGAGTATTGTCACAAGATTCGATAAAAGAAGAATCTTTTAGTAACCGGTCTATTAGAATATCCACAATATACAAGACCAGAAATATTTGAAGGAATAAGAGTTCCAGAAGTATTACTTTCAGGAAATCATCAAAATATTGATAAATGGAGAAAAGAAGAAGCTATAAGAATAACTTCTTTAAAAAGGCCAGATTTATTAAAAAAATAGCAATCTATTGTCTAAGATAGACTTAGCGACGATAGAAATTTATAAGGAGGAAATTATAAAATGGATATAATAAAATCTATTGAATATGAACAATTAAAATCAAAAATTCCAGATTTAAAAGTTGGAAATACAGTAAGAGTTCATGTAAGAATAAAAGAAGGAAACAAAGAAAGAATTCAAGTTTTCGAAGGTATAATAATAAAAGTACAAGGTTCAGGAGTGAATAAATCATTTACAGTAAGAAAAATATCTTATGGTGTAGGTGTAGAAAAAACATTTTTAATTCATTCACCTTTAGTTGAAAAAGTTGAGCTTGTAAGAGTTGGTAAAGCAAGACGTGCTAGATTATTCTATTTAAGAGATAGAATAGGAAAAGCTGCTAAAACTAAAGAAGTAGCTGGTGCAAGAATTGAAGATAAAGAAATTATAGTTAAAGGAGAAGAAGCACCAGTAGCAGAAACTGTTGAAACACCTGCTACAGAAGAAGTCGCAGAAGAAGTTAAGACAGAAGCTGCAACAGAAACTAAAGCAGAAGAAGTTAAGGCAGAAGCTGCAACAGAAACTAAAGCAGAAGAAGTTAAGGCAGAAGCTGCAACAGAAGCTAAAGCAGAAGAAGTTAAAACAGAAGCGGCTGAAGAAGCAAAAAAATAAGATAAGGAATGAAATTAAAAATGAGAATTAGATACAAAAAATGGGCAAGACCAGAATTAGAGCAAAGTCCTTTTTATGTAGATAATCCTGAAGAAAGAAGAGGAAAATGGAAGGAATTTTTTAAAACTCCAACATTTCCTCTTCATTTAGAATTAGGGTGTGGAAAAGGATTTTTTATTGCAAATTTAGCTAGTAAGCATGAAAATATAAATTATATAGCCATAGATCTAGTTGATGCAATGCTAGGTTTAGCAAAAAGGAATGTAGAAAAAGTATATAAAGAAAAAAATCAAGAAATAGATAATGTTTTTTTAACAAGATTTGACATAGAAAGAATAAATTTAATATTATCTAAGGAAGACGAAATAGAACGAATTTATATAAATTTTTGTAATCCTTGGCCAAGAGGAAAACATCATAAGAAAAGACTTACACATACAAGACAACTTGAAAAATACAAAGAATTCTTAAAACCAGGTGGAGAAATTTATTTTAAGACAGATGATGATAATTTATTTTTAGAAAGTATAAAATATTTTGATGAAACAGGTTTTAAGATTATAAAAAAAACATTTGATCTACATTCAGAAGAGGATTTTTGGGAGAATATAGAAACAGAACATGAAAAGATGTTTTCAGAACAAGGGATAAAAATAAAAGCTTTAATAGCAAAATTGAGCTAATTTATTGTTTTTAGAAAAGATATTTATATACAAGATATTAAGTGAACTAAAAAATGTCAGAAAATTTAGAGAAAAGGAGAGGATAAGAAAATGATAAAAAAACTTGCACAGTATATAAAACAATATAAAAAAGACTCGATTTTAACACCAATTTTTGTTATTTTTGAGGTTATTATGGAAGTTTTGATTCCATATTTAATGGCAAGAATAATAGATGTTGGCATTCAAAATAGTGATTTAAATTATATATTTAAAATAGGAGCTATATTAGTCGTTTCAGCTATTTTATCATTAACATTTGGAATGCTTTCAGGAAGATATGCAGCAAAAGCATCAGCAGGATTTGCAAAAAATCTAAGACAAGGAATGTTTTATAATATCCAAAACTATTCTTTTACAAATATAGATAAATTTTCAACATCAAGTTTAGTAACAAGACTTACAACAGATGTAACTAATGTGCAAATGGCATTTCAAATGATTATAAGAATTTTAGTTAGAGCACCTATAATGCTTATATTTGCATTAACAATGGCTTTTAGTATAAATAGCAAACTAGCATGGATATTTGTAGTTACTATGCCAATTTTAGCAGTAGTGTTATTTTATATTGCAATAAAAGCACATCCATATTTTGAAAAGGTATTTAAAAAATATGATAGCTTAAATAGAGTTGTTGGTGAAAACTTAAATGCGATAAGAGTAGTAAAAGCATATAATAGAGAAGAACACGAACAAAACAAATTTGGAAATGTAAATGATGAAGTATATAAGCTATTTAAAAAAGCGGAAAAAATAGTAGCATTTAACTCACCTGCAATGCAACTTACAATATATACTTGTATATTATTAATATCTTGGATTGGCGCAAAATTAATAGTAGGTGGCTCAATGCAAACAGGAGAGCTATCTAGTATAATAACATATGCATGGCAAATACTTTCTAGTTTAATGATGATTTCATTTGTATTTGTTATGATAATTATTGCTGAATCTTCAGCAGAAAGAATTATAGAAGTGTTAGATGAAGAAAGTACAATTCGCAATAAAGAAAATCCTGTAATGAAAGTAAAAGATGGATCTATTACTTTTGACCATGTATCATTCCAATATGATGATGCAAAGGCAGAAGATGAGCTCCCTTTAGAGGATATTAATATCGAGATAGAATCAGGAGAAACAATAGGAATAATAGGAGCAACAGGAAGTTCTAAATCAACAATAGTAAATTTAATCCCAAGACTTTATGATGTAACAGAAGGTTCTATTAAAGTTGGTGGAATAGATGTTAGAGATTATGATATAGAAACTTTAAGAAATGAAGTTGCAGTAGTTTTACAAAAAAATGTATTGTTTTCTGGAACGATAAAAGAAAATTTAAGATGGGGAAATAAAGAAGCTTCAGATGAAGAATTAGTAAGAGTTTGTAAACTTGCTCAAGCAGATGGATTTATTCAAGAATTTCCAGATAAATATGATACCTTATTAGATCAAGGTGGAACAAATGTATCAGGAGGACAAAAACAAAGAATTTGTATTGCAAGAGCATTACTTAAAAAACCAAAAATATTAATATTAGATGATTCAACATCTGCAGTTGATACAAAGACAGATGCTTTAATTAGAAAAGCATTTAGAGAAGAAATACCAAATACAACAAAAATAATAATTGCACAACGTATAACATCAGTAGAAGATGCAGATAGAATAATAGTGTTAGAAGACGGAAAAATAAACGGAATTGGAACATCAGAAGAATTATTAAAAACAAATGCAATATACCAAGAAGTATATGAGTCTCAAAAGAAAGGAGAGGAAGATGATGGAAAAGAAAAATCAGAAGAACAAGAATAAGAATACATTAAAGACAGCAAAAAGATTACTAAAATATGTAACAGGAACATACAAAGTACAATTTGTAATTGTTTGTATCAGTATAATAATAAGTGCATTAGTAAGTGTACTAGGTGTTCAATTCTTAAAATATTTAATAGATGATTTTATAGTGCCACTTATGGGAAATGCAAATCCAGATTATTCTTCATTACTTAATGCTATAATTACAATGGGAGTTCTTTACTTAATTGGTGTCATTAGCACATATCTTTATAATAGATTGATGATAAATATTTCTCAAGGAATATTACACAATATAAGACAAGAAATGTTTGAACATATGCAAACATTACCAATAAAATATTTTGATAGTCATCCACATGGCGAGACAATGAGTACATATACAAATGATGTTGATACATTAAGACAATGTATTTCACAAAGTATCCCACAAGTATTTTCTTGTGCAGTATCTATGATTTCAGTATTAATTGCAATGTTTGCAACAGATATATATTTAACATTAGTAGTCCTATTTATGGTTGCAATAATGGTTGTTGTAGCAAAATTCTTTGCTTCAAGAAGTTCAAAGAATTTTATAGACCAACAAAGAAACTTAAGTATTGTAAATGGTTATATTGAAGAAATGATGGCAGGTCAAAAAGTTGTAAAGGTATTTTGTCATGAAGAGGAAAATAAAAAAATATTTGATAAACTAAATGAATCTTTATGTGACAGTATGACAAAAGCGAATAGCTATGCAAATACATTGATGCCTTGTATCGCAAATATAGGAAATCTAGGATATGTATTAATTGCAGTAATCGGTGGGGTTTTAGCAGTAAATAACATATTAACAATAGGAAGTATAGCGGCTTTCTTACAATATATAAAAGCATTTACAAACCCATTAGGTCAAGTATCACAACAAATGAACTCAATTATTATGGCTTTAGCTGGAGCTGAAAGAATATTCAATTTAATTGATGAAGAATCTGAAAAAGATAATGGATATGTAACTTTAGTAAATGCTAAAATGGAAAATGGAAAAATTGTTGAAGTAGAAGAAAGAACAGGAATGTGGGCTTGGAAGCATCCTCATCATAATGGAACAGTAACATATACAAGACTTTGTGGAAATGTAGAATTTGAACATGTCAAATTTGGATATGAACCAAATAAAGTCGTTTTACACGATATATCTTTAGTTGCAAAAGAAGGAGAAAAAGTATCATTTGTAGGTGCGACTGGTGCAGGAAAAACAACAATTACAAACTTAATAAATCGTTTTTATGATATTCAAGGTGGAAAAATACGTTATGATGGAATAAATATTAAGAAAATAAAGAAACAAGATTTAAGAAGATCTTTAGGAATGGTACTTCAAGATACAAACCTATTTACAGGGACGATTAGAGAAAACATTCGTTATGGTAAATTAAATGCAACTGATGAAGAAGTAGAAGAGGCAGCAAAACTTTCTAATGCTGACAAATTTATAAAACATTTACCACATGGATATGATACAATGATAGAAGGAAGTGGAGAAGGATTATCACAAGGACAGAGACAACTACTTTCTATTGCAAGAGCAGCATTAAATAATCCGCCAGTATTAATTCTAGATGAAGCCACATCTTCAATTGATACAAGAACAGAAAAAGTAGTTCAAGATGGTATGGATCAGTTAATGAAAGGAAGGACTGTTTTTGTAATAGCACATAGATTATCAACAATTAAAAACTCAGATTTAATAATGGTTTTAGACCATGGAAATATTGTAGAACGTGGTAAACATGATGAATTAATAAAGAAACATGGAATGTATTATGGCTTATATACAGGAGCAATAGAAATAGACTAAAAGTGTAACAAAAAAATAAAAATAACATATAATCTTCATAGAGGTGTTGGAAATGGCTTATTCAGATCGAGAACTTTTAGCAAGAATAGTCCAGTGTGAAGCAGGAGGCGAAGGTGATAACCGGAATGAAAGCAGTTGCAACAGTAATCTTAAATAGGGTAAATGTTTCAGAAGGAGAATATGCAAGAGTTTCGCAAGGTGGAAGTATAAGAAACATTATATATCAACAAGGACAATTTGATTGTGCAACAGAAACACTTTTGAATCGTTATAATCCACAAAATATTTACAATATGACTCCAACAGAAGAACATTATTACATAGCAGATTGGGCACTTTCTGGAAACAAATTAAATGAAATAGGAGAGTGCTTATGGTATTTAAATCCTTTTAGACCTACTTGTAGCTCTACTTTTCCGAGTAATGGCTCTGGAACATTTCACACAAGACTTGGAGAGCATTGTTTTTATAGACCAACTACTCTATATAGTCAAACATAAAGAATAATAATTACAATTTAGTTCGAATTTGTTAGGCTAAAAAGAAAGGAGATTATTATGGCTGAAAATGAAAACATATCACAAAAAGAAGAAAAAAGACAAGTGACGATAAATGCAAATACACCAGAGATTTTGACAAATGCAATTTATACACCAGCATTTTTAAGAGAACAAATAGGAAAACTAATGAGGGTTGAATTTCTAATAGGAACAAATAATTTAGTTGATAGAATAGGGATCTTACAAGATGTAGGAGCAAGTTATATTTTGCTTAGATCATTTGAAAATGATAGCTTAGTTTATTGTGATATTTATTCAATAAAGTTTATAACAATTTCTACTACTGGAATATATGGAAGAATGCCAAATGGGATGATGAATGAAGGATATAATAATTATTATTAAAATTCTAAATTATGTATGATTTCACTAACTATGAAGGTAAAAAAACAAAAAACAGGCATTTTTTGCGGAAATGCCTGTTTTTTGCTACTAATGAAACACTTCAAAAATCTTGCTATTTTTTCTATAATTTAGTACAATGGAAGAGGAGGAGAAAGGAGATCAATAATGTCATTTTCACAAGAAGTAAAGGAAGAGTTAAGTAAGTTAAATAATTTAGCAAATAAAGAAGAAGTAAAATATGAATTTTTAGGATATTTAGCAAGTGACAATATAACAGAAGGAAAAGACTTTATAAAATATTCAACAGAAAATGACTACAATATAGATAGATTTGCTAAGATTATAAGAAATGTTGGAATTGAAGATTTTGATATAAATGTTAATGGAAAAGTTTTTTCAATAAAGATGACTAAGGAGCAAGGGAACCATTTGGACCGGTTCTTTTTGGTCCCAGAACCAAAAAGAGCCGGTCCAAATGGTTAGATCTTTTATGAGAGGGCTATTTATGGGATCTGGATCTATAAATAATCCTGAAAAAAAATACCACTTAGAATGTAAAGTGAGAAAAGATCAAGATATAACAAATATAATAGAAAAAATGAAAGAAAATGGAATAAATCTAAAGCAAAGAGAAAATGTTATTTACACTAAAGAGGGAGAAGAAATATCAAAATTTTTGGCATTTATTGGAGCTACAAGATCTGTATTAAAATTTGAAGAAATTAGAGTAGAAAGAAATATGAATAACAAAGTAAATAGACTTGTAAACTGTAAAACAGCAAATTTAAATAAAATATTAAATGCTTCTGTAGAACAAGTTGAAGCAATACGAAAATTAAAGCAAAATGGAAAGTTTGAAAAATTAGATGAAGGACTAAAAGAAATTGCAGAATTAAGACTTGCTAATCCTGATATGCCATTAATAGAATTAGGAAAAAAGCTTAAAGAACCAATAGGAAAATCAGGGGTCAATTATAGACTAAAAAAGATTATAAAAATAGCAGAAGAAGGAAATATATAATGGAAACAATGAAGAAAATAGGAGTATATATACATATACCATTTTGCAAACAAAAATGTTATTATTGTGATTTTATTTCTTTTCCTAATATAGAAAGAATGCAAGAAAAATATGTACAAGCATTACTAAAGGAAATAGAAAATTTTATAAAAGAAAATCAAGAACTTAAAATAGAAACAATCTATATAGGAGGAGGAACACCATCTTATATAGATAGTAAATATATAGAAAAAATTTTATCACTTTTTAATAAAAAAAATTTAATAGAATCAACTATTGAAGTAAATCCAGGAACAGTAAATAAAGAAAAGCTTGAAGCTTATAAAAAAGCAGGAATAAATAGATTAAGCATTGGTCTTCAAAGTACAAGCAATAGATTACTTAAACAAATAGGAAGAATACATAAATTTGAAGATTTTCTAAATACATATAATTTAGCAAAAAATATAGGGTTTAATAATATCAATGTAGACTTAATGATAGGACTTCCAAACCAAAACATAGCTGATATAAAAAAATCTTTAGAAGAAGTTGTAAAATTAAATCCAACACATATTTCAGTATATTCATTAATAATAGAAGAAAATACGCCAATAGCTCAAATGGTAGAAAAAGGTGAATTAAACTTGCCAGACGAAGAAGAAGAAAGAAATATGTATTGGTATGTAAAAAATTTTTTAGAATTACAAGGATATAACCATTATGAAATATCCAATTTTTCTAAAAAAGGATATGAATCAAAACACAATTTAGATTGTTGGGAACAAAAAGAATATGTAGGTTTTGGACTAGCAGCACATTCATATATAAATAAAATTAGATATTCTAATACAGAAGACTTAGAAAAATATATCAAAAATTGTGAAGAAAGCAGATTTAATGAAAACAAAATAATACAAGAAAAACAAAATCACTTTACACAAGAGCAAGAGTATATGTTACTTGGATTAAGAAAAATAGATGGAGTATCAATTCAAAATTTCAAAAACAAATTTGGAGAAAATCCTATTTTTGTTTTTAGAAATGAACTTAATAAGTTAGTAGAAGAAAAATTATTAAAAGTAACAGAAGATAATATCATGTTAACAAATAAAGGATTAGATTTAGCAAATTTGGTTTGGGAAGAATTTGTATTATAGTTTTACATAATTGACAAAATAGCAAAAAGAGAGTAAAATATGGATATTGTAAAAAAGTCATAAAATAAGGCAAATTAATTGAAAGGAATGAGATTATATATGGCAAATGTAAAAGAATTAATGCAAGTAAGAAATGAAAAATTGCAAAAGATAAAAGAATATGGAATAAATCCACATCCTGAAAGATATGAAACTACACATGAAATAGGTAGTAGTAGACTTTTAGAAGATGGAACAAAAAATATTTCAATTGCAGGAAGAATTATGTCAAAAAGAAAAATGGGTAAAATTTCATTTTTAGATTTAAGTGACATAACAGGACATATTCAACTTGTTATAAAAAGAGATGATTTAGAAGAAGGAGAATATAAGAAATTTCATGAAATAACAGATATAGGAGACTTTGTAGGTGTAAAGGGAGAAATCTTTACTACACAAGCTGGAGAGAAATCTTTACAAGTATATGAATATACATTTTTAGGAAAATCACTAAGACCACTTCCAGAAAAATATCATGGATTAGTTAATCAAGAAGCAATTTATAGGGAAAGACATCTTGATTTAATTATGAATGAAGAAACTAAAAAAAGATTCTTATTAAGATCTAAATTCATAAAATTACTTAGAGAATTTTTAGATAATCATGGATTTATAGAAGTAGAAACACCAGCTCTTCAAAATACAGCATCAGGTGCTACAGCTAAACCTTTTATAGCACATCATAATGCACATGATATGGACGTATTTTTAAGAATATCACCAGAATTAACTTTAAAAAAATTAATAATAGGTGGATTTAATAATATATATGAAGTTGCAAGAGATTTCAGAAATGAAGGAATAGATGCAAACCACTTACAAGATTTTACAATGGTAGAAGGATATAGTGCATACTGGAATTATGAAGATAATATGAAATTTATGAAGGAAATGGTAACATATATATTAGGAAAACTTTATGATGGAAATTTAAACATTCAAATTGGGGATAAAATGATAGACTTTGGAGGAGAATGGAAAGTAGTTTCATTTAGGGACTTAATTTTAAAAGATTGTGAAATAGATATAGATCAATTTGAAACAGCAGAAAGTTTACTTGCTGAAATAAGAAACAAAAAAATAGAATTAGAGGCTGAAAACATAGAAGGATTAGGTCGTGGAAATTTAATAGACCAACTTTATAAAAAAGTAAGTAGACCAAGTATTATAGAACCAACATTTTTAATAAAACATCCAATAGATTTATCACCACTTGCTAGAAGCAATGATGAAAATCCTGAACTTACAGATAGATTCCAATTAATAGTAAATGGACAAGAAATTATAAATGGATATTCAGAGTTAGTAGACGCAAGAGAACAAGAAAGAAGATTAATAGAACAAAGTAAATTAAAGGCTCAAGGTGATGAAGAAGCTATGAGCATAGACTATGAATATATAAGAGCTATGGAATATGGAATGCCACCAATTTCTGGTTGGGGAATGGGAATAGATAGATTTTTACAATTCTTAACAAATAGCCAAAATATTAGAGATGTGGTTTTATATCCACTTATGAAGCCTAGAGATTTAACAAATGAAGAGGAAGAAGAATAATTTTGACAATCAATCTAAAATATGCTAATATAACTCAAGTAAAATTAAAATATAGGAGGAATGAACATGAAAGCATATGTATGTAAAGTATGTGGATATATCCATTTTGGAGAAGAAGCTCCAGAAAAATGTCCACAATGTGGAGCTGGAAAAGAAGCATTTGTTGAAAGAGAAGAAAAAGGAGAAAAACAATATGCAGATGAACACAGAATTGGAGTAGCTCAAGGATTAGATGAAGAAATAGTAAAAGGATTAAGAGACAATTTCAATGGAGAATGTTCAGAAGTTGGAATGTATTTAGCAATGAGTAGACAAGCTGATAGAGAAGGATACCCAGAGATTGCAGAAGCATTCAAAAGATATGCTTTTGAAGAAGCAGAACATGCTGCTAAATTTGCAGAACTATTAGGAGAAATTGTATATCCAGATACAAAGAAAAATGTAATGTTAAGAGCAGAAGCAGAATATGGAGCATGTGAAGGCAAAAAAATGATTGCAACAAGAGCAAAAGAACTTGGATATGATGCAATTCATGATACAGTTCATGAAATGTGCAAAGATGAAGCTCGTCATGGAAAAGGATTTGAAGGATTATTAAAAAGATACTTCAATCAATAAAAATAAAAAAATTAGGCATATTAATATGTCTAATTTTTTTGTATATTGATAAATTATTAAAATTCACAATTCTTAGGAGTTCTAGGAAAAGGAATCACATCACGAATATTTTGCATACCTGTTAAATACATAAGAGCTCTTTCAAAACCTAAACCAAATCCAGAATGTTCTACACTACCATATTTTCTTAAATCCAAGTACCATAAATATTCTTTTAAATCCATATTAAGTTCTTTCATTCTATTAATTAGCTTATCATAATTTTCTTCTCTTTGACTACCACCGATAATTTCACCAATACCAGGAGCTAATAAATCAGCTGCTGCAACAGTTTTACCATCAGGATTTTGTTTCATATAAAAAGCCTTAATATCTTTTGGGTAGTCAGTTACAAATACAGGTTTATTAAATATTTTTTCACATAGATATCTTTCATGTTCTGTTTGTAAATCAATACCCCAAGAAACCTTAAATTCAAATTCATCATTATGTTTTTCAAGTTCTTTTATACTATCAGTATAAGTTATTCTTGCAAAATCCGAATTAATAACATGATTCAATCTTTCAAGTAAACCATTATCAATAAATTTATTAAAAAATTGCATTTCTTCAGGGCAATGTTCTATTACATATGAAAAGATATATTTTATCATTTCTTCTGCCAAATCCATATCATCAGAAAGATCAGCAAAAGAAATTTCAGGTTCAATCATCCAAAATTCGGCTGCATGTTTTACAGTATTAGAATTTTCTGCTCTAAAAGTTGAACCAAAAGTATATACATTTCTAAATGCAGCAGCATATGTTTCAACATCTAATTGACCACTAACAGTAAGATGAGCTGGTTTTCCAAAGAAATCTTTTGAAAAATCAACTTGTCCATCTGGAGTTTTAGGGACATTTGTTAAATCAAAAGAATTTACATTAAACATTTCTCCGGCACCTTCGGCATCACTTGAAGTGATAAGAGGTGTATGAACATAAACAAATCCTCTTTCTTGGAAAAATTTATGAATTGCATAAGATAAAACACTTCTAACTCTAAATACAGCATAGAATGTATTAGAACGAGGACGTAAATGTGCAATAGTTCTCAAATACTCAAAAGTATGTCTTTTTTTCTGCAAAGGATATTCATTATCACAAACATTATAAATTTCAATATTGGTAGCTTGTATTTCAAATGGTTGCTTAGAATTTTCAGTAATTACAAATGTTCCAGTAACTTTAATTGATGAACTGATTGTAAGTTTTGAAAGTTCTTTAAAATTATCCAAATTATCAGAAATTACAATTTGAATATTTTTAAAAAATGATCCATCATTCAATTCTATAAAACCAAAATTTTTAGAAGCTCTTACAGTACGAACCCATCCTTCTAAGGTAATTTCTTTATTCTCATATTCTTTCATATTTTTATATAAATCTTTAACTACTAGTTTTTTCATAAAAAATTTCATCCCTTTCTTGTTTAAGTCACATATATGAGGAAATAATACCTATTTTATAAATATTATGTGACTATTATACAAAATTATAAGCAAAAAAGCAAGGTAGAAGGAAAATTCTATTTTTTTAATATATAAAGATTGACATATGGGAAAAATAGCAATAGAATAAAGAAAAAAAGAGGAGGATTGAGAAATATGTTAGTAACAACAAAGGAAATGTTTGAAAAATCAATGAAAGAGAATTTTGCAATAGGTGCATTTAATGTAAATAATATGGAGATTATTCAAGCAATTGTAGATGCAGCAGCTGAAGAAAAATCACCAGTTATATTACAGGCATCATCTAGTGCTATAAAATATGCTAGAATAAATTATTTAATGAAAATGATTGAAGCAGCAGCAGAAGAGCACCCAGAAATACCAATTGCTATTCATTTAGATCATGGACCAGATTTTGAAACTGCAAAAATGTGTATAGATAATGGATTTACATCTGTAATGATAGATGGGTCAAAATATAGTTTTGAAGAAAATGCAGCTTTAACAAAAAAAGTAGTAGAATATGCACATTCAAAAGGAGTAATGGTTGAAGCCGAAATAGGGAAACTTGCAGGAATAGAAGATGATGTAAATGTATCTGCAAATGATGCAATCTATACAGACCCAGCAGATGCTGAAAGATTTGTAAAAGAAACAGGTTGTGACTCTTTAGCAATTGCAATAGGAACAAGTCATGGAGCATATAAATTCAAGGGAGAAGCAAAATTACGTTTTGACATTTTAAAAGAAGTAAAAGAAAGAATACCAAATACTCCAATTGTACTTCATGGAGCATCAACAGTTATACCAGAACTAGTTGAACAATGTAACAAATATGGTGCTGATATCCCAGGAGCAAAAGGAGTTCCTGATGAAATGCTTCACACAGCATCAATATCAGGAGTATCTAAAATAAATGTTGATACAGACTTAAGACTTGCTATGACAGCAGGAATAAGAAAAGTATTTGTAGAAGAACCATCAGCTTTCGACCCACGTAAATATTTAACACCTGCAAGAGAACTAATTAAAGCCACTGTACAACATAAAATAAGAGATGTATTTGGTTCATCAAATAAAGCTTAAGAGGATTTATGAATATGAAAGATATAAAGAAGAAAATAATTTTTATAGTAATACTTGTCGTTTTATTTTTAATAATATTTGAAATTTACAATATAGTAAATAAAAATGAAATAACAAATAATGATAACGAAAATATATCAGAAAATATACAAGAAGATAGAGTTGATAGCAATGAACAAAGCATGGAAAGTAATATGAATTCAGCTACGATCGAAAATAATAGCAATGTGAATTCAAATAATAATACAGACAAAACAGAAATAACTCACGTTTCTCCAAGTGGTTTTATGGGAAGTTCTTTATATAGGGTAGTTTTATATTCTAATGGAGAAGTATATGTAGTGACTTTTGATGGAAATGGATATGAAGATGAAAATATAACTTCACAAGATTTAATTGCCAAAAATGTAACTTCAATAAAAGAAGCAGAAAACGAAGAAAATTACGGAGAAGTAATTGTAGAAGGTGGAGAAAAAGTAAATTCTGATTTTGGATGGATTATTTTTAATTAATTTTTTTTTCATTGGGGTCGTTTCTTTTCGCAAAAGGGTCGTTTCCTTTTGCAAAAGGAAACGACCCCAATGAAAAAATATTACTTTTTTGTAAAATATTTATGACATATTTCTAAAAGTTGTTTTGTTTGTTCATGAACAATTGGTGATGTAAATTTATTACAAATTCTCTGAGTCAAAATATCTAAATATTTATGTTCCTTTATTAGTTGTAAAGTAATAGGAAAATACAAATCAAAAATATATGCATAATAAGTTGTAATAACATCAGCATTATTATTGATTTGAGAATAATCAATATAATGATTTGTTTCAAAAAATTTAATTATATCTTTATTAATTTCTTTGGTATCCCAATCAGAATACCAAAAGATACTTTCCATTGAACGATTTGGGTCAGTTATAGTGTAAAAAATGTCAAGCTTATCAGCATCACGGATAATTTTTGTAAACAGAGCTTCTTTTTCTGACAAATTATCAAAACCAATATCATAACTAGATTTATTATGATTAAGTATAGCAAGTTTTATTATTTGATCATAACAGCTATCTTTAATAAACTTACGAATATAATTGTTTTCGAATAGAACTTTTACACTCATTTCACTATGATTAATTTTACTTTCTTTATCACTAAATGTATTTGCAATTCTAATCTGTTCAAATCTACCAATATCGTGAAAATAGCCAATTGCAATGGCTAGATTTGTATAGTCCCCAGACAAATTTAAATAATTAGCAAGACCCTTGCAATTTCCGAGCAACTCTCATAGTATGATTTATTTTTGCTTTTATACGTTCATTTTCTGGATTATAATTTGAAGTATATCTTAAAAATTCTTCTTTTATATTTTTTGTATCAATCATTTTACCACCTCGTTTACATAACATTTTTCAAAAGGAAACGACCCTTTTGCGAAAGGAACCGACCCTTTTGCGAAAAGAAACGACCCCAATGAAAAAAAATTAATAATTTCCTTTTAAAGCAATTGCCATTTTTCTTTCTGCATCTTTTTTAGCAATATCGGCACGTTTATCATATAATTTTTTACCTTTTCCAATACCAAGTTCTAATTTAACAAAACTTCCTTTAAAGTATAAAGAAATAGGGACTAGAGAAAAGCCTTTAGTCTTAATTTTGCCAATTAACTTATTAATTTCAGATTTATTAAGTAAAAGTTTTCGATCTCGTAAAGGATCCTTATTATAGATATTTCCAAATTCATAAGGACTGATATGCATACCAATAACGAAACATTCGCCATTTCGTATTTTAGCAAAAGAATCTTTTAAATTTACTTTACCTTTTCTTATAGATTTTATTTCAGTTCCGAGTTAAAACGATCCCGACATTCGATTTTATCTATAATTTCATAATTATGATAAGCATTTGGATTTTTAGCAATAAGTTTAGTATTAGCCATAATTACATCAATACCTTTCATTTAAAAATATTGATTTAAATTATAGCATTATAAAATAAAAAAGTCAAAAACATTGCATAAATGAAGTTTTTGTGGTTTAATAAAAAGGTATTTAATTAAAAATAGAAAGAAAGGAATATAAAAAACATATAAATATCAGGAAGAAGGAATTTTAATGTCAAAAAATATAGTCAAAAATATCTTTAAACACATAAAATTAGTCATTAAACATAAATGGTTAGTTTTTAAGTTTAGTTGTAAATTAGGAATACCATTTAGAGGATTTATGCATGACTGGTCAAAATTTTCTTTTGAAGAATTTTGGGAAAGTGTAAAATATTATGATGGAGGAGTATCACCAATTACAAGATGTAAAGTGGATAATGGGTACTCTAAGGCATGGTTACATCATAAAGGCAGAAATAAACATCACGATTGGTATTGGGTTGATTTAAATGCACCAGAAGTTGCTCCTATAATACCATATAAATATGTGGTTGAAATGATATGTGACAAATTATCAGCTAGTATAATATATAATGGAAAAAATTGGACGAGAAATTCTGAATATGATTATTGGCAAATAGAAAAAACAAGAATAATAATGAATCCAAAAATAGAAAAATTTCTTACAGAAGTTTTTATACAAGTTCGAGATAATGGTATAGAAAAAGCCATAACTAAACAAAATATAAAAGAGTTATATAAAAAATATTGTATAGATGATAAAACTAAATACAAATATGAATTCCATGGAGAGTGGAAAAAAATTGATTAAAGGAAGGAAAAGATTATGAGAAAAGAAAAGAAAGCCACAAGACAAAGCTATGGAGAGATTTTAGAAAAATTAGGAGAAAGATACAAAGATATAGTAGTATTAGATGCAGATTTATCAACTGCAACAAAAACAATAAATTTTGCAAAAAAATTTCCAGAAAGATTTTTTGATATGGGAATAGCAGAGGCAAATATGATGAGTACTGCTGCAGGAATGGCAACAACAGGAAAAGTACCATTTGCTAGCACATTTGCAGTATTTGCAGCAGGGAGAAGTTATGATCAAATAAGAAATAGTATTTGCTATCCAAATTTAAATGTGAAAATTTGTAGTACACATGCAGGTATAACAGTTGGAGAAGATGGAGCAACACATCAAATGTTAGAAGACATAAGTATGATGAGAACCTTACCTAATATGACATTACTTAGTCCAACAGATGATATAGAGACAAAATGGGCAATAGAAGAAGCTTACAAAGTAAAAGGACCAGTATATGTGAGATTATCAAGATTTGCTACACCTATTATATATGAAGAAAATCAAAAGTTTGAACTAGGTAAGATGATACAAATAGGAGATGGCACAGATGCTAGTATATTTGTTACAGGAGATGTGGTATGTGAAGCATTAAAAGCTCAAGAAGCATTAAAAGAGAAGCGGAATAAATATAAGAGTAATAGATGTTCATACAATAAAACCTATTGATGAAGAAATGATTATAAAATGTAGCAAAGAAACAAAAAGGCTAATTTCAATAGAGGACCATAGTGTAATAGGCGGTCTTGGTTCTGCTATTTCTGAAGTATTAACAAGTAAATGTCCTGCAAAACTAGAAAGAATGGGAATAAAAGATGAATTTGGTAGATCTGGAAAAGCAGAAGAATTGCTAAAATTTTATAATTTAGATTCAGAAGCTATTATAAAAAAGTTTGTAAATTAAATAAAGTGTAACGTATTTTAGTTTAGACCTACATATTTTATAAAGATGTAGATAATATAATTAGAGATTATAGTATTTGACAAATGAAAATTATACTGAACAAAAAGTGAAAAAATAACAATTTTGTTTAGTACAGTGAACAAAATTGTTGACAAAAATTCGGAATAATGATATTGATTTACACAACTTTATCAAAGAGAAAATAACTAATAAAGAGAAATAAAAGACGGAGAATAAAATTTTGCCTTTAATTAATTGCGATGTAATCACTTTAATACAGCTATTATTGACTTAATTTACATAAAATGGTATAATAATAGTGCAGGTATAAATTTTACAACAGAAGAAAGGAGGTTGACATTATGAAGATGTATGAATTCTATATGTCAACAGCTGGAAACTCGTCAATTAGCGCCATTCTCGAAGATATACATATTTGGGAGAACGGAGTTGCCAAAGCAACGAAAGTTGCAGAGGCAGCAGGGTTCAATGAGGACGGATCTATAATTTATAGGAGATGCCAACCCCGGGAATTTATTGCCGGGGGAGGCCCATATACTCTTCAAGAGTATTTGGGTTCAATAGAGCCCAGCAAAAGAGAGGAGGAATTTGATCGAGTTAAAAGGTCAATTCCTCAATTGGAGTAACTTGTCAACCTCGCACCCCTCAAAGCCATATGCTTTGGGGGCTGAATTATTTTAATCAAATTAAATAAAAGTATAAATAGCGGTATAAGGCACCTTATGCAGCTATTTAATTTTTTTTATTGCAGGAATTGCAACTTCTTAAATGTGAAATTTTTGTGAATTAGCAATCTGATGTTGACTTTGCTAAAAATCTATTATATAATACAATTTACGATAAAAAAGAAAAAGGAAAGGAATGGAAAAAATGATAAAATTATTGAAAAACTTAAGGAAGAAAGAATGGGCTTTAGCAGTAGTTTGTTTAGTTTTAATCATTGGGCAAGTATGGTTAGAATTAAAAATGCCAGACTATATGTCACAAATAACAGTATTAGTACAAACTGAAGGAAGCCAAATGTCAGAAATTATAAAAAATGGAGCATATATGTTAGGTTGTGCATTAGGAAGTTTAATTTCTGCAGTTATTGTTGGATACCTTGTTTCAGGAATTTCAGCAACATTTTCAAAAAATATCAGAAAAAAATTATTTGATAAAGTTGAAGATTTAGCAATGAGTGAAATAAAAGAATTTTCAACAAGTAGTTTAATTACAAGAACAACAAATGATATAACTCAAATACAAATGCTAGTTGCAATGGGACTTCAACTTAGTATAAAAGCGCCAATTACCGCAATATGGGCTATTACCAAAATATTAAATAAAAGTTGGCAATGGAGTGCCCTTACAGGTGTAGGAGTAGTAATTTTATTATCTGTTATAGCAACATTAATGGTAATTGTAATTCCTAAATTTAAAATAGTACAAAAATTGATTGATAAAGTAAATGGTGTAACAAGAGAAAATTTAACAGGAATTAGAGTAGTTAGGGCGTTTAATGCAGAACAATATCAAGAAGATAAATTTGAGAAAGTAAATACAAAACTTACAAATCAACAATTATTTAACCAAAAAACATTTGCAGTACTTTCACCAACAATGTATTTAGTAATGTACTTTTTAACTCTTAGTATTTATTTTGTAGGAGCTTATTTAATAAAAGATTCTTTAATGGCAGATAAAATAGAACTATTTGGAGATATGGTAGTATTTAGTTCTTATGCAATGCAAGTAATAATGTCATTTTTAATGCTTGCAATGATATTTATGATGGTACCTCGTGCACAAGTATCAGCAGAGCGTATTAATGAAGTATTAGATACTGATATTACTATAAAAGATGGAAAAATTGATTCTAATACTAATAAAGAAGTTGGAACAGTAGAATTTAAAGATGTATCTTTCAGATATCCTGATGGAGATGAATATGTTTTAAAAGATATATCATTTAAAGCAAATAGGGGAGAAACAGTAGCATTTATTGGTTCTACAGGATCTGGAAAATCAACTTTAATTAATTTAGTACCAAGATTCTATGATGTTACAGAAGGAGAAGTATTAGTAGATGGTATAAATGTAAAAGAATATAAGCAAGACTTTTTACATAATAAAATAGGATATGTATCTCAAAAAGCAGTTATATTTAATGACACAGTAAAAGCCAATGTTTCATATGGAGATAATGGAAAAGGAGAAATTTCAGACGAAAAGATAAAAAAGGCAATAGAAGTAGCTCAAGGAAAAGACTTTGTTGAAAAAATGGAAAACGGATATGAAACACAAATGTCACAAGGTGGTACAAACGTATCAGGTGGACAAAAACAAAGACTTTCAATAGCAAGAGCAATAGCAAGAGACCCAGAAATCTATATTTTTGATGATAGTTTCTCAGCATTAGATTATAAAACAGATAGTGTTTTAAGAAAAGAATTAAAGAAATATACAGGAGATAAGACTACACTAATGGTAGCACAAAGAATAGGAACTATTATGAATGCAGATAAAATATTAGTACTAGATGAAGGCAAAATAGTAGGAATGGGAACACATAAAGAATTACTAAAGAACTGCGAAGTATATAAACAGATAGCATTATCACAATTGTCAAAGGAGGAATTAGAAGATGCCTAGAGGAGGACCAATGGGAAGAGGAGGAAACCCAACAGATAAAGCAAAAGACTTTAAAGGAGCAATGAAAAGGCTTTTTTCTGAATTGAAACCTTTTAGAATATTAGTATATATAGCACTTATTCTAGCAGTGCTAGGCTCAATAATGTCTATAATTGCTCCAAATAAATTATCAACTTTAACAGATGAAATATCAGAAGGATTAGTTATAAATACAGATAATTTAAAAACAATAACAGATACAATAACATCAAGTCTTAATGAAGAAAATATGCAGTCAAAAATTGAAGAAATATTATCAATGAATTTATCAGAAGACACAATAACACAAATTATGATGTCTAGTGAGATATCAGAAGAAGACAAACAAGAATTTCAAACAGTAATGGCTAAGATGCAAGAGTCAGAAGCATCAAATAATGGTATGAGTTATATAAGCGAGCTTCCAGATAGTATTTTACAAGTAATTCTTCCAGAAACTTCATATCATGATATAGAAATATCAACTGAAGATAAGATAGAATTCTTAAAAGCAATAGGAAGTTTAGAGACAGGAGAAGTGAAAGAAGATGCAATATCATCAATACCTGAAAATATCAAAAAAGCATTATTAGATGAAATCGAAATTGATGGAACAAAAATATCATCAGAAGATCAAATTAAATTTATAGAATTAATGAGTTCTATGACTGATGAAACTGATGAAACAGAGCTATATTCAAAAATAGATGAAATGCCAAAAAGCATACAAGATGTAATTGAACCATTTATGGATATGGATGCAATAAAGAAAATAGCATTAATATTAGCATCATTATATACAGCCAGTGCGATATTTACATTCATACAATCAATTTTAATGACAGATGTTGCAAACAAATTTGCAAAAAGTTTAAGAAGCAGAATATCTATAAAAATAAATAAATTACCATTAAGATATTTTGACAAAAACGCAAAAGGAGACATTTTATCAAGAGTAACAAATGATGTGGATACAATAGCACAAAGCATGAACCAATCATTAGCAACATTAGTAAGTAGTACAACATTATTTTTAGGAACAATAATAATGATGTTCTATACAAACTGGATAATGGCACTTACAGCAATATTTGCGAGTTTGATAGGATTTGTATTTATGTTTTTGATTTTAGGAAAATCACAAAAATATTTCGTAGCAAGACAAGTCGAATTAGGAAAATTGAATGGTCATATAGAAGAAATTTATACAGGATTAAATGTTGTAAAAGTATATAATGGCAAAAGACTAGCTGATGAAAAATTTGATGTTTTAAATAGAAATGTATATGAAGCTAATAGAAAAAGTCAATTCTTATCAGGACTTATGCAACCAATAATGAACTTTATAGGAAACTTTGGATATGTTGCAGTATGTATAGTTGGGGCATTACTTACAATGAATGATATAATCTCATTTGGTGTAATAGTTGCATTTATTACATATGTAAGATTATTTACATCACCTTTATCGCAAATAGCTCAAGCAATGACATCGCTTCAATCAACAGGAGCAGCTAGTGAAAGAGTATTTGAATTTTTAGATGAAGCAGAAATGAGTGACGAAAGTTCGTTAACTAAAAAACTTGATAAAGAAAAAGTAAAAGGAAATATCGAATTTGATAATGTTGTTTTCCAATATGACAACAATCCTAAACCTACAATAAAGAACTTTAGTGCAAAAACAGAACCAGGTCAAAAGATAGCAATAGTAGGACCAACAGGAGCAGGAAAAACAACCCTAGTAAACTTACTTATGAAATTCTATGAAATAAATTCAGGAGATATAAAAATAGATGGAATATCAACAAAGGAATTAACAAGAGAAAACATACATGATTTATTTACAATGGTTTTGCAAGATACATGGTTATTTGATGGAACAATCAGAGAAAACATAGTTTACAATAACGAAAATATCACAGATGAAGAAGTAAGAGAAATATGCAAAACAGTAGGATTAGACCACTTTGTAAAAACATTACCACATGGATTAGATACACTTCTTTCAGATAATGATGCTGTATCAGCAGGACAAAAACAATTACTTACAATAGCAAGAGGAATGACAAAAAATACACCATTCTTAATACTAGATGAAGCAACATCAAATGTAGATACAAGAACAGAGGAGCTTGTACAAAAAGCAATGGACAAATTAACAGAGGGCAAGACATCATTCATTATTGCTCACAGATTATCTACAATAAAAAATGCTGACTTGATTTTAGTAGTAAATGATGGAAACATTATAGAACAAGGAAATCATGATCAATTAATGGCAAAACAAGGATTTTATGCAGATTTATATAACAGTCAATTCGACGAGCTTTGACGGATGAAAAAGTAGAATATTTTGTAGCATATGAGAAAGAGCATTTTGAGAATATCTCCACGAAACACAAAGACCAAATGAAAAATATTATAAATGGTAGAAAATTTAATGTTAAGTGGGCTTTGCCACTTGAATATTTTGGGGTAGAAATAGTGAAAAATGATAAAGAAAATAAAGTATATGATATATAAACATATACTTTATTTTTATGGAAACTTTAAATAGTTAAAATTTTGTGCAAAATCTAAAAAATAATTTTTATTCACTTGACATTAAAACAAATGTTTGATAAAATCAGCAAAAAGGATGTGGTACAATGAAAACGTTAATAGTAAAGAAGCAAGCTATAAATATAACTCTAGTAGATAATGAGGAATATATATCTTTAACAGATATTGCTAGATATAAAAATAGAGAAAATCCAAAAGGTGTGATACAAAATTGGATAAGGAATAGAAATACAATAGAGTTTTTAGGAATTTGGGAATTAATACACAACCCAAATTTTAAAGGCATCGAATTCGAGGCCTTTAAAAAAGAGGCTGGATTAAATAGTTTTACATTAGCTCCACAAAAATGGATAGAATCAACAGATGCTATAGGATTAGTTTCTAAATCTGGCAAAGGTGGTGGAACATATGCACATAGAGATATTGCTTTTGAATTTGCTTCATGGGTTTCAGTAGAGTTTAAAATATATTTAATTCAAGAGTTTGAAAGATTAAAAGCAAATGAACAAAGAGAAATAGGTTGGAGTGCTAAAAGAGAATTAAGTAAGATTAATTATATAATACATACAGATGCAATAAAAAACAATTTAATACCTAAAGAATTAACGAATAAGCAAGTAAATTTAGTATATGCCGAAGAAGCTGATGTATTAAATATGGCATTATTTGGAATGACAGCAAAAGAATGGAGAGAAAAGAATCCAAATAAAAAAGGAAATATAAGAGATTATGCAAGTATAAATGAATTAATATGTTTAGCAAACTTAGAAAATACAAATTCAATATTTATAAATGAAGGAATGCAACAATCTCAAAGGTTGTATAAATTAAATCAAATAGCAATATCACAAATGAAAATATTAATGAAAGATAATGAAAGAAAATTATTAAAATAAAATATGACAAGGAGAAAGTAAATGGAGGAAAGTTTAATTGAAGAAATAAAAGTATTAAATAGGGAAAATGATATGTTCGGAACTTATGATAAAGCAATAGCAATTTGTAATTTTTTAAATCTAGAGGATAGTAAGCAATTATTAGAAAAAAACAATTTAATTGCTATATATGGTCCATGGGGAATTGGTAAAAGTTGCTTAATGAAAACAATACAAAGTAACTTGCCTGAAAATAAATTTGAAACAGTATGGTTTGACACTTGGAAATATGAAAAAGATGATAATTTACCATATTCATTGCTAAAATTTATGACTAAGGATAAGAAAATCAGTAAATTAAAAGAAAGTGGAAAAAATATACTAGAAATAGGATACAGTATATTAAAAAGCATGGCAAAGGGAATAGATGTTAATTTAGGAATAATAAATATAAAGCCAGGAGAGGCTATAGATGAGGTACAAAAATTAGATGAAGAAAGAGTAAAAAATATAAAAGATAATAAATGCTTGTGGGAAAAAATAGATGAATTCGAAAAAGAATATAGTAAAATGACTTTTAATAATAAAAAATTAGTTGTATTTTTAGATGATTTGGATAGATGTGAATCAGAAAATATTATTAATCTAATATCTTCTATAAAATTGCTATTATCTGTAAATAAAAATATTATATTTATAATTGGAATAGATAAAAAAGCTGTTACTTTAGCATTGCAAAATAAATATAATAATGATTTCAACAAAGCAGATGAATATTTAGAAAAAATATTTCCTATTAATTTTAGTATAAGCAATAATATAAATGTAGAAAATTTTGAAGATAGTATTGTTAAGATTATGAATATTAGCCATGAGGATTCGAAAAAAATAGTGGATTTTTTTGATAGTATTGCTTTTAGCAATTCTAGACATATAAAGAAAGTGTTAAGGAAATATATTTCAATAAAAGAATATTTAATAAGAAAAAATATTGACTTAAGTAATATATATAATATTATTTTAGTGTTGTATTTTATAATTATACACATTTTTCATAATGATGAATATAAATACTTATTATTAGAAAATAAGGAAACAGTTTATAATAAAATATTATTAATAAATTATGATAGAAACACAGGAAGAAAACTAGAAAATCAATTTGAGCAATATAATAAAAAGGAGTGCAATGTAAATTATAATAATGAAAAAAAATATGAAGTATTTAAAATATTAGTAAGGTTTTCTTCATATAAATTAAAAATAAAAGAGTTAAAAGCAGCTAAATACCTTGAAGGAGGAGCATCTATAGAATATTATAATTGGCTTGGATTATTTGATGATTCTATTTGTAAGAATTTTATTGAATTTATTATGAGTGATACTAATTTTTTAGATATACTTTTTGAAAATAGAACATATAATGATGAAAGAGTATATAATATGATAAATGAAATAAATAATATTATATAACAAATTTTCTTCCCTCGAAGATACACAACACAGTTTGAATTATAGCAAAAGGAACCATTTGGACCGGTTCTTTTTGGTTCTTCGAACCATTTGGACCGGTTCTTTTTGGCTCCAAAAAGAAAAAAGGAGATGAAATTTATTGTCAAGAATAAAAAGAAAATATAGTAATTCAAAAATTTATCATATAATTCTAAAAGGAATTGATGATAATAATATTTTTTATGATAATCAAGATAGAAAAATATTTTTAGATAGATTAAAAATAACTAAAAAAGAATATCATTATAAACTGTATGCTTATTGTTTGATGGGCAATCATGTGCATATGGTAATTAAAATAGAAGATGAGTTTTTATCAAAAGCAATGCAAAGTTTGACAATTCGATATGCAAGTTATTTCAATAAAAAATATGATCGAAAAGGTCCATTTGTTCAAAATAGATTTAAAAGTAAGAATATTGAAAATCAAAGATATTTTTTAGAAGTCTGTAGGTATGTCCATAGAAATCCAGAAAAAGCAGGAATAGAAAAAACTAATACTTATAAATGGAGTAGCTATCAAGAATATGTAGGAAGAGAAATATTGATAGATAAAAAAATATTACTACATTATTTTAATAATGAGGTAGAGAGTTTTGTTAAATATACAAATAAAATTGATAGCATAGAAGAGATAATGAATTTTGCGGATTTTGAACTATCTAATAATTTGAAAGATGAAGAAGTTATAGATATTATAATGAAAAGATTCAAAATAGACTCTGTAAAAAAATAGGTAAATTTTTCAAAGAGAATGGAAATATAGAAAAAATAAAAGAATTAAAAAAGATACAAGGTGTAAGCCAAAGGCAAATAGCAAGAATAATTACAATAGGAAGAAAAACAATAAATGAAATTTGGAACCAAAAACAACCGGTCCAAAAGGTCCCGAATTTACAAAAAAAAGTCGAAATTTGCGATGAAAAAATAGAAAAAAATGGAAAAAAATATTGTCAAAATTAAAATTTTATGTTAACATAAAACACAAGAGATATAAAAAATATCTCAAAACAAAATTTAAAAGGAGGGATTATTGCGAGAAGGTCAATAAAATTTTTAAAAAATTTTTTATTTCTAGTCATTTTTATAATTACAATATTAATTTTTTCAATATTAATCAAATCATTTATTCAATCGATTTTAAGTGAAAAAATAATTTTAAAATCAAAAAATTCATCAAAACTAATTCAAGAAACAACAAATATTTCATATGTAGAAAGCAGTGATGGAAATTTCGTTCCTGTGCCTGAAGGGTACACAGCTTCTAAGATAGAAGGAGAAACAACAGTAAATGGAGGGTTTGTAATTTATGAATGTAACAAAAAAGATATAGACTGGAATAGTATTAAAAATGAAGATTTAGCAGAAGAAAATTCAAATACAAGTAGCAAAGAAAAGGAGTTATTACAGCTACAATCTAGTTATAATCAATATGTATGGATTCCTGTAAATGAAGAACAGATTAATAGTATATATGGTGTAGATAGCAATGGAAAGATATGGGGAAAATTATATTCATATACTCAAGATGGAAGAAGTCCACTAGGGTGGAAAGATATAAATGGTAAAGTTGATGTAAAAGTATCGACTAATTACTTTGAACCAGGTTTAGGATATGGAGCAAATACCAATATTGTTAGTGAAATGACATTACAATTAAGATTAAATAAAAATCGAGAAGAATTATTAAGAGAATTAGAACAAAATTATTACGAGATGATAAAAAGTATAAAAAAATATGGAGGTTTTTATATAGGTAGATATGAAAGTGGGCTAGTAGATAATGAGGTAACAATCAGAAGATTGAATGAAAATTTATCAGAACAAAGTTGGACTGATATGTATCAAAAAACTAAAAAGCTAAAAAAAGAAAATGAAAACATAATAACCTCAATGATATGGAGTTCTTTATGGGATTATACTATACAATGGTTTATTGATACTGGAGTTAAAACATATGAAGATATAAGCAACTCTAATTTGTGGGGAAACTATAGAGATTCATCATTTAAGTATTATACAGACGTGACTGGCAATATATTATTAAAAGAACCAGGAAGTAACAATTCAAAATTAATACCTGCTGGAAGTTCGGAATATACCAAGGTAAATAATATTTATGATATGGCTGGAAATGTAAATGAATTAACTCTAGGAGGGTATAGTTATTATTTTAGCTATAGAGGAGGATATTATAACTCATATTCTGATTCTGAAAAATCATGTAGCTATAGAAGTTATCAAGAAATAGATGCAAAGTTACCAAGAACAGGAAGTAGAGCAATTCTTTTATTAAAATAAAAATAGAAAGGAGAAAATATAGTTAGAAACAAAATAAGCTAACATAAATAAACATAATGAACAAAAAATTAAAAAATATAAAAAAAGTTTTATTCATATTAATTATAATTAATACAATAATATTAATTCAAAATAGGTATTCAGAAATTTTTAATGTCAAATCTTTAATTAACAGTAAATCAACATATAGATATAAATCTGCAACTGAGATTAAATCAGAGTCAGAAACGACAACAGAATTTACTTTATATAAGCAAGATGGGGAAACATTTGAACCAATTGAGGGAACAAAATTTGAAATTACAGATTTAGATGGAAAAAATCAACAAGTACTTACAACAGACAAAAACGGAATAATAAAAGCAAAACTTCCACAAGGTATATATAAAGCAATAGAAATATCTGCAAATGAAGCATATAAATTAGAAGAAAAAGAGGAAGATAGAACATATTATTTTAAAATAGGTCTGCCTGAACTTGATATGTCAGAATGGATAAAAGGAATTAATGGATATTCTTGGGATTATATAAAATCAACAATTATTAATAATACAGGAGAAGTGATTGCTGTAGGATCAATTTCAGAATATTCTGTTGAAATAGCAAAAGATTTTTATGATGGAATTGATTTAAATTCAGATGGTATAGTTGATGAAAAATCAGAAGGAGGAAATGATGGTATTATTATTTCATATGATGAAAAAGGAAATTATTCATGGTCGAAAACATTTGGAGGAATTGATGATGATAGTTGTAATGAAATTATCCAAACACAAGATGGAGGATATGTAATTGTAGGGTATACATCAAGTTCTGTAATATATTTAGATGAAAAAATTATAGAAGATCTATCTAAGTCAAATTATGATATGCTTAACAAAGATGGATTTATATTAAAAATAGATCAAAATGGTAATTATGAGTGGAGTACTAGAATAGGTGGCAATTTGGATGACGAAATAGTTAAAGTAATAGAAACATCAAGTGGAGATGTAGATATTATAGGAAATTTTGAAAGCAATACACTCAATTTTTATGAGAATAATTCAGAGCATAACATTTTAGAAAAAATACAAAACGAGGGAGAAAAAAACTCATTTATAGCATCTTATTCGCAAATAGGTAAATATAATTGGAGCAAAAAAATAGTAGGAAAAGATTATATAGAAATATGTGATATAACACAAGTAGAAAATAGTATAGCAGTAGCAATTAATTACAAAGGAAATATAAAAATAGATGACAACAATAAAATTTCAAGTTATTTAGAAGATTATGAAGATGGAGTAATTATAAATTACTCTTTAAAAGGCGAATTACAGTGGTATTATGAACTTTGCTCTGCAGCAAAAAACATATTCTCTAATAGTAAATTTTTGCGAACAACAGCACTAGCTACTACAAAAGAAAATACTCTAGTAATATCTATTGCTTGTAGTGATATGGTAAAAGGAAGAAAATCTGGAGAAACAGATTATACTACAATTTATACTAGTCCAAATAATGGAATTACTTCAAATTTAATGATTTTATCTAAAAATGGCGATTTTATAAAAAATCTTTATGATTTAAATTCAAAAATAGGATCTTCATCTGCAAATAATGCTACAATGATGTTTACAGACATAGTATCTACAAAAGATAATGGAATATTAATTGGAGGATATTATTATTCAAGTCAAAATATAGATGTTGACAAAGATGGTATATCAACAGGGGATAAAGATTTTAGAGCTTCAATAGAAATTTCATCAAATGGATTTTGTATAAAATTAGATCAAAATGGAAATATAAAATTTTCTGACTGTATGCATAGAAGTGATGCTGCATATTACACGCCAAGTAATGTAACCTGTGTAAACGAAATAAATGGAGAAAAAATAGTTTTTGGAGGAAGTTTTTTTGGAGAAACGGCAAGTACTAAAAAATTTTATAGCAAATATGAAAATGAAGAAAAATATCACATAAATATGGTAGGAAATACAGATGGATTTATAGTAATTGAGAACGTAAAAGATGATGATTCTGAAGTAATAGCAACACAAAATATTACTGTAAATAATTTTAAGAAAAAATACACTATAACAACAGAAGTAAAAAATCATATAGAAACAGATGAAGAAGGAAATCAAAGAGAAGTAAAAGGAGGAAAAATATCAGGAGAATATAATCAAGTAATAGATGGAGTTGAATACAAAGAAGAAGGAATTCACTACATGGAAACAACAAAACATGGAGAAAATTCAACCAAAGAAATAACAATTACTCTAGATGAAGGATATAAAATAGAAAAAGTACTAATAAATGGGGATGAGTATGATGGAGATTTAATAAATAATGCAGAAAGTACAAATTTACCAATATTTACAAATGTAACAAATAATATTCATGTAGAAGTAACATTTTGTAAAAAAATAACAGATTTTTACAAATTACCAATTACAGGAAGTTTAGAGATATTGATATTAGAATGTATAGGAATAGTTTTAATTTGTATAGGAATTTTAAAAATAAGAAAAAAGTAAAAATATAAAAATGATACCTGATAAACTATGCAACCTACAATAAGAGGTACTGTTAAACCTAAAAAATATAAATATTGTAATTAACAGAGAAATAGGAGGAAAATGAATAAAGAAAGAATTTCAAAAATTTTATCAATAAGTTTAATTTTAGTTTTTGTTTTATCGATAGTTTTAATTCAAAAAAGTTATGCAAATATTACGTCATCAAACAATACAAGTAATATAATTGTTAATAATATAGAAGCAGGAACAACAGTCTCTTTATATCAAATAGCAACAGTAGAATATGATTATAAAGCTAATCAACCTAAAGAAGGATATAAATGGAATCCTTCTATTCAAGAATGGATAGCTGAAAAATATCCGAATTATATAAATTCAGAAAATTTTTATAAAGAAGTAGAAAATAATTCACAAGAAGCACAAACATTTTATGATGAATTAATAGCAGCAATTAAAAGTGGAGCAATACAAATGTTATCTTATAGAGACCTACAAGCAACAGGAGATGCTCAATATCCTGTTACAGAAGATAATTTGACAGGAAATGTAAACTTTGAAGATGTAGAAATGGGAACATATTTGGTGCTTATTGAAAATGGATACATGATCTATACACCAAGTGTTGTAAATTTAATTCCAAGATTTGATGAAAATACAAAGCAATGGGTTTTAGAAGAACAAAATGTAATAATAAAAGCAACAAATATAGGTATTACAAAAACAGTTACAGATGATGAAAAAATAGTTGATAACTATAGTACAATAGATGAAATCACTTATACCATAGAAGCAGATATTCCGACATATTTGCAAAATAGTTTATCTAAAAACTATTATATAGCAGATGTGTTAGATCCATCATTAACTATAGATATTAGATCATTAATAGTATATGGATTAAAAGATGGACAAGAAGAAAAATTATCAAGAGGATTCAACGCTCAATATAATATGCAAATACCTAATAGTTCAGAAACAGCAGCATTTATATTAGAATTTGATTATGATGAAATAAATAAATATGATGAACTTAAATTGATCTATAATGCAAAATTAAATAAAAACGCAGATTTAGTAGTTGGACCTGAAGGAAATAAAAATTATGCATATTTAAATTATTCAAATGATCCATATAATGAAACAAGTCTTCAAACTCAAAGAACAGACGAAGTAGCAGTTTATACTTATGGTATAGAAGTTAAATCTGTAGATAAAGACAATACACAACTACCAGGAAGTGAATTCACATTATATGATGAAGAAGGAAATGAAATACATTTTATAAAAGGTGAAGATGGTGTATATTATTTAAGCGATCCAGAAGAAAAAGGAGCTACTACAAATGTAGCTGTAGATGGAGAAGGTAATTTATATTTATATGGACTTGATGAAGGAGATTATACTATTAAACAAACAAAAGCACCTGAAGGATACAAATTATCTAATAAATCTTATGATATAACACTTGTAGATGAAGAGCCAGATGGAGTTTTAGATGAAGATTACAGTTTAATATTTTCTAATACAAAAGGCTTCACATTACCTGTAACAGGTGGTAAAGGAACTGCTATGATTGTGGGAATAGGTATAATGCTAGTAGTTATAGGAGTATGTTTATTAGTATATAAAGCTAAAAAAAGAAAATAAAATATATTAAATAAATATTGTAGGTTGTATAGTTTATCAGGTATCAAGAAAGGTAGGCAAAAAATTTAGAGTGAAAATAACAAAATGGATTATTTCAATAATATTAATAATTGTAGGAATATGTATAATTTTATATCCAGAGGTAAGTAACTCTTTATCAAAAAGAAATCAAGCTGAAATAATAAAAAAATATCGAGAAGATATATCAAATATAGATAATGAAGAAATAGATTTACAATATAAAAAAGCAAAAGAATATAATGAAGAAATAGATGGAAATTTTATAAATAACATAGATGATTATATTAATATATTAAATCTCTCAAATGATGGAATAATGTCATATCTTGAAATACCAAAAATCTCTGTAAGATTGCCAATATATCATGGGACTACAGACGATGTAATGAAAAAAGGAGTGGGACATATTAAAAATACATCACTTCCAATAGGAGGAGAAAATACACATTGTGTACTGACAGGACATACAGGTCTTTCAAGAGCAGAAATATTTACGCGATTAAATGAATTGGAAGTAAATGATTATTTTTATATAAATACATTAAACGAACAGTTAATATATAAAGTTTATCAAATAAAAGTTGTATTGCCAACAGAATTAGAAGATTTAAAAATAATTGAAGGAAAAGACTTAGTAACTTTAATTACATGCACACCATATGGAATAAATACACATAGATTATTAGTGCAAGGAGAAAGAACAGAAGAAAACAAAAAAAACACACAAGAAGTTAAAGAAAAGGTTGACAAAAACAATAAAAAAATAATATATTTTATAATAATATTAATAATAATTTTTTATTGCATTTTATTAAATAAAATAGTAAAATACAGGAAAAGAAAATAGGGATGATAATAAACAAGTGTAGATAAGAAAGGAGGAGGCTTGTTTAGTAATTAATAAGCCAAAGAAGATGAATATTTTAGTAGTGGGGGATATAGTTGGAACTATAGGAATACAAGAACTTCAAAGAAGATTACAAAAAGTAAAACAAGAATATAGTGTTGATTTTACTATAGTAAATGGTGAAAATGCAGCAGAAGGAATGGGCATTACAGAAAAAAACTTTAAAGATATATTATCAAGCGGAGCGGATTGTGTAACAATGGGAAATCACACTTGGGGAAAAAAAGAAATATTTAAATTTATAGATCATCCAAAAATTATTAGACCAGCAAATTATCCAGAAGGGGTTTGCGGAAAAGGATATAATATTTATAAATGCAAAGACAAAAAAATAGCAGTAATAAATGCAATGGGAAGAGCTGAGATAAATATTATGACAGATAGTCCTTTTATAGTAACAGAAAAAATAGTTGAGAAAATAAAAGATGAGGCAGATATAATAATATTAGATTTCCATGCTGAAGCAACAGCAGAAAAAAAGGCGATGGGATATTATTTAGATGGAAAAATAACAGCAATTTTTGGAACGCATACACATGTACAAACAGCAGATGAGCAAATACTGCCAAAAGGAACAGGTTTTATAACAGATATTGGGATGACAGGACCTAAAGATTCAATAATCGGAATGGATAAAGATGCAGCATTGAAAAGGTTTTTAACAGGATTGCCAGAAAGATATAAGATCGCAACAGGAGATGCTATTTTTAATAGTGTGTTATTTAAAATAGATGATGGAAATAATAAGGTTAATGAAATTATTAGAGTGAATTATAATTAATAAAATAATATAAAGTTGTTGTCTAGGAGGAAAAAATAATGGACTTAAATAAAGAAACTTTTAGATTACTATATAAATTAAAGCAAATTCACCCTCATACATATGCACATTCTATAAATGTGTCAAATCATTCTGTTATATTAGGTAAAAAATTAAATTTAAATGTACATGATTTAGAAATACTACAATTTGCTGGTTTATTTCATGATATAGGAAAACTAAAAATACCAGAAAGTATTTTAAAAAAGCCAGGAAAATTAACAGATGAGGAATTTGAAGAGATGAAAAAACATCCAATTTATTCTGTTGAATTACTAAAAGCGGCAGGTATTATGAATGTAGATGTTTTAAAAACAATTTTATATCATCATGAGAGGGCAGATGGTAAAGGGTATCCAAAAGGCTTGCAAAGAAATACAATACCATATTTATCAAAAATAATTACAGTTGCGGATTCTTTTGATGCTATGACATCCAATAGGTGTTATAGAAAAGGTTTAAATTTAGAACAAGCAAAACAAGAGCTTATAAATGGAAGAGGAAGTCAATTTGATTCTGAAGTAGTGACAGCATTTTTAGAGACAATAGAAGAAAAAGAGAAAAAAATCGTAGAAACAGTAGGCGAAAGATAGTAATGATACTGACTCATGTAAATTTTTATACAGAGCTCTGCCTATTGGGTGGTGAATTGTAACTATAAGTTGTTAATGATACAATAAATTTTTTAGAAAACTCTTGAATAATAGCTAGTAAATGTGCTATAATAACAAAAGTTGTAAATAAAGAAGGAGGAATTTGGAAAAAATGAAAGCTTTAAGAAAAACAAAAATTGTAGGAACAATAGGACCAGCAAGTGAAAATAGGTTAGAAGAATTATTCGATGCAGGATTAAATGTTTGCAGAATAAATTATTCACATGGTAGCTGGGATGAACAAGCAGAAAAAACAGAAAGAATAATTAAAATAAGAGAAGAAAAAGAATTACCAATACCAATGATTTTAGACATGAAAGGTCCAGAAATAAGAACAGGAATGTTATATACAGGAAAAAATACAAAAATCCAGTTAAAAAATGGACAAAAATTCACATTGGTAAATGAAGATATTACAGGAGATGAAGAAAAGGTTTCTGTATCATATAAAGAATTATATAAAGATGTTGAGCCAGGAACAAAAATATTAATTGATGATGGAGCAATAGAATTAAAAGTTGACGAAATTGTTAATAAAGATATAGTATGTACAGTAGTTCATGGTAATGGACTAGGAAGCAGAAAAACAATGAATTTACCTGGAACAATAATTAGATTGCCAGCATTAGCAGAAAAAGACTATGCAGACTTAAAAACAGCTTGTGAGCATGATTATGATTTTGTTGCAGTTTCATTTGCAAGAAATGCTGATGATATCAATCAAGTAAGAAAAGTATTAGACGAAAATGGAGGAAAAGACATACACATAATTACTAAAGTTGAAAATGTTGAAGGACTTTCAAACATGGAAACAATAGTAAACTTAGCAGATGGACAAATGATAGCTCGTGGAGATATGGCAACAGAAACAGACTTTACAGAACCACCAGTTATGCAAAAGAAATTTATAAAATTATCAAATAAAGCATGTAAACCAGCAATAACAGCTACACAAATGCTAGAGTCAATGACACATGAACCATTACCAACACGTGCAGAAGCATCAGATGTTGCAAATGCTATATATGATAGAACAAGTGCAGTAATGTTATCTGGAGAATGTGCAATGGGTAGTTACCCAGTAGAATGTGTTAAGACAATGGCAAAAATAGCAAATAGAGTTGAACCAGATATCAATTATTGGAAGAGATTTAGTCAAAGCACAAATATGGATTTATCAACATATGAAAGCAAAATAGCATATTCGGCATGTGTATCTGCAAAAATCCTAGAAACAGATGCAATAGTTTGCTATACAAACACAGGAAACACAGCAAGACGTTTAGCAGGATTAGGAGCAGGATGCCCAACATTAGCAATAACAGATAATAAGAGAACATTCCGCCAATTAGGATTAGCTTGGAATGTATACCCAGTATATGTTGAATCTTGTGAAAGTGTAGAAAAAACAATAGAAGCAGGAATTGAAAAATTGAAAAAGAAAGAAATTCTAGAATCAGGAGATACAGTAGTTATTGCAGGTGGTAGCCAAATGTTACCAGACAGTACAGAGAGTAAGACAATTGGAGGAATTTTAAAAGTTAATTAATTATCAAAGAGCTCGTAAAACGTTATATACGTACTATACGAGCTCTTTTTGTAATTTTGGTTAGCATATGCGGCAATATAATAGTTCTGAGATGGTTGCCCTAAAAATAGTATTATTATGCAATTTATTACAGAATTATTACAGAATTATTACAAATTTTTTACAAATTCGATAAAGCTATTGAAAAACAAAAGCAGGTAATGTATAATAAAAGTGTAAAAATAATAGATATAGGAG